>NZ_JAUSYD010000001.1:6890076-7204834 GCF_030816615.1 Streptomyces sp. B1I3
GGCCTCGAAGAGGGCGTCCGGGTCGGCGGTCGGGGGCAGCTGATCGATAAGGGTCACACCCCCATCTTGCCTGGCCCGTGTCCGGATGAGGGAACCGGAGGACGGCGCGAAGATCACGGACGATACGCTGCCCACTCAACTCGGCCGCCCTGCCCGGGCAGTGGCGGCCCGGCCGAGCACAGGGCCGGATCACGACGGGGGCGGAACAGCCATGATGGGACCGGCACACTCATTGTCAGGGGCGGCGGCCTGGCTGGGGGTGGGCGCCGCGGCCGCGGCGGCGGGCCACACGATGCCCTGGCCCGTCCTCGCCGTGGGGGCACTGATCTGCGCCGGCGCCGCACTCGCCCCGGACCTCGACCACAAGTCGGCCACCATCTCCCGTGCCTTCGGACCGGTCTCCAAGGGCGTCTGCGAGATAGTCGACAAGCTTTCGTACACCGTCTACAAGGCGACCCGGGGCCCCGGCGACCCGCGCAGGAACGGCGGCCACCGCACCCTCACCCACACCTGGCTCTGGGCGGTGCTGATCGGCGCCGGAGCCTCGGCCGCCGCCGTCTTCGGCGGCCGTTGGGCGGTCCTGGGCATCCTCTTCGTCCACCTCGTGCTCGCCGTCGAGGGCCTGCTGTGGCGGGCGGCACGGGTGTCCAGCGACGTCCTCGTGTGGCTGCTGGGCGCCACCAGCGCGTGGATCCTCGCAGGAGTGCTCGACCAGCCGGGCAACGGCTCGGACTGGCTCTTCGACGCGCCCGGCCAGGAGTACCTCTGGCTCGGGCTCCCCATCGTGCTCGGCGCCCTTGTCCACGACATCGGCGATGCGCTGACCGTCTCGGGCTGCCCGATCCTGTGGCCGATACCGCTGGGCCGCAAGCGCTGGTACCCCATAGGTCCGCCGAAGGTCATGCGCTTCCGGGCCGGCAGCTGGGTGGAGCTCAAGGTGCTGATGCCCGCGTTCATGGTGCTCGGGGGAGTGGGCGGAGCCGCGGCCCTCAACATCATCTGACCGCCTGCACGCTTTTCCCGCCGGACGGTGCGCCCGCTGCCGTGAGCGGCGACGGTGTAGCACCATGACCGTATGCTGCTCGCCCGCCTCGCACACGTGTCCCTGGAGGTCGCCGCGGCGTCGGCGCGGACCCGGAAGACCGGCCTGCTGGCCGAACTCTTCCGGGAGGCCGGTCCCGAGGACGTCCCGGTCGTCATCCCGTACCTGGCCGGACGCCTCCCGCAGGGGCGGCTCGGCATCGGGTGGAGCGCCCTGGGCGATCCGGTGGCGCCCGCGGACACACCCTCGCTGACCGTGGCGCAGACCGACGCGGAACTGTCGGCGATCGGGGCGCTCACCGGCCCCGGCTCGCAGGCCGCCCGCAAGGAGCGCGTGCAGCGGCTCCTCGCCGCGGCCACCGCCGAGGAACAGCACTTCCTGCGGGGCCTGCTCACCGGCGAGGTGCGCCAGGGAGCGCTGGACGCCGTCGCGGTCGACGCCCTGGCCGGAGCCACCGGGGCGCTCCCCGCCGACGTACGGCGGGCCGTCATGCTCGGCGGCTCGCTCCAGGCCGTCGCCCGGGCGCTGCTCGCGGACGGCCCCGAGGCGCTCGCCGCCTTCCGGCTCACCATCGGCCGGCCGGTCCTGCCCATGCTGGCGCACACCGCACGGTCGGTCACCGAGGCGATCGGCAAGCTGGGGCCCTGTGCCGTGGAGGAGAAACTGGACGGCATCCGGGTGCAGGTGCACCGGGACGGGCCGAAGGTACGGGTCTACACCCGCACCCTCGACGACATCACCGACCGGCTGCCCGAACTGGCCACCGCGGCCGTCGGCTTCCCGGCCGACAGCTTCGTCCTGGACGGCGAGGTCCTCGCGCTCGCGGACGACGGCAGGCCCCGCCCCTTCCAGGAGACCGCCGCCCGGGTGGGCTCCCGCCGCGACGTGGCCACCGTCGCGGCCGCGGTCCCCGTCAGCCCCGTCTTCTTCGACGTACTCTCCGTGGACGGACGTGAGCTCCTGGACCTCCCCTTCGCCGAGCGGCACGCGGAGCTGGCAGCGCTGGTTCCCGAAGCCATGCGGGTGCGGCGCGTCGCCGTGACGGACCCCGCGGACGCTGCGGCGTGCGAGAGCGCGGTGGCCTTCTTCGAGGAGACCCTGGCGCGGGGGCACGAGGGCGTGGTGGTCAAGGGGGAGTCCGCTCCCTACAGCGCGGGCCGGCGCGGCGCGTCCTGGCTGAAGGTGAAACCCGTGCACACCCTGGACCTCGTGGTGCTGGCCGCCGAATGGGGCCACGGAAGGCGCACCGGGAAGCTGTCCAACCTGCACCTGGGGGCGCGGCGGGAGGACGGTACGTTCGTGATGCTCGGCAAGACGTTCAAGGGGCTGACGGACACGATGCTCGCCTGGCAGACCGAACGGCTCCGGCAGCTGTCCACCGGTGACGACGGGCACGTGGTCACCGTCCGTCCGGAACTCGTCGTCGAGATCGCCTACGACGGGCTGCAGACGTCGACCCGCTACCCCGCGGGGGTCACCCTGCGCTTCGCCCGGGTGCTGCGCTACCGCGAGGACAAGGTGGCGCAGGAGGCGGACACGGTCGACACCGTGCTGTCCCGGCAGACATGACGGCGGCCCCCGCCGGGCGGCAGGGACCGTGGTCCGACATCAGGTTCAGCCGCGGCCACCCGCCGACGCGGTGTGCGCGTGGATCTGTTCCGCGGTGAGATAGGCGTCCGTGTACTCGAAGTCGCGCAGGGTGGCGGGCTGGCGGGCCTGGAAACCGGTGCGTACGAAGTCGTCCCCGGCGATCGCGTTCAGCATCCAGTTGGTCAGCACCCTGGTCTTGGCGACGTTGGTCCGGAGCGCCGACCAGTGGTAGCCGCGCGCCACCGCCTGCGCGGGGAGGCCCTTCAGCTCGATGCCCAGGGGCTTGGACACGGCGTCCCGGCCGCCGAGGTCCACGACGAGACCGAGATCCTTGTGGACGTAGGGACGCAGCGGTGTGCCCCGCAGGGAGGCGATGATATTGCCGGCGAGCGCACGGCCCTGGCGCATGGCGTGCTGCGCGGTCGGCGGGCAGATGGCTCCGTCGCCCTTGGCCAGGTCCGGTACCGCCGCCGCGTCGCCCAGCGCGAACACGCCGCCGGCTCCGGGCAGCGTCATCTCGGGAGTCACCGCGAGCCGGCCGCGTACCGTCTCGGCGTCGAGTGTGGCGACGAGCGGGCTGGCCGCGACCCCGGCGGTCCAGATCAGCGTGCGGCAGGGCAGCACCCGGCCGTCCGTGAAAGTCACCTTCTCGGGCCCCGCCTCGGCGACCGAGACCCCCAGCGAGACCTCGATCCCGCGCTTGCGCAGGATCTCCAGGGCGCTGAGCCCGAGCTTGTCGCCGAGCTCCGGCATGAGTTTCGGCGCGATGTCGATCAGGTGCCACTTGATCAGCTTCGGGTCCAGCCGCGGGTAGTGCCGGACGGCGCTGGCCGTGAGCCGCTGCAGACACGCGGCCGTCTCCGTGCCCGCGTAACCGCCGCCCACCACGACGAACTGAAGCCGTGAGGCACGCTCGGCCTCGTCGTGACTGGCGTCGGCCAGGTCGAGCTGGGAGATGACGTGGTCGCGGATGTAGGCGGCCTCGGCCAGCGTCTTCATGCCCCGGGCGTTGTCCACGAGGCCGGGGATGTCGAACGTCCGGGTGACGCTTCCGGCAGCCAGCACCAGGTAGTCGTACGGCTCGTTCACGATCTCGTCGGTGATCTTGCGGATGACACAGATCTTCGCCTTGGTGTCCACCCCGATGGCCCCGCCCGGCACGATGCGCGTGCGGTGGCGCCGGCTGCGGCGCAGGGAGACGGCGACCGACTGCGGGGTCAGCACACCGGAGGCCACCTGTGGAAGCAGGGGCAGGTAGAGCTGGTACGAGAACGGCGTGACGAGCGTGATGTCCGCCTCGCCGGGAGCGAGGCTGCGTTCCAGCCGGCGCACGCACTCGATCCCGGCAAAGCCGGCGCCGACAACGAGAATCCTGGGTCGTGCCACGGTCTGCGTCCCTTCTCGGGCTTACGCGGTCATCGCTCGCCTGCCCCGGATCCGGGGCCAGTCACTCCTCATCCTTACCGGATGAGGCGGAGTTCGCCTCTTGTGCGGCGGGCGCGGCCCGGCCCCGCACCGGCCGCGGGTGACATGGCCCGGAGCCGGTGCGCAGGCGCTCACCCGTGCCAGGACCGCCAGAGTGCCGCGTACGCGCCGTCGGCCGCCACCAACTCGTCATGGCTGCCCAGCTCGCTGATCCTGCCGTCCTCGACGACCGCGATCACGTCCGCGTCGTGCGCCGTGTGCAGCCGGTGCGCGATCGCGATCACCGTACGGCCGTCCAGCACCCGGGCCAGCGAGCGCTCCAGGTGCCGGGCCGCCCGCGGGTCGAGCAGTGACGTGGCCTCGTCGAGCACCAGCGTGTGAGGATCCGCCAGTACCAGCCTGGCCAGGGCGATCTGCTGCGCCTGCGCCGGAGTGAGAGCGAGGCCGCCCGAGCCGACCTCGGTGTCCAGGCCGCCCTCCAGGGCCCCCGCCCAGCCGTCCGCGTCGACCGCCGCGAGGGACGCCCACAGCTCCGCGTCCTCGGCGCCCGTGCGGGCCAGCAGCAGGTTGTCCCGGAGCGACCCGACGAAGACGTGGTGCTCCTGGTTGACCAGGGCCACGTGCGCCCGGACGCGCTCCGCCGTCATCCGCGACAGTTCGGCCCCGCCCAGCGTGACCTCACCCGTACGGGGGGCGTAGATCCCGGCCAGCAGCCGTCCCAGGGTGGACTTGCCCGCGCCGGACGGGCCGACCAGCGCGAGGCGCGTACCCGGGGCGACGTCCAGCGACACCTCGTGCAGGACGTCCACACCGGCGCGGTAACCGAAGCGCACGTGGTCCGCCCGCACCTGCCGGCCGTCCGGGCCGACCAGGTCGTCACCCGCGTCCGGCTCGATCTCCCGCACGCCGACGAGCCTGGCCAGGGACACCTGGGCCACCTGCAGCTCGTCGTACCAGCGCAGGATGAGACCGATGGGGTCGATCATCATCTGCGCCAGCAGCGCGCCCGTGGTCAGCTGCCCGACCGTGAGCAGGCCCTCCATGACGAACCAGCCGCCGAGCAGCAGTACCGCGCCGAGAATCGTCACGTACGTGGCGTTGATGACGGGGAAGAGCACCGAGCGCAGGAACAGGGTGTACCGCTCCCAGGCCGTCCACTCCCCGACCCTGCGGTCCGACAGCCCGATCCTGCGGGCTCCCAGCCGGTGGGCCTCCACGGTCCGCCCCGCGTCCACGGTCTCGGCCAGCATCGCCGCCACCGACGCGTAACCGGCGGCCTCGGAGCGGTAGGCGGACGGAGCCCGGCGGAAGTACCAGCGGCAGCCGGTGATCAGCACGGGCAGGGCGATCAGCACCGCCAGGGCGAGGGGCGGGGCCGTGACCGTGAGCGCACCGAGCAGCAGCCCGACCCACACCACACCGATCGCCAGCTGCGGCACGGCCTCACGCATCGCGTTGGCCAGCCGGTCGATGTCCGTAGTGATCCTGGAGAGCAGGTCTCCGGTACCGGCCCGTTCGAGAACACCCGGCGGCAGCCCGACCGCCCGCACGAGGAAGTCCTCGCGCAGATCGGCCAGCATCTCCTCGCCGAGCATCGCACCGCGCAGCCGCATGGTCCGCGTGAAGACGGTCTGCACGATCAACGCCAGGGCGAACACGGCGGCCATCCGCTCCAGGTGAAGGTCGGTCACCCCGTTCGAGAGGTCCTCGACCAGCCCGCCCAGCAGGTACGGCCCGGTGATCGACGCGGTGACCGCGATCGCGTTGACGCAGACGAGTGCCGCGAACGCTCTCCGGTGACGCCGCAACAACGAGCGGACGTACGTCCGTACGGTCGCCGGTGCGCCGACCGGCAGGGTCGTCGCCGACTCCGGGGCGGCCGGGTCGTACGCCGGTGGTGCGACGCCGATCATGCCCTCTCCTCGATTTCCTCGATCGCCTCGACCGACCCCAGGGTGTCGATTCCGGCGAGCTCCTCGGATGCGGCGGGTGCCGCGATCTCGTCGTCGGACTCACGGGTGACGACCGCCCGGTAGCGCGGCTCCTGCACCAGCAGTTCGCGGTGGGAGCCGACCGCCACGACCGTGCCGCCGTGCACCAGCACCACACGGTCGGCGCAGTCCAGCAACAGCGGGGACGAGGCGAACGCCACCGTCGTACGGCCCTCACGCAACCGCTTGATGCCCGCGGCCACCCGGGCCTCCGTGTGGGAGTCGACGGCGGACGTCGGCTCGTCGAGGACCAGCACCTCCGGGTCGGTGACCAGCGAACGGGCCAGCGCGAGCCGCTGGCGCTGGCCCCCGGACAGGGACCGGCCGCGTTCGGTGATCCGGGTGCGCATGGGATCGCCCTCCGTGTCGAGCGACGCCTGGGCCAGCGCACTCAGCACGTCACCGCACTGGGCGGCGGTCAGCGCGTCCTCGGCGCTGACCGCCCCGGAGGACGGTACGTCGAGCAACTCCCGCAAGGTGCCGGAGAGCAGTACCTGATCCTTGTCCTGGACGAGTACCGCGGCCCGGGCGGACTCGAGCGGCAGCTCATCCAGCGGCACGCCGCCGAGCAGGACCGACGGGACCGGCGGGGACGTGTCCTCGGCCTCGCCGTGGACCGTGTCCCCGGTCTCGGGGTGGGACGTCTCCGCGGCTCGCTGCGCTTCTCCCGTCCCGGCCCGCGGCGTCTCCCCGGTCCCGGCGTGCCGCGTGGTTCCGGTCGCGGCGTGCTGCGCGTCTCCGGTCCCGTTGTGTGACGTGTTCCCGGTCTCGGCGTGCCCGCCGAGACGCTCGGCGAGCCGGCCCGCCTCGTCGGGATCACCGCAGACCACGGCGGTGAACAGGCCCCGCGGCGCCATCAGTCCGGTCACCGGGTCGTAGAGATCACCCTCGGGCGCCATGGCGTCCATCGTCGAGGGCCGGGCGCTGCGCCGCAGCGACAGCACCCGGACCGCGCGCTGGGCGGACGGCCGGGAGAAGGAGTACGCCATGGCGATCTCCTCGAAGTGCCGCAGGGGGAAGAGCATCAGCGTCGCCGCGCTGTACACGGTGACCAGTTGACCCACGTCGATCCGGCCGTCGCCGGCCAGCGTCGCCCCGTACCAGACCAGTGAGATCAGCAGAGCCCCGGGCAGCAGCACCTGGATCGCGGAGATGAGCGCCCACATCCGCGCGCTGTGCACGGCGGCCTCACGGACCTCCTGGGAGGCGCGCCGGTAGCGGCCCAGGAACAGTTCCTCGCCCCCGATGCCGCGCAGCACCCGCAGCCCGGCGACCGTGTCGGAGGCCAACTCGGTGGCCCGGCCCGCCTTCTCGCGCTGCAGGTCCGCCCGCTGGGTGGCCCGGGGGAGCAGTGGCAGGACGGCCAGTGCGAGGACGGGTACGGCGACGGCCACCAGCACGCCGAGCGAGGGCAGGTACAGGACGAGCCCGACGCAGATCAGGACGAGCGCGGTGGCGGCGGCCACGAAGCGCGACAGTGCCTCGACGAACCAGCCGATCTTCTCCACGTCTCCCGTGGAGACGGCGACGACCTCGCCCGCCGCGACCCGCCGCGTCAGTGCCGAGCCGAGCTCGGCCGTCTTGCGGGCCAGTAGTTGCTGGACGCGCGCCGCGGCGGTGATCCAGTTGGTGACCGCCGTCCGGTGGAGCATCGTGTCGGCCACGGCGATGAGGACGCCCAGGAGGACGATGAGCGCCCCGGCCAGGGCGAGACCCCTGCCGGACCGGTCGATGACGGCCTGGACCGCCAGCCCCACGGTGAGCGGCAGCCCGGCGATCGCACACTGGTGCAGCAGCCCCCAGGAGAGGGACTTGAGCTGGCCGGTGAGCTGACTGCGGCCGAGCCAGAACAGAAACCGTGGGCCTGAACGGACATCGGGGTCGCCGGGATCCGAGTACGGAAGATCGCGAATCTGCATGACGTCCCAAGGATCGGAAGGGCGGAGACCCGTGGCGGGCCGCGTGGAACATGGGGGACCAAACCGTGCAAGGTTCGCGTCCCGCGCCCGTCCGAGGCAACCGATTAATCGCGCCGGAGCGGCGGAGACCGTCTCCGGGTGACCGGTGCGGGTCCCCGCGCGGGTGTGGCCTCGGCCCCTGTCCTCGCCTCGCGGCCTCGCCCCGCGGACTCGTCCGCGGGGCGAGGCCGCGAGGAGCCAGGACCCGGTCCGCCCTACTCCGCGGGCCGCTCGGAGTCCATGCCCGGCCGGGACTTCTCCCACTCGCCACGGGTGAAGTCCGGTATCTGCTGCGGAGCGCCCTTGGCCTTGACGGAGAGGTGACTCAGCGGCACCGGCGCCGTCCAGGTGGCCGCGTCGTACACGTCGAAGTCGGGCGCGAGCCCGAGGCGCATGCACTGCATCAGCCGGAACACCAGCATGTAGTCCATTCCCCCGTGCCCACCGGGCGGATCGGCGTGTTCCTTCCACAGCCAGTGGTCGAAGTCGGCGTAGGCGGAGAAGTCCCCCCACTGGTCGTCCGTGTGATCGGGCTCGAGGTAGATCCGCGCCGGGTAGTCCTCGAAGACCCCCTTCGTGCCGCCGAGACTGTTGATCCGTGAGTACGGGTGGGGCGTCGACACGTCGTGTTCGAGGCGGATCACGCGGCCCTTGGCGGTCTGGACGAGACTGATCGTCCGGTCGCTCTCGATGTACGTCTCCTTCCAGCTCGGGTCACCGGCCGGCATGTGCTTCTCGCGGTACTCGGCGAGACCGAGCGAGGGGGAGCCGACGCTGGTGATGCTCACCGCGCGGTCACCCCGGTTGATGTCCATGTAGTTGGCGACCGGCCCGAAGCCGTGGTTGGGATAGAGATCGCCGCGCAGCCGGGTGTGCCACAGCCGCCGCCAAGGGCCCTCGTAGTAGTCGGGGTCGAACATCAGGCCGCGCAGATCATGGTTGTACGCGCCCGCGCCGTGCAGCAGGTTCTCCAACTGCATGCAGTGCCGGCGGGTCCGCTCCGAGAGATCGACCAACTCCCAGAGCTGGTCGAGCCGCAGGGCGACAGGACACTCGACGCCGACGTGCTTGCCGTTGAGCATGGCGGTCTTCGCCATCTCGAAGTGGAAGTCCCAGGGCGTCGCCACGTAGACGAAGTCGATGTCCCCGCGCTTGCAGAGGTTCTCGTAGTCGTCCTCCCCCTTCGTGTACACGGCGGGGGCCGGCCTGCCCGCCGCTGTCACCTTCGCGGCCGCCCGCTCGGCCTTGGCCCGCACGGGGTCGCAGACGGCGACGACCCGGACGCCGGTGACGGCGAGGAACAGGTCGATCATGCTGCCGCCGCGGTTGCCGAGCCCCACGATGCCGACCCGCACGGTGGAGCGCCGACCGAAGGGCACCCCGGCCATGGTCGCGCCCCTGCGGGCGGGGGTGGACGCGGGGGAGCCGGCGCCGGCCGGAGGGCGGTCCGCCGCCGAGGCCGTACCGCTGCCGAGTGTTCCGAGGCCGAGCCCGGCACCGGCGACGCCGGCTGCTCCGGCCGTGGTGCGAAGCACCGAACGACGGCTCAGCGAGCCGTCGTTCGCGGTCCGGTGGTCCTGGTTCCGGTCGTGGTCGTGGTCCTGGTTCCGGTCCTGGGCCTGTGAAGCGTCGTCATTCATCGAGCCTCCAGAAAGGGGGATCCGACGGTGCGCGTACGGTCCGGAACCTGGAAGGGCGTGACGGTTCCCGAACCTCGTCAAGGACCCTGGACGGCGGGAACACCGATCCGCAAGGGACGCGATTGGACTCTCGCGCCCAAACCATGGACTTTCCCATGGCTTTCCCGCGGCGCAGAAAACGCCCCCTCGACGTGGCCGCGGAGGGCCCGGGGGCGTCACCGGGGCGACGGAGTCAGGCGGCCTGCCCTGCGGCCCACAGGGCCCGCCGAGCCAGGGGTGACGGCCTCAGCAGCGGCGCTCAGGCATCCCGTCGACCAGAGCGGTCATCAGACCGCCCAGCACCTCGCGCTGTTCGGTGGTCAGGGGGGCCAGGATCTCTTCCGCTGCCGCCTTGCGCGCGTCGCGCAGCGAGCGGAGCACAGTCCGGCCCGCATCGGTCATCTCGATGCGGACCACCCGGCGGTTGGTCGGATCGGGGACACGGCGCACCCGGCCGCTCGCCTCCAGGCCGTCCACCAGGGTGGTCACCGCCCGCGGGACGACGTCCAGCCGCGCGGCCAGGTCGGCCATCCGGGGCGGCCCGTCGTAGTGCGCGACCGTGCGCAGCAGACGGAACTGCGCCGGTGTGATGCCTATCGGCTCCAGTTGCCGGCCCTGGATGCGCTGGAGGCGGCGCGTCAGTCTCAGCAGCTGCTCGGCGAGGAGGCCGTCGGAGTCGGGGGAGTCCATGAGGGAACAATATCAGGACCTTGTTCATTGTGAGTAGAGGTAACAATGAGCTAAGCTCTCACATCTGCACACCCGTCGCCGCACGCCTCCGTTCCGCGCCTGCCGGCCACATGCTGTCGAAGGAGCCCATGAAACCCGACGAACCCCTGTGGACACCCCCCGCCGGAGACGCCGGGCAGCCGCCCGCCGAGCTCCGCCGCATCTTCCGCCTCTTCCACCCGTACCGCGGCAGACTCGCGGTGGTCGGGCTGCTGGTCGGCGCCTCGTCACTGGTGTCGGTCGCCTCCCCGTTCCTGCTCCGCGAGATCCTGGACACCGCGATCCCCCAGGGGCGCACGGGACTGCTCACGCTGCTCGCCCTCGGCATGATCCTCACCGCCGTGACGAACAGCGTCTTCGGCGTCCTGCAGACCCTGATCTCCACGACGGTCGGCCAGCGCGTCATGCACGACCTGCGGACCGCCGTCTACGCACAGTTGCAGCGGATGCCGCTCGCCTTCTTCACCAGGACCCGCACGGGCGAGGTCCAGTCGCGCATCGCCAACGACATCGGCGGTATGCAGGCGACGGTCACCTCCACCGCGACCTCGCTGGTCTCCAACCTCACCGCGGTCATCGCCACCGTGGTCGCCATGCTCGCGCTCGACTGGCGCCTCACGGTCGTCTCGCTGCTCCTGCTGCCGGCCTTCGTCTGGATCAGCCGCCGTGTCGGCCGGGAGCGCAAGAAGATCACCACCCAGCGCCAGAAGCAGATGGCCGCCATGGCGGCGACGGTCACCGAGTCGCTGTCGGTCAGCGGCATCCTGCTCGGCCGCACCATGGGCCGCTCGGACTCGCTCACCCGGGGATTCGCCGAGGAGTCGGAGCGCCTCGTCGACCTCGAAGTGCGCTCCAACATGGCCGGACGCTGGCGCATGTCGACGATCGGCATCGTGATGGCCGCCATGCCCGCCGTCATCTACTGGGCCGCCGGACTCACGCTCCAGTCGGGTGCCACTGCCGTGTCCCTCGGGACCCTGGTCGCCTTCGTCTCCCTTCAGCAGGGGCTCTTCCGGCCCGCGGTGAGCCTGCTCTCCACCGGCGTGCAGATGCAGACGTCCCTGGCCCTGTTCCAGCGGATCTTCGAGTATCTCGACCTCGAGGTAGACATCACGGAGCCCGAGAAGCCCGTGCGGCTCGAGAAGATCCGCGGCGAGGTCTCCTTCGAGGACGTCACCTTCGGCTACGACGAGAAGAGCGGCCCGACCCTGAGCGGCATCGACGTGACCGTGCCCGCCGGCACGAGCCTGGCTGTCGTCGGCCCCACCGGTTCCGGCAAATCAACCCTCAGCTACCTGGTACCGCGGCTCTACGACGTGACGGGCGGCCGGGTCGCGATCGACGGTGTCGACGTGAGGGACCTCGACTTCGACACGCTCGCCCGGGCCGTCGGCGTCGTCTCGCAGGAGACGTATCTCTTCCACGCCTCGGTCGCGGAGAACCTCCGCTTCGCCAAGCCGGACGCCACCGCGGAGGAGATCGAGGCCGCGGCCCGCACGGCTCAGATCCACGACCACATCGCCTCCCTGCCCGACGGTTACGACACCCTGGTCGGCGAGCGCGGCTACCGCTTCTCGGGCGGCGAGAAACAGCGGCTCGCGATCGCCCGCACGATTCTCCGGGACCCGCCCGTGCTCATCCTCGACGAGGCGACCAGCGCCCTCGACACCCGTACGGAACACGCCGTCCAGCAAGCGATCGACGCGCTCTCCAAGGGCCGCACCACCCTCACCATCGCCCACCGTCTGTCGACCGTCCGGGACGCGGACCAGATCGTCGTCCTGGACAACGGCCGGGCTGCCGAGCGCGGGACGCACGAAGAACTGCTCGAGCGGGACGGCCGCTACGCCGCGCTGATCCGCCGCGACAGCCACCTGGCCCCTACGGTCACCTGAGGGGGCAGGCCGCCCCGCTGAGGGAGCAGCCCCGCTGTGGAGGCGGCCCTCCGTGCGGCATGATCGCCGCCCATGAGAGCACTGCTCGGGGTACCACTCCCCGGACACCGCCCCTCTGACAACGGCGGCAGCGGCAACGGCCAGGACGACGCGTGGGTGAACGACGACGGCGATGTGCTGTCGGTGCACTACTTCGGCCTACCCCCGGATCTTCCGACGGGCCTGGACGACGGTCCGGCACTGCGCAGCACACTCACCCACCGGACCGCGCAGGCGGGCGGCGGGCTGATCGAGGCGTCGGTGAAGAGGCTGGGCGAGCTGCCGGCCCTCCGGCAGATACTCAAGCTGCCACTGCCCCGGCGGACCACCGGACAGGCGTTCATCGGCAGTTACACGGTGCCGCGTGCGGGCTGCAGCACGGTGGTCGAGGTCCAGGCCCCGGAGCGGGGGATGACAGGCAGGCGGGAGGCCGTGATCCTCGCCGAGGTCGGCCCCGACCGGTACTACCGGCCGCACCCGTACGCCCCGGACGTGCAGGGTGGCCTTCCCTTCCACGCAGCCGACCATGCCCGGTGGGACGAGAAGTTCCCCGACCATCCGCTCAGCCGGGTACGCCGTACCCTCGACGCGCTCGCCCAAATGGTCACCCTGAAACCTGCGTTCGCCGCACGCGCGCCCTTCGCCGGCCCTGCTGCCCATGACGCCGGGGTGTGACGAGCAGCTCGCCCGCGGCAGCGCCGCCGCTCGCGTAGGCCGGGGCGGCGACGCCCACGCGGAGAAGTGGCCGGCCGAGCCCGCCCACCGACGGAGCGCTCCGGCCAGCAACCGCGTGGCCGGGCGGACGGGCATCAGACCGGCGCTCCGGCCAGCAACCGCGTGGCCGGGCGGACGGGCATCAGACCGGCGCTCCGGCCAGCAACCGCGTGGCCGGGCGGACGGGCATCAGACCGGCGCTCCGGCCAGCAACCGCGTGGCCGGGCGGACGGACATCAGACCGGCACGCCGGCCAGCAACCGCGTGGCCGGGCGGACGGACATCAGACCGGCACGCCGGCCAGCAACCGCGTGACCGAACGGACCGCCGCCCGCCCGGCCCGGTTGGCGCCGATCGTGCTGGCGGAGGGCCCGTACCCGACGAGATGCACGCGCGCGTCCCTCACGGCCCGGGTGTCCTCGACCCGTATCCCGCCACCCGGCTCCCGAAGCCGCAGGGGTGCCAGGTGATCGACGGCGGCCCGGAAGCCGGTGGCCCACAGGATCACATCGGCCTCGACCGCACGGCCGTCGGCCCAGACCACTCCGCTCGGAGTGATCCGGTCGAACATGGGGAGCCGATCGAGGACTCCTTCGGCGCGTGCGCGCCGGACGGCATCGTTCAGCGGCAGCCCGGTCACACTCACCACGCTCTGCGGAGGGAGGCCGCGCCGCACACGTTCCTCCACCATGGCCACGGCCGCCCGCCCCTGTTCCTCGCCGAAGGGGCCCTCCCGGAACACCGGAGGCCGCCGCGTCACCCAGTGCGTGGCCGCGGCCACCTCGGCGATCTCCATGAGGTGCTGGGTGCCCGAGGCGCCGCCACCGACCACGACCACCCGCAGGCCGGCGAACTCGGAGGGACCCGGGTAGTTCGCGGTGTGCAACTGCCGCCCCCGGAAGGTCTCCTGGCCGGGATAACGCGGCCAGAAGGGCCGGCCCCACGTGCCGGTGGCGTTGATCAGCGCACGCGTGGCGTACTTACCCTCGGACGTCTCGACAAGCAGCCGGCCGCCCTCACCCTCGCGCACGGCGCTCACCTCGACCGGCCGGTGCACCCGCAGGCCGAAGCGCTCCTCGTACGCGTCGAAGTACGCGCCGATCACCTCCGACGACGGCCGGCCGTCGTCGGCGCCCGCGAGCTCCATGCCGGGCAGGGAGTGCATACCGTGCACCTTGCCGTACGTGAGGGAGGGCCAGCGGAACTGCCAGGCGCCACCCGGCCGGGGGGCGTGATCGAACACGACGAAGTCCCGGTCCGGCCCGAAACCGGCGCGCCCCAGGTGGTAGGCGGCGGACAGGCCGGCCTGTCCTGCCCCGATCACTACCACGTCCAGCTCGCGCACCCCAAAGTCGTTCACCCTTCTACCAACTCTGGGCGGGTCCTGGATCTTCCCGGCGGCGCACCCGTACCACCGGCGTCAGAATGGGGCCATGCCCGATTCCTTTGCCACCCACGTCCTGCACATCACCACCGGACGGACCGAGACGGTCACCGACCTGACGGCTGAGTGCGAACGCTTCCTCGCCGACGCCGCTCACGGCCGGGACGGCCTGCTCAACGTCTTCGTGCCCCACGCCACGGCCGGTATCGCCGTCCTGGAGACCGGAGCCGGCAGTGACGACGACCTCCTCGCGGCCCTGCAGACCCTGCTCCCCGCCGACGACCGCTGGCACCACCGCCACGGCAGCCCGGGCCACGGCCGCGACCACGTCCTGCCCGCCCTCGTGCCACCGCACGCCACGCTGCCGGTGATCGGGGGGCGGCTGGAGCTCGGGACGTGGCAGTCGGTGTGCCTGGTGGACACGAACATGGCTAAAGACAACCGTCAGGTGCGTCTGAGCTTCCTGGGCTGACCAAGATCGTTCAGCTGGGTCGTGCCGCCGATTCTCCGTACCATGCGCGCTCGAACGGAGAGAAGAAATGCGCGGTACGGACCTCAATGCGATCGAACGACCCTACGACGGATGCGGCAAGTGCCTGCTCGGAGTGCGGCGGCTGTCGCGCGTGAAGCTGGCGACGTCTTCGCCTGAGCGCCAGCGCGAGAACGTCCTCGCTGCCGCCGCCTCCGTCGGTGCCCACATCATCGGCTGGGCGGACGACTGGGAGGTCTCCGGCGCCACCGATCCCGTGACCCGTCCCAGCCTGGGCCCGTGGCTCCGTGACGAGAAGGGCCCGTACGACGGCTTGGTCGCCGCAGCGGTGGACCGGCTCGGTCGCAACGTCGTCGACTGCCTGAACACCGGCTACAAGATGCGGGACGAGAAGAAGATGCTCGTCACGTACGGGCACGACGGAGCCTGGAACCTCGACGACCCCGCCGACGAGAACCGTTTCACCATGGAAGCCTGGGGCGCGCAGATGGAACTGCGCGCGATCCAGCGCAGGAACCGTGACGCCACCGTCAAGACCCGTGCCGCCAGCCGCCCGAAGGGCAAGCCGTCGTACGGCTTCCAGTACGTGCGGAAGGTAATGGGAGGGAAGATCGATCAGGTCGAACTGCACCCGCATGCGTCGGAAGTGCTGCGGAACGTCGCCCGCCGCATCCTTGCCGATCCGGACAACGTCACCTGCAGCAGCGAGGCCGCGCGTCTCAACCGTGCCGGGGAACCGTCACCCGCGGATCACCTGGCCGTGATGTACGGCAAGCCGGCAGGTGGACGACCGTGGTCGCCGCAGAGCCTGAAGAACATCCTTCTGTCGGAAGCCACCCTCGGGTATCTGATGCACCGCGACAGGCCCGTCCTCGGCAGGGGGGACGGTCACCCCGTACGGCTCTGCGAGGGGCTGTGGGACCGGGCCACACACGAGGCGCTCAGGAGCGCCATCCTCTCCCGGAAGGCTCCCTGGACCCGCCGCTCCAACCGCGAATACCTGTTGACCACGGTCGCCCTGTGCGGGCAGTGCCATACGCGGCTCTACACCCAGACGTCGCAGGGCGCCCCACCGCGCTACACGTGTACGGCGCGGAACAAGGGCTGGCTTCAGGCGCAGCACTGCCGACCTGCACCCCTCATCAACGCTCACCTTCTGGACGCCTACGTCGAGGAGTGGTTCCTCCGAGAGTTGGGTGACGGCGTGATCTACGAGACGGTGTATGACCCGGGCAACGGCATCGCCGAGCGCGTGGCGGAGAACCGGGCCAGCCGTGAACGGCTGCGAGCCGACCGTGACGCCGGGCTGTACGACGCCCCGGACGACGCGGTGTGGTTCCGGGACCGATACGCCGCTTTGGGACGGGAGTTGGCCGCTCTCGAGGCTGAGCCGAGGCGGGCGCCTGGCATGGTCCGGCGGCCGACCGGCGAGACGGTCGCCGACCGTTGGTTCCGCGCTGCGGATGTACAGGCGCGAAAGGAGATCCTGATCGACTTCGGTGTACGGGTGACGCTCTTCCCGGCCAGTGCTCCCGTTCGCTGGGTGCCCGGCTTCATGCACGGTCCCGAACAGGACCCGATGGCCCTGCTATAGGGAAGAGGCTCCCGGGTGGCGCTGAGCGCGCTGCCCGGGGGCGTCAGCGTCGGGCTGCCGGGGCCGAGCAGTGATGCGCCCCCTTACAGGCCGATGTCGGCCGGGCCAAGCCGACCTTCTCCGGGATCCTTTGGGAGTGATGCACGGCGACGAGGTGAGTGATGTGACGCAAGCTGCAGAGCGGTGATGCGTGAGAAGGCAGTGGCGGAACTGCAGGTCGAGAAGACGACCTCCGGTGTGCAGTGGTTGATCAAGTCCTGGGATCGGCAGATCGACCGAGCGATCGCAAAGGCGTTGCCGGCGGAGCGATGCCTCGGATCTGTCGGATCAGGCGAGTGGGTACGGACTCTGTTGGTCGACGAGGTATCGGTGCGCATCACAGACGCAGATGCCGTGCTTATCGGCCGAGCAGGAGTCGAGGAGGAAGCGGGCGAGCGATGTCCTTGCCGAGGTGGCGATGAGGCTCGATCGAGCGAGCAGTACGGCTGACTCTGCGGATGCCACTTCGGCGGTGTATGCCGAAAGTCCTTCATGCGGATCAGTCCAGGAAAGGCTCCGCAGGCGGCGCTCCTGTTCAGCTTTCAGGCTGTGCCGGAGAGCGGACCTGTTCTCATGCGGTCGACATCCTGGGCGTTGAGTCTTCAGCTTCGCGATCTTGTTCGTAGTGGTGCTTTGAGGGAGGGGGGATTGGAAGCACGAGTCCAACTTCGTCGAGTGGATGTCCGCACGCGGTCAGGCGTTGAGGTGGCTCTGGCTCAACCAGTAGTGCGACGCCTCTCCTGGGGAGACCCGGCAGTGCCATTGCGGTTGGCCGCATAGCGCGAGCCTCGCGGACTTGTCGGGTGGGGGAGAGGCGTAGAGCTTCCTCTGCTCCAAGCGTGACAATCGTCCGACCCGATGAGGCAACGCACAGCCCGACTTCAGAGGGTTCCTGTCCACGACCACGGCCGTGACCCGGATGGGTCTGATGCAGCGTTGGGTGACAGGTTCAGTCACGCGGCCTGGAGAGCCGGAGCGGTCATGATGGTCTCGTATTCGACAGGGTCAGCCGGCCGAGAACGCTGCCGCCGACCCGGTGGCCGACGACGCGTTCACCGGCGTCCAGGGCGAGCTCGGTATCACGGCGGTCTGCCGACTGACCGGCCGTTCCCGGGCCGCCCACTACCGCCGGCTGCGGTCCCTGCCCGAGCGGGAGTCCAGGAAGCCGCAGGTCCAGCCCTCGGCCCCCACGCCCGAGGAGCGGGCGGCGGTCCTGGAGCTGATGAACTCGGGCGAGAATCCGAGGATCAGAGGAGGTGCCGGTTCGGCGCTTGGGCAGCGTTTGCGTACTCAGGCAGTGCAAGAACTGCGACGCCGGCTTCTTCGAGGGTTTCGGTGCCATCGGCGCCGACGACGAACGTATCGGGTTCGCTCCACGCGGTGACGACGCGGCGGAGGCCCACGTCGCGGATGAGCTGAGCGCAGGGGCGAGGCCGGGATGCCCGCCTGGCGCAGGGCTCAAGAGAGCTGTAGATCGTGGCGGTGGCGAGCCGGGCGTCCTCGGCGGGGAGCTTGGCGAGGGCTCCTTCCTCTGCGTGGTCGTGGGGGTCGCTCTCGCGGGAGTAGCCGCGGGCGAGTTCGGTCCCGTCGGCCGCGACGATGACCGCCCCCACGCTGAAAGCGGTCTCCGAAGGCGGGCAGAGGGCGGCCAGCTCACAGGCGAGGGCGAGCCAGTTGCGGTCTGCGGTGTTGGGCTCGCGGCCGGTGCCGGGGGCGCCGGCTGAAGGGGTGGTGCTCATCGGGGCTCCGTTGAGGTGTCCTTGGGGGCGTACCTCAGGAGTACCACGTCGCCGATCTGGCGGGTCTCGAGAAGTCGGAGGCGGGCGGCGGGCCCGCCGGGATAGCTCGCTGGGCCGAGCATGCGCACTGCATCCGGCTGACCGACCAGGAGCGGGGCGATGACGAGTTGGAGCTCGTCGGCTAGAGCTGCTTCGAGGAGCTGCGTGTGAACGGTTCCGCCACCCTCGACCATGAGCCGCCTGACGGCGTACTCGTCGCCGAGGATGTCGAGCGCGGCCGGCCATACGGCCTCAGCGGGGACGCTCTGAACGTTAGCCAGGTCGCCGAGGTTGGCGCGAACTTTCGCGGTGGCCTCGTGGCCCACGGCCAGGACGAGCTTGTCGCCTCCGTGGTGCCAGAACTTCCAGCCGGGGTCGAGGTCGCCCGTTCTGGTGATGGTGACCTTCAGCGGGTACTCCGGCTCACCGGAGGCGACCCGGGACGCCCTGCGTTCCGCCGAGTTGACGAGGAGGCGGGGGTTGTCGGCGCGGAGTGTGCCGGCGCCGACAAGGATCGCGTCGACACTGGCTCGTACGGAGTCGACGCGTTCGAAGTCCTCCCTGTTGGAGAGCAGGAGCCGGTCCTCGCCCGGGCGGGTGTCGAGGTGACCGTCGATCGATACAGCTGCGGACAACAGGACGTACGGGCGGGGCACGGTATCTCCAAGCGGTGTGCGGGGGTGACTCAGGCGGGATGCAGAACGATGCGGTCGAGTGAGGCGCGAAACTCGGCGACACCGTCCTCGCCGCGTGCTGCACGAGCACGGCCGTGCTCTTTCCCGACGCCCAGCGCCGATCGTACGAGGCCGTTTCAGGCGAATTCCAGTGACGACCTCGGGAGCAGTGTGTAACCATCCGTGAATGGAACAGGCCGAAGGCTTCCCCGATCAACTCACCATTACAAAATCTGAGTTGGGCAGGGTACTGCAAAGTGTTCTGCCATCGCGGCTGGCTAGGTTTGAGGCTGAGCGTCAGTCGAACCGTGGCAGCCCGGGTGACAGTGGTTGGGTTCCGCTCACAGTGGAGCAGTGGAGGTCGGTACTTTTCGAAGCAGGGCTTCCGCAACAATGGACTTGGCTGCGTGATGCAACGCAGCGGGTGGTTTCGTGCCGTGACCGCGCGTCGAAGTCTGTCGGGAGAAGGCTGCCCGGGTGGGCCGACGAGATGTGTGAACTCTGGGCAAGCATGCATGCGACGCTCGGCGAGATGACCAGATTCCTGCCTCCGGATGATCAGCT
Organism: Streptomyces sp. B1I3; assembly: GCF_030816615.1. Lineage (NCBI taxonomy): Bacteria > Bacillati > Actinomycetota > Actinomycetes > Kitasatosporales > Streptomycetaceae > Streptomyces > Streptomyces sp. B1I3. The sequence goes on from NZ_JAUSYD010000001.1 coordinate 6,909,662, forward strand.
CGGGGAGCTTGCCCTTGCTGAGCAACTGGTCGACAGCGCCAGGCGCTTTGGAGCAGCAGTGCTGGGCTGTGCGATCAACCAGTGGGACGCAGGACTTTGGGAGACGGCTCGTCTGCACAGAATTGTGGCGGACGAGAGGAGCGCGGCGTTGCTGAATGCTTCGTGCTCCTCGGTGACCAGCACAGGACTCGTCTACGAACGTTGGGTGGGGCTGTCGACAGCCGAGCTGGCAGAGGGGGACGGTCTCACATTCACTGCCAGGCTCACTGCAGCCTGGAGCAGCGCCCAAGAGGAACTCGACCAGCGTCTACGCAGGCAGTCGGCGCATCTCATCAATAGCTCGACGACACTGACCCCGTCCCTACGCCGACATCTGGTCCACTTGAGCACGAATGCATTCCCGCTGGAAGCTCACCGGGTTGCCATCGAAACTCGCGACCTGGTCGTCGAAGCACTCAAGTCCGACGAGGCCGGCTGCCTTCAGGTCTTGCAGTCCTATTGGGAAGCAGAACCCGAACTTCGAATGGCATTCGCGGGAGTATCAAAAGCTTATGAAGAAATCTCTGCTTCACAGAACGACGAGTACCGATTGGACTCCGTCACTAATGCGTACCGTTACGCGATGGAAGGCGATGTACGCCGCACCGCGCGAGTAACGCTGGCACTGATGAACCTCCTGCCGCCCACGGAGGTCGCGTCACGCCCCGCTGCCGTGGCTCCTGACCGATACCTGACCCTCGGGCCGCTACTCGATCTGCTGCGCAGACATCCGCAGCAGCCGATATGTGTCGCCCTAGCCTCGTCGATCAAGACCGCATGGCGGAACCCGATAGGCCATTGCGAGGTCTCATGGGATGCGGAACGAGGTACGGCTTTGCTTGCAGGTGAGCCGGTAGATTGGGAAGATATCCTGACGGCCGCGGAGTGGTCGCAGGCTGTGTGCAGGGCTTTTGACCATGGGGTCGAAGTAGCCCTTGCGGTCGCTACGCTCAACGATCCGTTCGCCCGGGGCGCCGTTCCAGAGAGCACCCGCAACCTGCTCATTTGTGACGCCGTTGGCTCCACGGGAGTGCACCTGCTGAAGTTGCGGAGAGCCCCCGGCAAGCTGACTTTGACGGTCCGTAACGTCACATCTCGAAACATCCTCGACCTTCTCGGCGCCGTGGCGGCTGCCGCACCTCATGCGTCGGAAGTGGCCCGCTGGGAAATTAGAGAGGAAGGCGGAACGCTACCGCTGTTGGTCGATCGTGCCTGGGTCGAAGCGGTCCTTGGGCAGGCCGGCGAAGCAGGGAAGATGCTCTTGCCGGATGACGTTCTGCCTCTGATGATGAATGTGCTCCTAAATGCTGAAATTGCACCAGCTTTGGCTGCCTACAGTGTTATCGAGGTTGGAGCAGCGCAGGTGCTAGGCGAAGCGGATCTGCTCACAGAACGTCTGAAGGTTTCCGACTCTGTAGCGATGTCGAACCTGCTCTTGCGCGTGGAGCACGTTCGACGTGCCATCCAGTGCACGGCCAAGGTGCTCGGGTTTGAGGTCGGCAGCAACATACTCAGGTACTTCGAGCGACAGCTCGCTCAAGTGGAACGTGATGTGAGCACAAAGCCTGGAACCTTGGCACTTCGGGCTCTCCAGCCGATTCGCGACGTGCTCCGGGCACGCCACGTCGACCTGCCATGGCCATCCGGTTAGGCGTCGCCCATCCCTGCATCGGGCAGCGAGCGCACCTATGAGGGGTGGATCGACGGGTACGCTGAAAGTTGTCTTAACGGAGTTTGGTGGAGTCGAGGGTCACCAACTTAGACAACTGCGGAGCATGCGCTAAGCGCTTTATGACTTACCCGTTCGGTGTCGTGTCGTACGCGCGGTGCTTCCCAGAGGCGGTCGCTTCTCAGGTGTCGAGTAGTTGCCGGAGAGCGTCCGTGCCGAGGCGCTTGTCCGCATCGGCGACAGCCCCGTTGAAGCGGACGCCTTCGGTTCCGAGGATTTCTGCGGGGGTGTCCGTTCGGGTTTGGTCCGCCCACTGGAAGCCGTTGCTGACGCGTCCTGCTGCATTCAAGACACGCCAGGGGCTGGGACATTGGCCGCAGGTACTCAGGTGTCTTCCGACCGGAACGGCGTGGCTGCCTATCACTGCTGCCACGTCACCGTAGGTGGTCCATCGTCCGGCAGGGACTGCGCCCAGCAGGGTGTGCAGCTCCGTCCAGTCTTTGCGGGTGCCGTTGAGTTGCTTGGCCAGCCCTGAGAGGTTGAGTCCTGCCAGGGTGGCCCATTCTTCGCTGTCGACATCGCTGGGGACCTGACTGGTGTCGACGTCCCACCATGTTGTGCCCTGTATGCCGTCGGGGGTGCGGCTCGTCACGCTCGTGAAGATGTGGTTGGCCAGTCCGGTGGGGGAGTAGGACGCGCCGTCGGCTTCCCAGATCAGCGGCTGGGCAGTGTTGTTGGTCCAGATGGCGGTTGCTCTGCTGCTGTCCTCGTCTACCCAGGCGTTGATGGCATTACGGATGGCTTCGGTTGTGCCATGGCGCGGTGTCATGAGCAGTTTGGTGCCTTCGGGCAGCAGGCCCGCACCGACGAGTACGTGGACGGCGTTGCGTGAGCGTGCGCGTTCCTGCAGCTTCTTGGCTGCCGCCTCGCCTTCAACTCGGGCAGGTGCGAGCGTGAATTCCTCTACCTCCGGGGTCGGATAGACCTTGGTGAAGCCGGCGACGACGTGTCCCTCCACCTTCCACAGCCCCACCTGGATGAGGTCGATGTCGAGGCTCATTTCCGACAGCCAGACCACGGAGTGGGTGACCTGCTTGGGGAAGTCAGCGGCGATGATCACCTGTCGGGGGCGCTGGAGCAGCTCCGGGCTCCACTCCCCGTCCACATGATCGAGCAGGCGCTGCCTGCATGCATCGAAGTCGAGGTCCTGCCCCCTGCGCGACAGGAAGCCGCGGTGCGCCTGGGCCAGGGTGCTGAGGTCGAACCGGGACACCAGGGCGGCGTAGGTGATCGCCTGGAGGTGCACGTCCCGATCAGCCGTTCCGCGCTTCAGCTCGACCACGACGAGGCGCCCTGTTGCGTCCAGTCCCAGGACGTCCAGCCGGTCGCGCGCCGGCACGCCGTCCGTGTCGGCCCACCGGTCGTACTCCGCTGTAACGACGAGCACCGACTCCCCGAGCAGCTGCGGGTGCGCGATCACCCACTCCTGCAAGTGCTGCCTCTCAAGGAGGCCTTCCGCAGCCAACCCGGTGCGCGCGATCGGTGTGGCCGCCTCGCCCATGACGGTGAAGAGGTGATCCACGATGGCCTCCTGGTGCAACCGGCAGCTCGACGTTCAGAGCTTACGTGGGCCGGATCGCTCCTCATACAGTCCTGCTTGCCGGGCACCAGATCGGCCTCGGCACCTTCTGGAATCGATTCCGAGATTGGCTTGCTCTTTCCAGGGCATTCACGGCGACGCCGTATTGCGGAGAGGATTATCCGCAAGGGCGGCCTGTGAGAAGCGACGTAGGGGCGCTGACCTGAGCGGCGGCTCTGCGGCATCTTGTCCCCGCTTTCCTCAACCTGCTGAAGCAGGGGAGGGCCAGGGCAGGCAGGATCGAGCGCGGTCTGAACGGGAGGTAGCTCAAGTCGGTTGGAGTGTCGGTGGTCGCCGCCATACTCAGAAGATGTGCAACTCACTTTCAGGCGCATGTCCAGCAGTCCTCGTCCGAGTAGAGAACGAATTGACACCCGAGAGCGACGCGGTGCCTGACCGCGACCCGTACCTTCTGGCGCAGATGCGAGAGGCCTTCGGGCGCGTGGTCTTCAGCCACAAGACCCATGAGAAGCAAGCGGACATCTGCTTCACTAAGCACCGGTGGCAGCAGGGTGTCCTCATTGCTCTCACCGCGATCAGCACGGGCACCTTCTTGGCGGCGGTGGTCGGCCTGCTCGGCAACGCAGTGTTCACGAGCCTCGTGACCTCTTCTATCGCGCTCCTGGTCAGCTGGATGAGCCTTGGGACGAAGACCTTCAAGTTCGAGGAGGAGTCCGAGGCCCACCGCGGCATCGCCTCTCGGCTGTGGGACGTCCGAGAGTTCTACACTTCCCTCATTGTCGGCCTGATGTCCGGCACCCTCTCCAACGCGGAGGGCCGGGAGCGGCGGGACGAGCTGCAGCAGGCCGCGCGCGCCCCGGCCGCGTGGTCGAGCGCGATACCGACCGTCCCGAAGGGCAGGTCGCCGACAGGCTCGTACGCGAACGCCAGTATCGGCACGCGCTTCGTTTCCGATTTCCCCCGGGGCATACCCGGCACTTCGGCTTACCGGGACGTCGGATCTCTTCTACGCGGTTGGCGGACAGGCTGCCAGCATCGCGCTGTGCGCAGCGGCCGACGGTCTTCGGGCCGTCCCCACATCTGAGATCTTGCGCCTACGGCAGCCGAGTGCGCCCGGCTTCCGTAGGCGTGATACCTCATCATGTCCGGTGTGCGGGCAGAGACCGTGCCTCTGAAACGATGCGCTCCTCAGCGGAGCTGAGAGGGCTGGCGAGCGCGAGGTGAGCCAGGCCGGAGAGGCACTGGAGGGCCTGGTGGGCCAGCTCTCGGTCCACGAGCGCGAACTGGATGGTGGTGCGGCGCAACGCGGGGGGTACATCATTTTGACGGCAGGTTCGCCTGCGACAGGTACGCCCCAGCCCTGCGCAGGACCTCATTCTCCTGCTCCAGGAGCCGGATGCCTTGCGGGCCTCGCGCAGCTCGGCCGACTCGCCCGACACGGTGCGGGCCCGGCGTCCTGGTCGGTGTCGGCGCGGCGCAGCCACTTCGACAGGGTGATCGGGTGGACGCCGAAGTCGGCGGCGATCTGTTCCAGCGTGACGCCGGGCTCACGGTTACGCGCGACCCGCAAGACGTCCTCGCGGAACTCCTTGGGATACGGCTTGGGCACTGCAACATCCTTCCAGGTCGCCTCTCAGCAAGCCAGGTCAGGTGTGACCTGATCATGCAGCAGTCGCTTCTTCCTGTTCAGAGCGTCGGGGTGTCGCGGGCGCGGGTGGTTTCGAAGGGGCCCGGGAAGCGGGTTGGCTCCCCGATGGCTCCCAGGGATCGAACCGCCCGCACCCTGCCATTGACGCCTCTCCGTACGTGGCGCGGCGATCGGGTGTAGGTCCACGAGGCTGAGGCTGGATCGACACGGAGGCCGTCAGCGTCCTGGCGGAGGTGCCGGCCACGCGACTCCGTCGACCGCCGCGCCGAGGAGGTCGCCCAGCCGATGCCAGGCGCCCGGGCCGGCGTGCGACATGGGGCTTGCTGCGAACCGCTGCCAAGCCGCGTCACTGTCGCCGAGCACCTCGGAGACGTAGGCCGCGACTGCAGGATGAGTGGTGTCATAGCGCGGGCCGCGTGCTTTGACTGCTGACCAGGCAGGCAGCAGCCGGAGCAGCTCCGGAGGGCACTCGAGCCGGGCCAGCATGATCTCGGCCCAGCTTCCGCGCAGTTCGGGTCCGCCGCCCAGGCGCCTGCGCAGGTGCAGGGTGAGGTCGAGCAGAGTCTGCTGCGGGGCGGAGTGGCGGGCCAGTACGTCGTCGAAGGCGAGGGACTTTCGGTAGGAGCGGGCGGCGAAGGAGAGCAGGGCCTCCTCGACGAGCGCGTCGTTCCCCGTGTGCCGGTCCAGGTACGCGACGAGAACGGCCTCGTCGGCGTCGGCAAGCTGTCTGAACCGGATGCTTTGAGGGTCGCCGAGGGAGGCCGTGCGTCGGCCCGGCAGGGCAGGGACGGGATCCGTGACGAGCGGCATGATGGTGGCCATCAGTTTCTCGGCCCGTTGGTTCTCTTCCCACGCGGAATGGTTGGAGGGGTAGCCGTATGCGCTGGACCGGGTAGCCAGGGACCGCCTGGTGTCCTCAACTACAAGACGCGCCCTCTGCCGCGTCTCCTCCGTGACTTCGGGGAGATGGACGAGGAGTGCGTGCAACCAGCCGAGGTCGCGCACGACCCGATAGCGCGAGGCGGGTTCCGGTTCCCAGAGGTTCAGAGCAGAAAGGCAGATGGTTGCGAACCGCGTGGCGAGGGCGGCGACGAGCTCCTGGGACGCCAGCCATTCTCGGGGCCGGCCGTAACGCCGGGCCTCTCCGGGGTTGAGGAGGAACCGCCAGGTCTGGCTTCCTGCCCGCTCCACCCAGTCGACGGCGAGGCGGCAAAGAACGGTCTGGATGGACTCGGACTGCATCTCCTCGTCGAGGAATCGTTCCACGTAGTCGCGCTCGTCCTGGGACGCGGCCGCCAACGCGTCGGCGTAGCGCTCCCGAGCCTGCGTGGGCGTCAGCCCGTCCCGGCAGGACCGGGAAATCCGGGTGACGAGGACCGCACGCTCGAAGGACTCCAGGTTGTGTGCCGCGACTTCCTCCAACAAGGCTGGTTCTACGTGCCACGGTATGGATCCGAGCAGGTGCTCACGCACCACGCGGTCGGCTGCGGGGTGCGTTGCGGACCATTCCAGCAGGCGGCGGTGATGTTCGGTCTGGACCCGTAGGACGCCGTCCCACATGCTTTCCCAGGCGTCGGATGCGGCGCGGTGACGCTCCATCCACGCGTCGACGTCTTCTTCGCCGTCAAGCTTGTCCGGCCCGAGCGGTAGGCAGTCGATGGCTGCGACGAACACGTCCTCGTGCAGGCCGTGTTCACCAAGAACGACCTGGGCGGGCGTCGGAACCTTTAGCAGCTCGGGGGCGATGGGCAGGCGCGATGTCGACCGCCGGCGGAGCTCAGCGACGACGGCGTGGATGAGTGCTGCGCCACCCTCTCTCCGGCCAAGGGCACCGAGTCGCGGCTCAGGGCACTTCTGCAGGACCTGCGCCCTGTATGCCTCCGGGCAGGCTTGGTGCGACAGAGCGACGCGGGTCAGGTCCATGCGCTCGGACGTCGTGTGCGGGCGCGGTTCGCGACTGAGATCGCTCTCCACTGCCATGGCCAACAGCCACTCGGGCGCGGACTTTGCGAGCGGTCCTGTAAGAAGGGACATGGCCAGGCCGTCCCGATCCGTGCCCGGGGGCGCCGCGCGAATCGCCTCGACAGCCATGCGGGTAGGCGGGGAATCGTCGGACGCCCGCGCGATGACCGTACGCAGGAAGTCGTGAGGAAGAGACAGGCGTGGTTTGGCCGCGGCCATCGGACTCCAATCGTCGGCACCGCCCCGCGACGTGATCCTCTGGTCAGCGCCACCCGGGCACGGTGTCGTATCAGGTGTGAGCGTCAATGATGCCGAAAGGGACTGACAATCCAGGTGAGTTCGGCATGATGCTGACGTCGCACTACACCTGGCATGACAGGTCTGCCACCAACAGATCGAGGGTGGCCTCCTCGTGGAGCGCGACGCCGAGGGCGGTCATGGCGGGGGCGAGGTCTGGGTCCCAGTCTGCGTCGACCGGCCCGCCGTCGAGAGCCAGTTGAGGGATGGCCTCGGATTGACTGCGAGCGGCCAGGCGCTCGTAGTCCGCAGTGTCCATGCGCCACGGCAGGGCTTCGTAGCGGCGGATCACCCGGTTGGCCAGCGCGATCCCCGGCCAGTCGAAGTCGCCGTGGTACGCGAAGCGGCAACCCGTGGCGGCGAGGGCGTCGAGAAGCGTGACGACCACGGTGGCGGCACTGCCGGAGGTGCACACGATGGGCCGGACGCAGGCGGCGTCCGCCGCGGCTTCCACAACACGCGGATTCTCACAGATGTGAATGAGCGTTGCGGCGGGGAGCTGCAGCCGGAAGTCACGGAGGTCGCGTGGTGTGACATGAACTTCGCAGTGATGGTCGGCCCGCTCCCGCAGAGCACGCTCCCGCCAGCCCTCGCCGACGGGTCGCAGCCCGTAGGTGAGCACCGTGCTGGAGACCTCGTCCGGCGTGACGGACACCAGCCGCCACAGAGCGCGTCGGCCGGCGGCGTCGTCGGGGAACTCGGTGCCATGGGCGAGGGCGACGCCGCGTTGGACGACGCGTGCGAGCCAGGTGCCGTCGTCAAGGCCGTGGGCGGAGCCGGTCGTCATGGCTGCGAGTTCTCCTCGGCCGCGCGTGCCGTTGCGTTCAGTGCCTTCGGGGCCGAGGAGAGCGGTGAGGACTTGGACCGCCTGCTGGAGTGTCCATATCGCCGCTTCAGGTGTCACTCCTTTCGGAACACCGGTACGGCGCAGCAGGTCGTACCACTGCTGAGGCCATTCCTGGTCAGCGAGCGGGGAGGCGTCCAGTGACGAAGAAAGGGACGACCACACCCGCTCCCGCCGCGCCGCCACGTCCGCGCGGGCGGCACGGCGGTCGGTGAGTGGCGGTCCGAGTTCTTCCAGAGTCCGTCTGAGTCCGAGTCCGGCGGCTGAAGCGCGTAGCCGTGCGTCGAGCACGTCGAGCCGTATGGTCGCAGCGGCACCTGTGAGGGGTTTGCCCAGTAGGAGGGACAGATCGTTGCGTTCCTGGGCGTTCATCGCGGTCAGCCGGAGCGAACCCGTGGCCTGTACGCCGTTGCTCTCCAGGCGTTTACGTGCTCCCTGCCACAGCCGGGCGAGTCCGGGTCCCTTCAGCCAGTCGCGCGTTGCGGCGGGCAGCCCGCTCATACGGACACCAGACGCCGGTGCCGACCGTTCCAGGTGTAGTGCAGGGTGGCCACCCCGCGTACGTGGGGATCACGAAGGCACTCGTAGATGTGCAGGGACGGAACCTCGGGCCAGTTGCCCATGAGCCGCTCGCTGGTGAGGACGAAGTCGAGATCGAGGTCGACGAGGATACGGCCCAGTCGGCCGTGGGTGGGTTCATCGACCTTGGCGAAGGCGTCGTCCAGGAGGATCAGGCGTGGTGCGTGAGGTGCCGATTCGGCGAGGCTGCTGAAGTGGGCGGCTGCTGCGGCGAAGAGCACGAGGTAGGAAAGCACGCGTTGTTCGCCCTGGCTGAGCCCCGTCCGGCCGGTCAGTTTCCTATGGCGGCCTGGGGCCGCGTCCTCGACCACGAAAGTGTGGAAGCGGAACCAGTCGCGGTAGTCCAGCGCGGTCCGCAGATGGGCGGCGTAACCGGCCGATGGGTCGGCACGGCGGGCGTCCTCGATCCGGCGTTGCAGCACCTCGCGCAGCTGCTCGGTCTGCTCGCGCGTCCTGAGGCTCGACGGACTGCGCAGCAGCTCGACGGCCGCGCGTACATCCGCGTCCACATCCTCGTCCAGCTTCCACAGCAGCTCGACGCCGAGGCCGTGGGAGGTGCGCACGGTCCGCAAGGTGTCGTTGAGAGCCGCGACCAGGTTCGCAGCGGTGATGACCTGCGCCGAGAGGTGGTCGCCTAGCTCGCCGGTCAGGAACCGCTGGAAGACCTCACGTTCGCGCTCGGTGAGCCGCCCTCGGGCCTCCGTGGCCTGAACCGCGATCCGCTCGCCCACAGCCGCGACGTCATGAGACCCGTGGTCGTCGACCAGCCGGCACACTTTGATCCCGTCGCGCTCCTCCAGCTGCGCATCGAACCCACCGGCCAGTTGATCTCGAAGATCGGTGTGACGGTTGAGCAGGGTGCTGTCCGACACCTCGCCCTTCGGGCGGCCGAGGGCTTGCTCCACGGCGTCGGCGAGGGCCCGCAGCGCTCGCAGACGGCTGCGCACGTCCGCGCCGGGATCGTCCGACACGTACTCGGGCAGCGAGGACCGGTCGAGGCCGGCGCCGAGCACCACCTCCGGTCGGCCGAGAGCAGTGCGAAGAGCGCTGCCGGTGTCGATGACCGTCGTTTCCTGGTCCGCCAGGGTTCCGCGCAGGCGCTTCTCGTCCTCTTCCGCGCGCACGCGCTGGTCGTGGAGGTCGTCGCGGGCTTTCTGCGCCCCGGGCAGGGCGCGGTCGGCGTTCGCGATGCGCTGTTTGGCCTCCTGCTCGCGGGAGAGGATCTCTTCCTCGGACGATCCGATGGCCTCTTCGCGGGTACGCAGGTCCTGCTCAGCGGTGCGCAGTCCGGCGAGGTTGAGCCGGTAGCTCTCGTCCGCGGCCAGGCGATCCCCTTGGGCTCGTCCGTACCGGTCGGCATCGGCCTGGTTGGTACCGAGCCGCCCACCAGTGCCGCTGACGGCCCTGCGCAGATGCCCGATACCGCCGAGCAGGCCGGTCAGTGCGGTGCGCACACTGTCTAGGGTGGCCGGGTCGCCGGGCAGGTCGTGGGCGGTCGCAGTGGAATCCGCCTCGGTCCGCGCCGATACCGCGAGAGCGCGTGTCTCCTCGGCCAGCCGCGCCGCGCGGGTCGCCTTGGCGGTCAGGCCGCGCAGGGTCCGTTCTGCTGACTCGGTTCTGCTCCATGCGTCCGCGAGATTCCGCGCCCTGGGGAAATCCCGTTCTGCGAGCGTGAGAGCCCGACGCGTGGCATCGGCTACGGCGAGCGCTTCGCGAACGTCGTCCAGCCGCTGTTCCGTCTGCGTGGTTCGCTCCTCCAACTCGGCGAGGATGCGACGCCGAGTCTCGGCCCGTACGGCGGCCCCAACGTACTCGGTGTCGCCCTTGTCGTAGCGACCGTTGAGTATGCCCAGACGCCAACTGCCGTCGAAAAAAACCGCATTGTGTGCGGAAGTCTCTTGTGTCGATGCGAGTGCAATGCTGGCCAGCAGACCCTCAACCTGCTCGGTTGTGATGCCGCAACCCGGTTCAGGGGCTGGGCGCAAGGCCGAGGCGAGAGTCGGTCCGTCGGACAGCACGGGACCCTGCTGGAGAAGAGTGTCCCGGATGCGTGAATCGAGCAGGACGCCGTCCGCACTCACCCACGCGTCCAGGATTCCACTCGCCTCCAGCGCCCCTTCCAGACCAGCTCGGTCGGTCGGCGCCAGCTCGTCCACGAAGTCCACGAGCCGGTAGAAAGGTGCTCCACTGCCCGGCTTCCTCGCGGCGGCACGATGGTGTGGGGCCGGCGGCTCGGGGTCGGTACGTCGCTCCCAGTCCCGCTTCTGCTCCGCCAGACGGTCGAGTTCCTCACCGAGTCGGCCGACGTCGAGCGCCAATGTGTCCCGGCGTCCGGTGAGTTCCTCGCCGTACGGCTCCAACGCGGCCTGAGCGGTCCGCCACGCCTGGCTGTCGATGGCGGGCGGCAGTGTGCGGTCTACGAACGGCGCGTCAGTAGAGGTCTCGTGGCCGACAGTGGCGTGGACGGCGTCCAGCGACGGCAGGTCGGGACCCAGTGCAGTCCGAGTGCGCACCGCCCACTCGGCGACTTGACAGGAGTAGGCGCCGCTCTCCTCGGCGACCTTCTGACGGCTGCCGTCGAGGTGGCCGACGGCCTCTTCCGCCTCGCCCTCTAGCCGTTCGCGCTCGGCATCGGCCTGAGCTGCCGCGCCCCGGGCCTCGTCCGCCCGTGCGATGAGGCGGGTCACCTCCTGAACCATCCGGGCCCGATTTCTCGCGACCGTCTCGGCGTCCTGCAACTGGTCCTGCCAGGACCGCAGTCCTTCCTGAGCCGTGACCGTGTCCACGCGGGCCGCCGACCGGTGCCGTACGGCGCGCGTCTCCCCGTCCGGAGTCGTCAACGCGGTTTCGGTGGCCTGGGCGAGAACCGTTCGCGGCAGGGCCACCGCCTCGCCGAGATGGCCGGTGGGAAGCCCGGCCTTTTCCGCCTGCGTCAGCAGCTCCCGATGTTCGCTTCCCAGCTCGGCCAGTCGGCTTCCGAGGTGTTCGACGCCTTCGGCCAGTCGCTCGGCCGAGCCCTCCTCCGTATCGTGCGCGTTGCTCAAGGTCGTGAACGCAGCCGCGGCGGCGGTGTGCAGCGCCTCCACCGTGCTGCGGCGCTCCGATAGTTCGCGCAGGCTGCGGTAGGCGTGACTGGCGTGCAGGGCGGCCAGGTCGGTCCGGGCGTTCTGCTCTTCGTCGCGCAGGGTCTCCAGTCGGCCCTCCGACTCCTCCTCCTGCGTCCTCAGGTCGCTCGTCCGCTGTGCGGCGTCTCCGGCCGCCCGGCGCCGCTGTGCGAGGACGCCCAGCTCGTGGCTCACGCTCTGGGCGGAAGTGCGCAGGACCCCGGCCAGGTAGCCGCGGTAACTGGTGAGAAACGTGCGCAAGGCCGCGTCGGTGCGTTCCAGGCGGCCGAGTTCGTCCCGTACGGCGTCGAGGTCGTGGAGGTTGCGCGCTACCTTCTCGACCACGTCCTCGTCGAGCCCTGGCAGGGTCTCGCTCAGCAGGGAGACCAGACCCCCGTGTTCGATGCGGTCGCCGACTGTCGGGCGCCGCAGCCGGTGGAGGAGCTGTGTGAGGTTGCGGTAACGCGTCGCGTCGGTGATGCCGAACAGTTCCCGGGCCACTCGTGAGCGGTGCTGGACCGCACGGTCGGTCGTGTTGTCGGAGCCGACGATCTCCTTGAGCCGGTCGACCGGTAGCGGCTTGCCCGCCTCGACCAGATGCAGGTCCTCACCGATCCGCAGCGGGGTGACGAAGAACGTCGGCAGCGCCTTCTGCGTCGACTTCGAGGCGCGGATGGCGGCGCCGAGCGTCAGGTGGCGGTGACCGCCGTCGTCGGCTGTGCCCCGGAACTCCACCCACAGATACCCGAGACGGTTGGTCTGCTCGAACCCGTCCAGCATCAGCCACGCGAGCGTGGTGCGGCCGGTGCCTGTCGCGTCCAGTGCCCGGGAGTCGCCGTCCAGAAGGTACGGAAGCAGCATCTCCAGGGCCTTGGACTTGCCCGCACCGTTCTTGCCACGCAGCAGCAGCCGTCCGTCGCCGAAGGAGAACTCCTGCTCGTCGTACTGCCAGACGTTCTGGATGCCCGCCCGGTGCAGCCGGAAGCGGGTGCCGCCGTCTCTTGTGGGGCCGACGGTTGTCGCAGCTCCGGAACGCGGCAGCGGAACGAGGCCACGCGCGTCGGTGGTCATAGCGGCAACTCCTCCTGAACGTCTGTGTCCTTGCCGACTGAGGTGGCCGGGCGCACCATGACTTGGGTGGCGTAGCGAGCCGCTGCAGCCAGCAGCACCCAGCCGTCGCCCCCGGGCCGTGCGCCATGGACATCGGTCACCGTGCGTCCTTCCGATGCCTCTTCGACGTACCCCTCCGGCAGTCCTTCGCCCTCGGCGCGCAGCTGGCCCGCGCGGGCCATCAGCCGCATGCGGACCAGCAAGTCCAGTACGGCCTCTCGCAGGGAGGGAAGGTCTTCCAGGTATCCGCGTTGCCAGTTGCTGCGTTGCCCGTACTCGGTGATGAGCTCGGCGAGCACCTCGTCCACCAGGCCGTCCGAGACGGCCACCCCGATGATGAGTGTCCCGCCGGTCGCCGGATGCCCCGGTTCCTGCGGCCGAAGGCGTTCCACGAGCCGTTCCGCCAGCAGCAGCGCGGCCTGTGCGACGGTCCCCGTGCCCGGCAGGTGCAGATCCGTGAGTTCTTCCTCGGGGTCCACCAGCACCACGCCCTCGGCACGGATCTCCATCTCCAGACCAAGGAGTTCGGAGAAAGCCTGGGCCTCCCGGCGCTGCCGGGTGCGCAGCCAGTCACGCTCGGCGTCAGTGAGCTCGTCGAGGTGGACGACGGGTGTCTCGACGAGCATCCGGCGCACGTAGGTGCGTGGTCCGCCGAAGCCCGGGTCCGCTGCCCGCCGGACCAGGTCGGCGCCGTTCCGAGCCTGGGAGAGCGGGCCGGCGACGACCACGCGTGCCAGCTCCCGGTCTATCGTGATCAGGGCTTCTCCGCCCGTCTCCTGCGCGAGTGCGGCCACCTGGCCCTCGGTCTCGATGAGCACGCCCCAGTCGACGAGCTGGCGCAGTGCCGCGACCAGGGTCCGCTTCCCAGCCGCCCGGCCCGTTCCCTCCAGCTCGATCCCGGCGTCGGCCGAGGCGGCCCTGATGTCGGCGACCAGGTGGGACAGCAGCATCTGCTCGGGCGCGGTCACCAGCACGGACAAGGCCAGCGCGAGGCAGGCGTACGTGGGTGGGGTGAACGGGGTGCCGGTGGAGCGCTCCAGCCGATGACCCGAACCCGCCCCCAGCCCCGCCTTGAACAGCCGGGCGTAGGAGCTGTCGACCAGCAGGCGGTAGCCGAGCACCTGCTGGAACCGTTTGCCCAGCCAGTCGGCGTGCCGGCGGATCAGCGGGAAGAGGTCGGCGTGGGGGCCGTCCGACGCGACCAGCGGGTGAGCGAGCAGCAAGCGGGCAGCGGTGCGGCGCTCGGCTGCCAGGGCTACGTCGTGAGTCGAGGGGAGGGTCATGACACGCTCGCCTCCGCTTCGCCGTCGACCGCGGCGGAGGTGCGGCCGATGTCCAGCTCCAGGTCGTCCAGCAGCAGGTCGCCGTCGGCCGAGTACAGCATCGTTCGCGTGCCTGCCGTCCGGCGCACGGTGAGGCGGATACGCAGTTCGGCGTCTTCACTGCTGGCCGACTCGAGGTCGAACCCCGCCGTCCTCTCCCCGTCCGTGCTGACGGGCCTGCTGAGCTGTGCGTTTCCGAGCGCCGTGGCCAGCAGCTCCAGGAGCAGCCCGAGCGCCGCCGAGGTGAGTCGTACGTCGGCGAACCGGCCGGACGCACTGCGCAGTTCGTCGGCTGCCGCTGCTCTGGCCGCTGCCCGCTGACGGGCTGCCTCCCTCAGCAGCCGCTTCTGCGCGGAGTGGTCCTCTACCGCTGAGGCCCGCCCCCGCTGGGCCCGGCTGCCTCGCTCGCGCAGGGCCACCGGTACCTCGACCACGGGACCGGTCCACCAGCTCGTGTAGGCGGGCACCACCTCGTCGGTGGCCGGAGGTATGCCCAGATGGCGGGCGCCGTACAGCCCGAAGGCGGCGACGGCGATGTCGTGTGCGTCCTGCGGCGCCGCTTCGTCGAACCAGCGGGCCAGCCGCAGCAGATCCTTGCGCCGGGACATCCCCCCGGTGGCCGACCGCAGCATTCGCTTGGCGTTGGCGAGCAGCGACTGCAACGCGCGCAGAGTGGCATCGCGTAGCTGGTCGACCTGGCTGCCCTGGCCGTCGGTGTTGCTGAACCAGCCGCGCAGGCCCTCCCAGTCCGCGAATTCGCGGCCCCGGCTGCGCTGGATCCGGATGTCAGGGCGGCTTTCGCTCTGCGCCTGCGTCGAGATCCCGTTGAGTCCCTGGGCGTGGGAGTCCAGCCGGTCCAGCAGAGCCGGGATGTGCGGCCACAGCGTGTCCAACGCCGCCGAGATCCGGGGCGCTCGGAACGCCACGTCCTCCGTGATCGCCTCGACGTAGTCCAGGAGCAGTTCCTTGAAGCCCTGGTACTCGGCGCTGTCCAGGTCGTATCGGGACAGCACCTGGCCGAGGTAGGCGTAGAAGTCGCGTATGGAGTCCGCGAACTCGGCGAACTGCACGAACAGCGTGCTGATTCGCTCCAGCCCGTCCTGCGGCTCGACGCCGCCCGGCGCGGTCACGAGGTCGGCCAGCTCCCGTAGTCCGCGCTCGACCAGGGCCAGCAGTTCGTTGCTGACCTCGCGGGCGGCGTCGGCCTCGGTCAGCACCCCGTCGGCGTCCCGCTGGATACGTTCGCCCAGTTTCGACAGCTGGTAGCGCGAGCGGGAACGCTGGTACTCGCTGATGCTGGACGCGTTCACCGTGCGGCTGCTGCGCAGCAGGTTTCCCCAGGCCACCAGCTGTTCCAGCCGGACTGTGAGGGTGTCGGCGTCGAGCCCCGCGGCGAAAGTTCCGGCCTGGCGCAGTTTCACCATGATGTCCGGGACGGCGAGATCCGCCAGCAGCGTTCCGCAGAAGACCCGCATGATCGCGACGTGCTCCAGCCGCTCGGGCGCGCTGAGGTACGTGTACGCGTTTAGCCGCCGCCGTGCCTCCTCGTCGGAGTCCTGGCCCGGACCGGATTCTGATGCCCCCATGCCGGTGAGGTTACGCGGAGCAGCCGGGCGCCGTCGTTGAGTGGCCGAAAATGCCGCGGACGTGTGCCAGGCTTGATTGTTGCGAAGTCCGGCTGCATCAACTGGACGTGACGGGCAACCCGCCCCCGGCCAGCTCTCTCACGAGCTGGTAGATCCTTTTCCGGCAGATGCGCTTGCGATAGATAGGCCGCAGTCCCCCGCAGGATCTCGTTCTCCTGCTCCAGCAGTTTGATCCGCCGCCGTGCTTCCTGAAGTTCCGTATTCTCCTGACTGGCCGTTCCGGGCTTGGTCCCGTCGTCGATGTCCGTCCGACGCATCCACTTCCAAAGCGTCATCGGGTGGACTCCAAAGGCGGTGGACACCCGTTCGACCGTCAGGCCCGCGCCGCGGTTCCTTGCGACCCGCACGACGTCTTGGCGGAACTCCTCCGGATGAGGCTTGGACACAGCGAAATCCGTCCCACCCGCCCCACAAGGCGCACCAGTTCGGATGTCACCCGATTCGTGTGGCAGACCCGCTGAATATCTGCTTGCGAAGCGCGGGGTATGCGCTACCCTGCGGGCAGGAATGGAGCCTGGGACGGTGCCTGGGCCACCTCCGATCGTCTTGAGGTACGGAGCGTCGGAAAGCGCCCTCGCCACCACCTCCTACCCGCTTCCTGCCCACCTGTTCTGTCCGGCCGTCGTGTGCCGGACGGCCGAAAGGCGTTCCGTGACCATCTACTCTCAGCACGCCACCCGTGGAAAGACGCAGATCCTGGCGACCTTCGAGGGTCCGGACGGCGTTGTATCCAAGACTGTGACGAGTCTTGCCGAGCCTCGCCTCGGGGGCCCGGTCGTCGACGCCCTCAATCGAATTTCCGCCTTCGCTACCGTCCCTGTCAGCATCCACGACTGCCGGGAACGGCGTGTGGGCTATTACCCGCGTACGCAGCTTGCCGCGCTCACAGACCCTGCCGCCCGCACCGCTCTTCTCGATGGTTCCCACAGTCTGTGGTTCGAGTACGTCTGCCTACGGCTTCATCAGGCGCTCGTCGACCTGGAAAGCGCCATGGCGGCTCTCCCCGACACGGTCAGCAGAGCGATCCGGGCCGAACTGGAGGCAGAGAAGCACGGATTGCAGACAGGACTCGCGGACTTCTCGGGAACTTCCTCGGAGGAGGATCCGGGGACCGAGCGCTGCTGGGAATTCGGCCACCCCTTCGTGAAGTACGACGACGGGCTGGACACGCTGAGCGACGAGACGCGCGAGCAGCTCGACCGGCGTGAGTCGGAATTCACCTCGGAGGAACGGGAGAAGGCGGTTGCTGCCCTCCGGGTGCTGGTCACCGCGCACTCCCAGGGCGGTGACGTGTGGGCTTCACTCGACGACCCCAGCTGTCGCCTCTTCGTGGAGCCGTATGACTCCGACGGCTTCTACCTGACGATCGAAGCGCCGGAACCAGGCGACGACGAGGCTTCGTGGGAGATCGAGGTCAGCCGTTGGGTGCCGGACAATCCCGACGAGGAGCCCGGGAACCACACCAGCGCGACAGGCCACGCCGTAGTCGGATGCGCCCTTCCGGTCGCGCCGACCGCCGAGGAGATCGCTCACTTGCTGAAGTCTGTGGACGAGAAGCCGCTGCTGCTCGCCGAGTGGGCTGAGACGCCCGTGGGAGCGGTACTCGCAGGGACGGCGATGGTGGTGACCGAACGCTACGACTCGTAATCCGGGTCGGCAAGGAAGCCGTGACGCCGGCGTGATGGGCTGGGAACGGCCCGCCACCGCATGCCGAGCGGATGCTTCAGCCGTGGTGGTCGCCCCGCGAGGTGACCACCACGGCTGGCCCGGCGTGCGTTGCCATCCGGATGGGCTGGGGTTGTCCTGGCGGAGTTTGGTGGAGTCGAGGGCTAGCAACTCGGACAACTGCGGAGCATGCCTATAGCTGGAAAGCGGGCCCCTCCTCAGAGTCCGACCCCGGCCCAGGAGGGGGGCCGAGATGCCGCTGCGCTGTCCAGTCTGCGTCAGGGGCAGCCGGGAAATCGGGGTATGGGCAGCGGGTTCGGTAGCGGGTGGCGCGTCCAGCCGGTGTCGTGGTCCCAGTGCAGGACGTGGGTCTCGTCCAGCAGGCAGCCGACCCAAAGGCCGGTGATGCCGGCCGGTACGTTCGGAGACCGCTGGGGCAGCAGGCCCGGGGCGGCGAGACGGTGCCATGCGGAGGAACGCATCCAGGTGAGCCAGAAGAACACCTCTCGGCGCGATCGGTCGGAAGCCGCGTTGAGCTTCAGGGCCAGGTCCTCGTGCAGCCCGAACTCGACTTCCAGCAGGTCCACCAGTTCCGTTCCGCCGTCGGCGTCAGCGATGGGCGACGGCTTCGTCGGGAGCGCGGTCCGCCAGGTCAGGGATCGTGCGAGGGCGATCCGTTCGCTCACCTCGCGGCGGGCCAGTTCGGCTAGTTCAGCATCGGTGTGGCGACCGGGGAAAAGGGCTTGCGTCGTCTCGGCCGACTTCCGTTCGTCCTCGGCCCGGCGTTTCTCCAGTGAAGCGAGGAAGTCCGGATCGAACGACCACAGTACGGGGCCCATCTGGGGAGGTTCCGGGAGGGGAGAGGGCGGTGGGGGCTTTCCCAGGTGTCGGTTCTTCTCGGCCTTCCCGGCCCAGTGAACCGGGTTGAAAGCCGGCATCTGGTCGCACCCTGTCAGCAGGCTGGCGCTGATGTAGCCGGTACTCGTGTCGCTGGGCACGGAACAACCGGAGGCCACTCCAGCATTGCCCAGGACGCCGTACGGGCACGCCTCCTCATGGAATGGCTGCTCGATACAGGCCGTGCCGGGGCCGAAGCGGTTCACGCCACGCCGTTCCAGCTCGGCCAGGGCCGGGCTGACGACGGTCAGGGCATCCTTGAAACGAGGGTGCCCCTTGCGGCCCCCGTAGGTTGCCTTCGCTGTGCTCTCGAACACCACATGCCAGCCCAAATTTAACTCGGGCATCGCACGTTCCCTGAGGTACGGCTCCCAGGAGCGCCGGTTCTGCTCAGCCACACTGCTGGTCACCTGTGTGACCTCAACCGCCCGATCAGCGCCGCACATGAAGTCGAAGCGCCCGTTGAGGTCAGCGCGCACCTCATGGAAGTCACCGCACCGAGGGCAGTGGTCATACGGTTCGACGATCTCACCCGTGCAATGCCGCAGAACACCTGCCGCCCTCAGCTCTACAGGATCACTCGCCCGGGGCATGAGCCTCGACCGTCCCGGCAGGCGCGTCCCAGGGGAGTACAAGCTGTTCCAGGGGCAGACGGGACACCGTCCTGAGCAAGTCATCCCGGCGGTACCCGAGCCCCGCGGCAAGCAGAATCCGCACGTGCTGATCCAGTTCCTCGATCATCACCGCGGGCAGGCCGATGGCCTCCGAGATGACCCACGCATCCCGCAGGAGCAGCGCCAGATCGGTATCGCCAACCGGCAGATGGACATGCAGCTCCCACGGAGGGACGGTCTGCAGAGGGCCCCGTACCGCCCGGCTCCGCCGCGCGAGCAAGCGCCGACCGGCCACTTGGAGAGCACGCAGCACCGCCATTTCGGCCATGGCCGCCGCCACGGTTTCACGAGGGCTCTGGTTCATGATTCTCCTACTGGATCTCGGAGGCGTGCCGCGGCTGGAGGAACGGGATCAGCGGGGCCGGCATCACGGCGGGGGATCCGAGCAGCTCCCATTGGCAGTCCGGCATTTTGCCGTCGAGGTCGCGCAACGACCGCCGCATCATCAACAGGATCAGGGTGTCCGACGCCCGGTCCGTGGGGGACCAGTGGCGGTCTCCCACCTGGGCCATCAGCACCAGCCCCGACACGAAGGCCCTGCCCATCAGCCAGGCGAGGGCCGCGTCGCCCAGCTCGCCGGTCTCGAGCTCCGCCTCGACCCGTGCGCACAGGTCCAGCGCCCACTCGCGGGTCGCCCCGCTCACCTCCCAGGCGTCCCGCAGGTCCTCCAGGGTGGCCGTCTCCGCCAGACCCAGCAGGGCGCCGCGGACGTCACCGTCGGGAACGGTGCTCATCCCGCCGTCCGGAAGGAACACCTCCTGGGCGGCATCAGGGATTTCATCGACCGTGTACTCGGCCAGTGACGCCCCCGGGTTGCCCCACCCCGTCGGCTGCACGGCACGCAGCACGTCGCCGATCCCCTGCGGCGTGACGGCGGCACCTCCACGCAGCACCGTGGTCAACGCGGCAGCCGTGACCTCCCCGCCGGACAGGCTCGGAGGTTCCGGGTTCGCGTCCAGGTCGGCCAGCTCGGGAGGGGGCCACACCACCCCCCGGTCACGCATGTACCGGGCGATGCCCTCATCGATCCGACGCATCCGCGCGGGAACGAGCCGCACCCGCTGCCCTGAGGCGACCACCTCGTCGGCGACGCGCTCCGCCCACTCCTCCTCGTTCTCCGCCTGTTCCGGACCTTCCTCGCCGAGCCCGGCGCCCAGGCCCCGGACCACCTTGCCGAAGGCGTCCCGCACGGTCTCCTCCGGCACCGGGTGCCCCTCGCCGAACAGCGCCAGCGCCAGATGAGAGGGGCGAGCGCCCCTCCGCGCCAGCCGGGCGAGCGCCACGACCAGACCGAATGCCTCGTCGTCCGGAACCGACGCGCTCCCGCGTCCGCGGCCCAGCGCCCGCTTCGTATGTTCCGGCAACAGCCCCGCCCGCCGCCACGACGCAAGCTGCTTCGCCGACACCACGAAACCGTGCCGACGCGCGTGCTCGACGAGCTGCTGATCAGCGGAGACCGGACCAGGAGAAGACATGCCGCGAACCTACCTACTTCCGTTGGAAGAGTCCGCGCCTTCGGGAAATAGAGACCCCCCACCTTTACCCGGGCCGGGCGCGCCGGGTCTGGTGACCTGGGGGAACCGCCGCAGCGCACGGCCCGGCGGCACATTAGGAGGAACCATGCTCACTGCACTGACCGCCCTGCTCCCGACCACCGGGCCCTTGCTCTGGGTCCTGATCACCGTCCTGCACATCTGGATCACCGTGTACGTCGTCATCGTCGGAGTCGCCCTGCTGCACCCCCGCCGCTCCCGCCGGAGGGAAGCCCGCCAGATCCTCGACTGCCACCTCCTCGTCCTCAGGCCTCTGTGACCCTGCTGTAGAAGTGACCGCGGGGTTGTGGCAAGGGCCGGCCCCGGCCCTTGCCATCCGGATAGGCTGGTGTTGCCTTAACGGAGTTTGGTGGACACGAACGTCTCGAATCACAACCGTCAGGTGCGGCTGTCGTTCCTCGGTTAGCCAGTCGCTTTGGTGGGTCCGTAGAGGCGAAGTCCGGCCGTACCAACTGAGCGGAGGGTGTCACCGCACTCGAAGCGTGGGAAGGACCCCGGGCGGTAGAGCTGAAGAACCGCGCGGAGGGGCTGATCGACCAACTGGGATGAGCCCCGGCTGCCGGGCCCGAGGGTTCATCTCCCCGTGGAGGCGGGGAGATGAACCCACCTTCCGGGGCGCTCTACCAGATCGCCTCGACCCACTCCGGGTGGTCGATGAAGGGGTTGCGGTTCTTCTGGTAGGTGTCGAAGATGACCTGGTTGCGCTTCTCCTCGAACGCGCTCGGCGGATCCTGCTCGTTCCACTGCTTCAGCACGGAGAGGCGGCCGTGGTACGGGACACTGCCGTTGGAGACCGAATCGTTGGGCTCCAGATCGGCCCAGGCGTCGTCCCCCTCGTAGCGGACGGCCATGTAGAGGATCATGCGGGCCACATCTCCCTTGTCCGCGTTGCGCGGCTCGAAGGAGTTGGAGTCCGTATAGCTGCCGGCCGCGCCGCTGACCGCGCTGCCGCCGTAGTCGAAGTCCTTGTTGGCGCGGATGCTGTTGACCTGTACGTCCGCGGGACGCAGGTGGTGGAGGTCGGTGCCCGGGCCGGACGAGGTGCCGAAGTTGCCGTGCGACTGCGCCCACACGTGCTCACGGTTCCAGTCGCCGACGTCGCCGCCGTTGAGGGCCTTGCTGCGCGAGACCCCGCTGTACAGAAGGATCACGTTGCCGCTGTTGTTCGGGTCCTGGTCGGTGACCTTGAGCGCGTTCCAGACCGCGTCGTACGAGATCTTGGTCTGGGGGCTGATGATCGTGTGCAGCGAGGACTTCAGGCTCGTGCCCGTCTTGCCGATCGCGTTCTTGTAGTACGTGCTGTCGTACGCGGTGGTCGTGGCGCTCGCGGGACTCGCGGCGACCGTCGGAAGGGTCAGGCCGATCAGGACGGTGGATATGGCTGCCGCCGCCACCTTCCATCTGCCTATCTGCGCAACGGACATGGGGGTGCCCTTTCCCGGGGACGGCACGCGTTGGAATGCGGTGCCACCTCAACGGCGCCTCGTTCTACGCGTGTTGACTTTTTGTAACGGGGAGCATGGCACGGAGCGGCGCCCCGTCACGTAACCGGGAGGAGGCGTTTCCGTGACGTTCTCGCATACGTCGGAACTGTGGAGGTCTTCGGACCGAACTACGAGCGCCGCGTGGGTCCTGGCGACCACTGGCTCGGATCGGCGAGCAGGATTCAGGGAGCCCACTAGCCCACTACGGCGGCCGCACCTGCTGACCCCGGGCTCGGCTGGATGTGGCCGATCGTCGTCGGCCTGCCATCCGGCCGAGCACTTCATCCTGAAACAATCAGCTATTCAGCAGCGGCTTCGTTCCGTTTCGGAGGGTGCGAGGAGGCACGGTGATCAAAGCCGGGGACACCCCGGAGCGCGTGGCGCCGGCCAGGGCCTCGGCACTCCGCGCCGCGCGCGGCTGGCTGACCCGCCGTGGCGCCGACGGTGAGTTTCGTCCCACCCGGTACGCCGGTTGACGGACATCGTCAACCGGCGTACCCGGGGCCAGCCGGTCAGTGGGGCTGAGGGGGTGATGTCGAAATTCGACATCGGCGGCCTGCCGACCGGGCGTGCGCCCTTACGGCGCGAGCCGCGCTATGGGCGGATCACTTCTCCACGGAGGCCAGACGGGAACGACGTATGCCGTACACGGCGTAGAACACGAGGCCGACAGCCATCCAGGCACCGAACACGATCCAGGTGTCCACGTCGAGGGTGTACATGCTGTAGCCGCAGAAGACGAAGCCCAGAACGGGGAAGAGCGGGCCGAAGGGCACCTTGAACGTGCGGTCCATCTCGGGCCGGTTGTGGCGCAGCACGACCACTGCGATGTTGACCAGGGCGAACGCGAAGAGCGTACCGATGCTGGTCGCGCTGACGAGCTTGCCGAGCGGGATGGCCGCCGCGAGGACACCGCAGAAGAGCGAGACGATCACCGTGTTGACACGAGGCGTTCCGGACTTGGGGTGCACCTTGCCGAAGACCTTGGGTACGAGGCCGTCGCGGGACATCGCGAAGAGGATGCGGGTCTGGCCGTAGAGCACCGTCAGGACCACGCTCGCGATGGAGATGACCGCGCCGCCCGCGAGCAGGGTGCCCCAGAAGCCCTGTCCGGTGACATCGTTCATGATCGCGGTCAGGGTCGCCTCGGAGCCCGCGAACTTCCTCCAGTCCCACGCGCCGACCGCCACGGCGGCGACGAGCACGTACAGCACGGTGACGATGACCAGGGAGAGCATGATCGCTCGCGGAAGGTCGCGCTTGGGGTTCTTGGCCTCCTCGCCGGCGGTGGAGGCGGCGTCGAATCCGATGTAGGAGAAGAAGAGGATGGCGCCCGCGGCGCCCACGCTTCCGATACCGAGCGGCATGAAGTCGCTGTAGTTGCCCGACTTGAAGCCCATGAAGCCGATCGCGCAGAAGAGGACGAGCGAGGCGATCTTAACGAGGACCATGATCGTGTTGGCGCGAGCGGACTCCTTGGCCCCGCCCAGCAGGAACATCATGGCGAGCACGACGACGATCAGAGCGGGGAGGTTGAATATGCCGCCGTCGCCGGGGGGTGCGCTGAGCGCCGTGGGAAGGGTGACGCCGAGGGTTCCGTCGAGCAGTTGGTTGAGGTAGTCACCCCAGCCGACCGCGACGGCCGCGACGGACACGCCGTACTCCAGGAGCAGACACCAGCCGCAGACCCATGCGACGAGTTCACCCATCGTTGCGTAAGCATACGAGTAGGAGGAGCCGGCCACTGGAATGGTGCCGGCGAGTTCGGCGTACGAGAGGGCCGAGAAGAGCGCCGTGAGTCCGGCGAACACGAAGGCGAGCGTGACGGCAGGGCCGGCCTTGGGAACGGATTCGCCGAGGACCACGAAAATTCCGGTGCCGAGCGTGGCACCGATGCTGATCATGGTCAGCTGCCACATGGAGAGCGAGCGGCGGAGGCTGCCGCCCTCACCCTGTCCACCCTCGGCGACCAGGCGTTCTACCGGCTTGCGCCGGGTGAGGGCGGAGAGCACGGATGACTTCGGCGTGGGGGCCGTCGTATCGGGCGCGACTGTGCCTTGGTCCAGCACTGGGGGGCTCCTTCATCGCTGCGGGTCAGTGGACGGGACCTGCGGCGGTGACACGGGCGTCACGAAAGAGACCCGAGGGGGATGGGGAACCGCTGAGCAGACGGTCGCCGCCACTCCTGGTACGAGGCATGAGCCTAAGCCCCGGAGTTCGCGCCAGTAATGCAGGGTTGTTGCGCATCGGCGGATGATCATTGCGCATTTCCGTTACAGGCGGGGAAACATTGTCCCGCACCGCATGAAACGACACATTGGGGTGTCCGGGGTGTACGGGCTCCGCACGCGGGTAGGCGCTCCTCGCGCCGGCTGACCCACTCGGTGGGTCAGCCGGCGCCGTCACGGTCGGAGGCGTCCATGAGCCGGCCGCCCCCTGGGCGCTTGACGTGCGGCCCGGTCCGAGATCGGAACCCCCAGCGATCCCGGCCGCCCGGCGTTGCTGGAGTCCCGGGCCGTTGTACGCGCCCCGGTGCGGCTTCGTGGTGGTGGACACCGGGTTCGCCCAGTAGTCGCGGCCTCCGTGGCCGCTGATCACGGAGCCGTTGTTCAGGGCGGGGGACGTGGTTCGCAGCTTGTGACCGTCGACGGACTGGATCGTGTCGCCGCCGGTGCCGGGGTTCACGAAGTGCGGGTCGCCGACGATCCCGTTTCCGTGACAGCGCGCGACATACAGGCGGTGGCCCCGGGTAGGCGGACGGTACACAGTTCGCAGGAGGAACCCATGTCCGGATTGGTTACGCGCATCAAGCAGTTCTCCCGCACCCCGCAGGGACGCCGAGCGATCGCGAGCGCCCGCCGCGCCGCCGCCGACCCGCGTAAGCGCTCCCAGGCCCGCGGTCTCATCGGTCGGTTGCGCGGGCGCCGGTGACGGGGGGCGATCGGGAGGGCAGGCGGATGGCCAAGGGAGGTCTGACACGCTGGGAACGGGTGCTGGAGCGCTGGGAAAGCGCTCTGGTCCCCAGGACCCACCACGATGAGCCCGTCGAACTCCTCGACGCGCTGCGGCGAGAGTGTGATTCCCGGGCCGTCGTGTGCAGTGAGAGCAGAGTGGTCGTGCCCAACGCCTACGAGGTGGAACTGGACGCCCGCGTGCACGAGGAGTTGGTGCGGCAGACCGGCGGCGACGTGGGAGAGGCGCTGACCGACGACCTGGCACGGCACGGCGAGCGCATGGGATACGAGTGGGTGGGGCCGCTCACCCTGCGCGTCAGTCCCACCGATCGCCCGTCCGGTGATCCCTACCGGGTGAGCAGTGCCCCCATGCCGCACGTGCGTGCGGACGCCTTCCCGGCGGAAGGTTGATCCTCGCGGTGGGTCCGGCCGGTACCCGGTGGATGGGCCGAGGCCCTCGCCATGGCGCCGCGGTGCCGCAGGTCCCTGCGCAGGGCCGCGTGTACACGGGGTGCCGGTAAGAATGCTGTCACCAGCCGCAAACGGCGGTGCTCTTTGGAGGGCGTCACCCGTGTGGGTGAGTCCTGGGCTGTACGGCTGCGGTGGGTGAAGCTCTGCGGGGACGATCGTCGATCGTGGCCCGTACTCCGCTGGACCTGGATGAACCCGTCGAGCACTGGACGCTACTGAAAGACGAGCAGGCGCTCGTGTCCGGCAAGCGTGGTGCGACGCGACTGGGCTTCGCGGTACTGCTGAAGTTCTGCACGCAGTACGGCCGGTTTCCCCGGAATCGGGTATAGCTGCCTGGTGAGGGCGTGGAGTTCGTGGCCCGGCAGGTACAGGTTCCCGCCTCGGAGCTGGGTTTCTACGACTGGACGGGCCGCACGGTCGAGTACCACCGTGCGCAGGTCCGGGAGCACCTCGGCTTCGGTGAGTGCAGCGTCGCGGACGCGGAGAAGCTGACGGCGTATCTGGCCGGGCACGTTGCGCACAGGGAACGCAGGCCCGAGCAGGTCCGGGTGGAACTGCTGGCGCGCTGCCGCACTGAGAGTATCGAGCCGCCCACGGCGGGCCGGTGTGACCGGATCGTGGCGGCTGCTCTGCGGGCGGCCGAGGAGTCGCTGACGGCCCTGATCTCCTCACGGCTGACCGTGGAGAGTATCGAGCGGATCGTGGCTCTGGTGGCCGGCGCCGACCAGGACGACGCCGGACCCGCGGGCGGCGGCGCGGAGGGCGAGGACGCGCCGCCGGTACTGGCGAAGGTCAAGGAAGCGCCGGGCAACGTGAGCCTGGAGACGATGCTCACCGAGATTGACAAGCTCCTGGCGGTGCGGGCGATCGGTCTGCCACGGGATCTGTTCGTCGACGTCGCGCCGAAGGTTGTGGCCGGCTGGCGGGCGCGGGCCGCGGTGGAGTCGCCTTCCCATCTGCGGACGCACCCGGTGCCGCTGCGGGTGACCTTGCTGGCCGCCTTGCTGCACGAGCGGGAGCGGGAGCGGGAGATCACGGACACGCTGGTGAAGCTGCTGATCTCCACGGTGCACCGGATCGGGGCGCGGGCGGAGAAGAAGGTCACCGAGCAGCTCATCAACGCGTTCAAGAAGGTGTCGGGCAAGGGGAACATCCTCTTGAAGCTCGCCGAAGCGTCGCTCGGCGCCCCGGAGCGGGCGGTCCGTCAGGTCATGTTCCCGGCGGTGTCCGGGGGTGAGGCGACGCTGCGGGAGCTGGTGCACGAGTTCAAGACCCGGGGGCCGGTCTACCGGCGCACGGTGCAGACCACGCTGAAGGCGTCGTACACCAACCACTGCCGGCGCGGGCTGAGCAGGCTGCTGGACGTGCTGGAGTTCCGTTCCTCCGACCATGCTCACCGGCCGGTGATCGAGGCCCTGGCGCTGGTGGCGCGGTACGCGAACGCGGGAACACGACCTACTACCCGCTGGGTGAGACGGTGCCCGTCCACAAGGCTATGGGCGGGGACTGGGCGGAGGTCGTGCACCGCGCCGACAAGCGCCGTCGGCGCCGGGTGGTGCGCATGGTCTACGAGGTCGTCGCCTTCCAGGCCCTGCGCGATCAGCTCAAGTTCAAGCAGATCTGAGTGGTCGGCGCCGACGAGTGGCGCAACCCGGACGAGGACCTGCCACAGGACTTCGAGGCCCGGCGGGAGGAGAAATACCGGGAGCTGCGCAAGCCGCTGGACGCCGCCGTGTTCATCGGCGAGCTGCGCGGGCAGATGACGGCCGAGCTGACCCTGTCAACGACAAGATGCCGAAGCTGTCCTGGCTGGACATCGCCGAGCGGAAGTCCGGGGCAATCCGGCTGACGGCGGCCGAGGCCCAGCCCGAGCCGCGCAACCTGCGCAGGGTCAAGGCCGGGGTACAGAGGCGTTGGGGCATCGTGCCGCTGGTCGACATGCTGAAGGAAGCGGTGCTGCGGACCGGCTGCCTGGACGCGGTCACCTCCGTCTCCGGTGGCGGCAGCCTCTCGCCGGAGGTGCTGGCGGAACGCCTGCTGCTGGTGATCTACGCGTACGGCACGAACACCGGGATCAAGGCCGTGGCGTCCGGCGGCCACGGCCACACCGAGGACGAACTCCGCTACGTACGCCGCCGCTACCTGTCCGCCGAGGCCGCCCGTGCCGTCGCCGTCCAGATCGCGAACGCCACCTTCGCCGCCCGCAGTACCGAGTTGTGGGGTCAGGGCTCGACCGCGGTCGCCTCCGACTCCACACACGTGCGCGCCTACGACCAGTACCTCTTCGCCGAGTGGCACTCGCGCTACGGCGGCCGCGGGGTGCTCATCTACTGGCATGTGGAGAAGAAGTCCCTGGCCATCCACTCCCAGCTGATCAACTGCACCGCCTCCGAGGTGGCCGCGGTGATCGAGGGCGCCATGCGGCACGGCACCACCATGGGCGTCGAGGCGAACTACACGGACTCGCACGGCCAGTCGGAAATCGGCTTTGGCATCACGAGGCTGCTGAACTTCGACCTGCTGCCCAGGATCAAGCGGATCAACAAGGTGAAGCCGTACCGGCCGGTGGCCGGCGAACCGGACGCCTACCCGCAGTTGGCCCCTGCGCTGACCCGCCCGATCCGCTGGGAACTCATCGCTCAGCAGTACGACCAGATGGTCAAGTACGCCACGGCGATCCGTACCCGCACCGCGTCCACCGAGGCGATCTTGCGGCGCTTCACCCGCAACGCCTCCCACCCCACCTACGCGGCGATGCTGGAGGTCGGTCGCGCCCAGAAGACCATCTTCGTGGCCCGCTACCTGCGGCTGCGCGATCTCCAGCGGGAGATCGAGGAGGGCCTGAACGTGATGGAGTCCTCCAACGGCGTGAACTCCGTGATCGCCTACGGCAAGGGCGGGGAGATCGCCTCGAACCGGCGCGACGAGCAGGAGATGTTCGTGCTGTGCCTGCGGATTCTGCAATCGGCCCTGGTGTACGTGAACACCCTGATGCTCCAGGACGTCCTTGGCGAACCCGAGTGGGCCGACCTCCTCACGCGCGCCGACCGGCGCGGGCTGACCCCGCTTTTCTGTTCCCATGTCCGTCCGTACGGAGAGGTCAATCTCGACATGGACGCCCGCCTCAACCTCACCGCGGTCACGGTGCCTGGCCCCCGTACGGCGGGCGATGATGAACCGGCCAACGAGCCTATGGACGCGTGAGCCGGTCCAGTCCCGTCACCGCGCGCACGACGGGCAGCCGTAACCGGCGGGACTGGCCAACCCTTGAATCGGAACAGCCGGGCGGCATGCCCTCCTGGGCACGCCGCCCGGCTGTGGTCAGTCAGTAGGCCGCCGCCGGCTCTACATCCAGGACCGCCTTGCCCGCGATTCGCCGGTCCAGCAGCGCTTGGGCGGCCTCGGCGACACGGTCCCAGGAACCGCGCCAGTCGACCTCTGGGGAGAGCCTCCCCGCTGCCACGAACTCCAGCAGGGTTGCCAGGTCCGGGCCGACCTCGTGGACGTCGCCGAACGTGTTCATTGTCTTGGACGGCCCCGCGGAGTACAGCGAGTACGGCGCGAACACCGCCGGTTCGTCGGAAGCCCAGCCAATGTTCTGCACACCTCCGCCCGGGGCGAGGAGTTCCCAGGCTGCGGCCAGCTGTTGGCCGCCGACATTGTCGAGGATGAGGTCCACCGGCTGGTCGATGCCTTCCAGGCCAACCACCACTTGGTGGGCGCCCAGCTTGGCCAAGCCAGCGGCACGCGTCGACGACCCCACCGAGGCGATCACATGGGCACCCCCCAGGGCAGCGAGCTGGACCGCGTAGCGGCCGACGCCGCCGGCCGCGCCGGTGATCAGTACTCGTCGGCCCAAGATGGAGCGGGAGCGCAGCGTGCGTAGCGCAGTGATGCCGGCCATCGGCAGCGCGGCGGCGTCAGCGAGGTCGACCTGGGCGGGAACCTCGGCCACCGCAGTGGTGTCCACGACCATCCGCTGGGCCCACGCGCCGGCTCCGAACGCCGTGACCCTGGCTCCTACGGACGGTCCGGTGCCGTCCGTCGCGGCACGTACGACGACACCGGCGGCGTCGTAGCCGTGAACGGTCCCGGCCGGAAGTCGCCCCGCGAACGCCACCTCGCCGCGGTTGAGTGAGATGTGCTGGACATCGACCACCAGCTGATGCGGTGCTGCCTGGGGTTCTGCGGCCGGCCCAAGACGCAGGGATCCGGGAGCGTCGGGATCGACGACGAGGGCGTGCATGACCATGAGGCCTCCCTGTAGACGTGCATTATGCGGACCGTCAGTCCGTTTAATTGTCACGGTAGTATGCGGACTAACAGTCCGTCTAGCTGAGGGGTGCCGATGCCTGAACAGCGGGCCGAACGCGCTGACGCGGTCCGTAACCGTCGCGCGGTGCTACGCGCGACTGAGCAACTCTTGACCGAAGGCGGCGGGGACCATGTGTCTCTCGACCGTGTTGCCGCCCTTGCCGGAGTTGGGAAAGGCACCGTCTTCCGGCGCTTCGGCAACCGCGCCGGACTGCTGCAGGCGCTGCTGGAGGAGAGGTCCCGGGAACTGCGCGACGCGGTCGGGAACGGGCCCCCACCCCTGGGGCCCGGAGCGCCCACATCGGAGCGACTGCTCGCCTTCCTGGATAGGCTCGGTGCGATCGCCGAAGGCAACGCCACCTTGCTGTCCGCGCACGGGCAAGCCTGCGCGGAGGACAAGTACGACGATCCCAGCTACCAGCTCTGGTACCGCCATCTGAGCACCTTGTTCGCCGACGGAACTCCAGATCTCGACGCCGGCTTCCTGGCCCACGCCGTACTCGCAGTCTTCGACGGCGACCTGATCCGCCGCATGACACCGCCTGACGACCCTCGCCGCTTCACCCGTTCCGTCCAGCAGATGGCCATGGCGCTCCTCCGCCGCGACTGATCGTCGGAGTGTCCAGCTATCGCAAGCGCGGCGTCGGCTTCACCTCGCTGCACGAGGCGCTCGACACGACCACGCCCGGTGGGCGCATGGTCTTTAACGCAAACAGCCCTGGACCAACGTGATCACCAACGCCCTGGCACGGCTCGAAGCTCTACCTGACCCAGGCTGACCAGCACGTTCGCGTCCCTTCGAGCAACACCACCCCGACCGGAGCCGTGGAACCCGGCGCCCACCCGACGCGACAGCCGGGCCCTCCGCCTGCCAGCCACCAGGAACAGATGTACTCGGCCGGATACGTGAAGGGGTGGTGACGTCAGCGGGTGCCGGCCTCGGCGCGCGCGTAGAACGCGGCGAGCTCGTTGGGGTTCTTGGTGTAGACGTCGATCTTGCGCACCGTGCCGTCCTCGACGTGGTGGATCTCCACCATGGTCAGCGGGAACTTCTCACCGGTGGTGTGGGCCGTGAGTGTCCCGATGACGCCGGCGGGGCCCTCGAACACCTCGGCACCGGTGATGGCGACGTCGGCGTAGCCCATCATCGCGCCCAGGACCGCCTGCACGAACACCTCGCGGCCCTGGTGCACACCGCCGTAGGGAAGCTGGTTCGGCTCGTCGACGATCACGTCGGCGGCGAGCTTGGCCAAGACACCCGGCACATCGCCCTTGCTCAATGCGACATACAGCCCTCGCACGACATCCGCGGGGCTCTCCGCAACCGTCTCGGTCTGGTCGCTCATCTTGTGTGTCCTGTCCGTGTTCGGGTGCCGCCGACCGGGGCGCGTACGCCTCTGCGCCGGTCGGGCCCCGGGAGACCGGGGCACGCACCATGCAACGGCAGACGGCCGTGACGGGGGAGTCTTTGCTGTGAGGGGTACTGGCAGGGACCCCCAACCCTCGCGCGGTCTGCCTACCCTGATCCTCATGGACAACCGGGACGCAGTCAGCGCATTCCTCCGCTCCCGACGCGAGAGGATCACCCCCGAGCAGGCGGGTCTGCCGGCGTACGGTCAGCGGCGGGTGCCCGGACTGCGCAGGGGCGAGGTCGCCGCGCTTGCCGGGGTGAGTGTCGAGTACTACACACGCCTGGAGCGCGGCAGCCTCCGAGGCGTCTCCGACAGTGTGCTGGATGCCCTCGCCCAGGCCCTTCGGCTGGACACCACTGAGCGCATGTACCTGTACGACCTGGCGCGCGCTGCCGGCCCGGCGCCCGGCGCGCTGTCACGCAGGCGGGAAGTCCGGCCGGCGGTGCGGCCGAGTGTGGCGCGGATCGTCGAAGGCATGCCGGGGATGGCGGCGTGTGTGATGAACAACCGCCTTGATGTACTGGCCGCCAACCCGCTGGGCCGGGCCCTGTACTCGCAGATGTATGCCGACTCGTCCTGCGGGGCGAACATCGCCCGGTTTGCGTTCTTCAATCCGGCAGCCAGACGGTTCTACGCCGACTGGGAGCGCATGGCCCGCTTCGCCGTGGGCGCGCTGCGCGTTGAGGCGGGGAAAAGCCCTTACGACCGGGAGTTGTCGAATCTGATCGGTGAACTGTCCACCCGCAGCGACGCCTTCCGCGTGATGTGGGGATCCCACGATGTGCATGTTTTCCGCACGAGCACCAAACGCCTCAACCATCCGCTCGTCGGCGACCTGGAACTCGATCAGGAGACCATGAGCCTGCCCGACGGAAGCGGCCTGAGCGTGGTCGTCTACAGCGCGCCCCCCGGCACCGCAGCCGAGGACGGCCTGAAGCTGCTCGCGAGCTGGTCCGCCACGACCGGACGGGAACAGGACGCCCGATCCACGAGTGAACCGTGAGGCTGTCCGCCTTCCGTCTCACTTGCAACGAGAACGAGATCCGGAGCGAGGATCCTCCGGACGAGCAGCTTTCCTCGGGCTGAGAAGAACCGCGGTCCGTGCGCTCGACCTCAGTTGCGACGCGGGACAGAGCGACGATCCTGAACGCGGTCGGGCCTCGTTCGTCGCGTCCTGGCGGGCAATGCGGAGCCAAGCGTGCCCTTGTCGGCCGGCCTCGCCGCGAGTGCCCACCACAGCCGGGACCTATCCGGCCAACCCGGGTCGAGAGGGCTGAACGTGCCGTTATCACCACGCTGTTCGGGAGTGAGCGCGAGACCGAACAGGGTCCGAACCGGACCGTCACTGCACAGTGACCCGTCCACAGCTCGAACAAGGCATCCGCCCGGCCCGTCATCGACGCGTGCAACTCCGCGCGGAAGCGTGGCACCGTCGCGAACTCCTCGATCGTCGCGCCGTCCCATCTTTTCGATACTGCCGCAGTAGATGCGTACACCTCGCCCCAGAGGCCGGAAGCCCCCGCCGCAGGACGCGGTGATCACGGCAGGGGCTCTGGGGCAGTAGATCCGGCATTTACCGCGGCAAGCCGTGCAGTGCTGCGGATGCCAGTCGTGCCGCTGGTGGTAGTGGCGCGTGCTGGGGGCAGGCTCCGAACGCCTGGATCACCAACCCTGCGAAACGTCGGGAGGCCGTGACCTGGGTGGCGGTCGATGTGGCGTGGATCCCCTTGTTGGCCACGAGTATGAGAATCAGGTCGTCCAGGATGAAGTCGGACCGTAGGTGCCCAGCGTCCTTGGCTCGCCGGGCCAGTTCGGCGACTGCTTTCAGCGTGTACTCACGGCCCGCGGCGACATCCGTTACCCCCGGGAAGGTCGACAGGAAGGCTTCGGTGAAGCCCCGATCGCGGGCGTGCAGCTCACACATCTTCTCGATCACCAGGCACAGGCCACGCCACGGATCAGGATCTGCGCACCCCTCGTCGACGATGGCGCGGCATGCGTGCAGCTGGTCCGCGAAGG
This sequence comes from Streptomyces sp. B1I3, assembly GCF_030816615.1. Taxonomy (NCBI): domain Bacteria; kingdom Bacillati; phylum Actinomycetota; class Actinomycetes; order Kitasatosporales; family Streptomycetaceae; genus Streptomyces; species Streptomyces sp. B1I3. The sequence goes on from NZ_JAUSYD010000001.1 coordinate 6,942,925, forward strand.
CTTCGGCGACCAGCATCTGCTTGGTCGGGAAGTGACGGTACAAGGTGGCAGGTCCCACCCCGGCACGCCGCGCGATCTCCCGCATCGGCACGTCCAGGCCGTCAGCGGAGAACAGCGCTCGGGCCGCGTCGAGGATGCCTTTCCGATTGTCCAGCGCGTCGGAACGCAGGGTATGAGGCAAGTGGTCGGTCACCACTCTCACTTTACCTAAACGGACGGTGGCGTCCGTTACCGTCCAGAACGTAGAAACGCACCGAGATCATCGCGGCGCGCGGCACCGGGACCGATGCTCGGCCGCGGCGTGAAGCCCCTCCCCGCCAAGCGGCGATCGGTGGCGGGCATGGAGCAGGACCGTGCCTGAGCGGTCCGAGAACATGGGAGACGACATTGAAGGCAATCGCGATCCAGACGTACGGAGGCCCTGAAGGCCTGGCTGTTGTCGACCTGCCGGTACCCGCACCTACTGCCGGGCAGGTGCTGATCGACACCGAGGCGGTGGGCGTCGGTGGTGTCGACACCGTGATCCGAAGCGGGGCTCTGGCCGCCTACGGCTTCAAGGAGGGCCACATCCCGGGTGGCGAGGTGGCGGGCACCGTGACCGCAGTCGGTGACGGCGTCGACGCATCGTGGATCGGCCGGCGGGTGTGGGGCTTCACCGGCACCGGCGGAGGCTACGTCGAACAGGCCGTCGCGCCGGTCGAGGAGATCCTTCCCCTGCCCAGTAGCCTGTCCGCCGTCGACGCGGTGACGCTCGGCAGTTCCGGTGTAGTGGCTCACTTCGGGCTTCGCCACGCCCATTTCGCTCCCGGGGAGACGGTTTTGGTGCGTGGTGCGGCCGGCAGCATCGGGATCATGACCGTCCAGCTCGCCGCTCGCGGTGGTGCCGCCGCAGTGGCGGTCACGACATCGTCGGCCGAGCGCGGCGAGCGGTTGCGCCGCCTCGGCGCGACCCACGTACTGGAGCGCTCCGGCGACGGAGGGGAAGAGACTCCCGCAGGCTATGACGTCATCATCGACGTTGTGGCCGGTGAGGACATGCCGTCGTTCCTCGACAGGCTCAACCCGAACGGCCGCATGGTGGCCGTGGGCGCTGTCGCAGGTCAGCCGCCCGCAGATTTCGGCACGAAGCTCATGGCGGCGTTCCAGAAGTCGCTCTCATTCGCCACTTTCAGCACAGCCACCGTTACCCGAGCCGACCGACGTGCCGTGCGCAGCGAACAGTTCGCCGCCGCCAGCCGCGGCGAGATCGAAACGGTGGTGCACGAACTGCTGCCACTGGACGGAGCGGCGCTGGCGCACCAGAAGATGGACGCGGGCGAGGTCTTCGGCAGGATCGTGCTGACACCGTAGCTTCCGCGCTCCCCATCTGTGTGGGTGTCCTTCTCGTGCACCGTGGGGCCGGGCCGGTACTGACTTCGGCCACTTCCTCGACTGTACGGCCGGTGCACGCGAGGAAGAAGCCTCCGGGGGTCGCTTCGCCGAGGGCCGCTGGCCGTTTGCCCGGAACGTCGTCAGCGACGGCACGCCCGTCTCCGGATCGATGAAAAGGGCCTCGTTCTCCGGGTACCCGGCATCCGCCGCGGCGGCGCCTCGCAGCTTGTCCTCCGGCTGCTGACGGAAGAGCTTGGCGTCGAACTCGGCGTTCTCGCCCGGGCCAACACCGCGAAGAAGTGACACAGCTTCACGCCGCCGTCGCGGTCGCCCACGGCGAACTCCTCACGCTTCGACGGCAGATTTCAGGCTGAGCCACCCGGCCGGCCGGGTGGCACCCTGCGCCCGTTGCGGGACCCGGACGCGGCCGGACTCGACGACGAGGACGGCGCGGAGGGCTGCCGACGGTGAAGGATTCCTCTGGGACGAGTGGCATGCGGTGTCGTGCCAGGACCGGCGGCAACGGCCCAAGACGGGCCCCGCTGCATGCCAGTTGCCGCCACACCAGACAATCGGTCGGATTGACCGAAGGGCGCAGCCTAGGCGTCTTTCGCCTCAGCCGCCTCATGAAAGCTGACGATCGCTTCACCGTTGGATCTCGCCCATTCGGTCAGCTTGGTGATCGGCTCCTCGAGCGTGCGTCCGAGCTCGGTCAAGCTGTATTCCACACGTGGTGGCGCTTCGGCGTACACGCGCCGCTCGACCAGCCCGTTGTCCTGGAGCCGGCGCAGCGTCTGCGTCAGTACCTTGCGTGAGACGCCTCCGATCAGTTCGACCAGATCGCCGTGCCGTAGGGGACCGTCACTCAGCGCAAAGAGCGTGACCACCGCCCATTTGCTGGCAATGATCTCGATTGCCAGGCGAGCGGGGCAGTCGGCGAGGAAGACGGTTCCGGGACGGAGGCTCACGAGCTGAAGGGTACCTTCAGGTACCTATCGGCTGCCTACCGTCGAAGATATGCAGCGCACCATCCCGATGGGTGCCGAGGTCGAACTCGGCATCTTCTCCCTCACCGACATGGTCCCGGGTGACACCGGCTCGCAACGAGTCCGCGACATCGTGGACGTCGGCGCCCTCGCAGACCAGGCAGGGCTCGACGTGTTCGGTGTCGATGAACACCGCACACTCCGGTTCGCGGTGTCCTCGCCCGCAGTCGTCCTCGCCGCCGCCGCCGTCGCCGCCAAAACTTCCTTTATCACCCTGACCGGCGCCGTCTCGGTCCTGAGCGTGCTCGACCCCGTCCGTCTCCACCAGGACTTCGCCCAGCTCGACCTGGTCTCGGACGGTCATGCCGAGATCACGGCGGGCCGCAGCGCCTACACCGAGCCGTTCGACATCTTCGGCGTCGACATGGAGCACTACGACGAACGCCGAGAAACTCGACCTGCTGCGCATCCTCGCCACCCAGGGCGATGTCACATGGGCGGGGCGGTTCCACCCAGCGCTGAAAAACGCCACCATCGTCCCCCACCTGAACCGCACGCTGCCGGTACGGCTGGCTGCCGGATGGTCAACGGACAGCTCCGACGTCGCACCCGCAGCGCGGAGCGATTCCGGCTGAACCGTCGGCTCAGCCGTCACCGTGCCGGGGGTTTGCCCACCACCCCGCACCCGCATGCCCGCCCGGACGAGCGCGTGCGTGCATCTTCACCTACCGGTGGATCCACGCCCATGCCAAGCAATCATCCATGTCCAACCCGACCACCTACCTCCTTGTCCACGGCGCCTGGCACAACGGGCACTCCTGGAACCGCGTCGCCCGCTGCCCGAAAACGAGCGTGACCCGCGAAGCGGAGCACGACCAGGTCATCCGATGTGTACTACTCCACCCCACCGAAGAGTTGAGGTATCACCATGTTCATCGCCTATGCCATCGTCGCCGCGTTCATGTCGGTGGTGCTTCTGGCCTCAGCCGGTGCCAAATTCACCCGGCCGAGGCGGCTCGTCGACCAGATGGCCACCCTAGGCCTGCCCTACAGGGTGTTGCCGTTCCTGGGCGCCGCTCAGGTCGCCGGCGCGGGCGGCCTCATCATCGGACTCTGGCGGGGGCCTCTCGGAATCGCCGCCGCCGTCGGCCTGACGCTCTACTTCATCGGCGCGGTCGCCGCACACCTGCGCGCCGGTGACTACAAGGGCGCACCCCCGGCAGCCGTCCTTACGCTTGTCGCCGTCGTCCTCATCGCATTGCGCGCCGCCACCCTCTGACCGCCCGCCCATGCCTGACAGGGAAGGGGAGAATCCCGGCGCCGCCGCAGTTCCGCACCGTGCCCGGCCCCGGAACGGCGGCCGTCACCCCTGCGGCGGTGGGGACATCGGAACTCGAAAACCGCATCTCGTCGCGGATGCGGAGACGTTTGTACCGGTGGCGTCGGGTGGGTCTGCTCGACGACCCAGCGGGTCCTGCCCAGTGATCCAGGGCGTTTCTCCCGCACCCTGGGAGAACTTCACCGACCGCTTCGGCCTGAGCGCAGGCCACATGCCGGGCACTGGCATCCGGGCGACCCGGAAATCCTGATCATGATGGACTCCGGGTAAGACGTCGCCTACCTCTCCCACGCTCTCGCGGACCTTCCGGTCGTGCTGGTCGGACGCCTGCGTTCGGACCGCGTCATGCTCTCAGGCGCCATGCCCTCCGTGACGCTGAGCTCCTGGGTCCCTATGACGGACAGCAGTTCAAGTTGCTCGGCTCCTGGGCTTCCGGGCGGGGCGGTGAACCACAGCAGGCGTTGGCGTGCGTCCTCGCTGAAGAGGTTGTAGCAGTCGAGTTCGATGATGCCGAGCGTGGGGTGGACGATCTTCTTGTGGTCCATGCGGCGCACCGCGACGTCGTGGGTGTCCCAGAGGGCTGCGAACTCCTCGCTGCGGCGGCGTAGCACGGCGATCATCCTGGTGACCTCCGCGTCCCGGCCGCGTCGGGCGGCCGCTGCTCGGAGGTCGGCCACGAAAACCCGGGAGACCAGTATCGAGGTCCACTACGGCTATGGCTGCGGGGGCTGAGCCGACTAGTTGACCGCTGACCAAACCCGCCATCCGCCCGCGCTTCGAGAGCGGATGGCGGGACGTGGGCAGATGGCGTCCCCGGCGCGTTCGCCGACCGCGGCTACAATTTCGGCATGTAGCGCCACATCCTCCGGGCCTGCGGCACCACACCCAAGACCGCCCGTCGCGGTGATCACGCATTCAGCGATGTGTAGCGAGGATCTCGACCTCTGCGTCCATCGCGCCCCCGGGCCCTTCAGGAGCGCCAGGTTCGAGCCGAGCCGGTCAAGCCGGCCTCGCTCCGGCGGGCCCGCCCACGACCGTGAGCAGGTCCACGACGAAGATCAGCGTCGAGCCCGCCGGGATCAACGGAGAGGGTGACTGCCTGCCGTAACCGAGACGCGGGGGCACGATGATCTCGCGCCGGCCGCCGACCTTCATTCCCCTCACTCCCCGGTCCCAGCCCTTGATGACCCTGCCACCGCCCACGGCGAACTTGAACGGCTGGTCCCGCTCCCAGGAGGAGTCGAACTCCCTTCTGGACGCGAACGTGACCCCTACGTAGTGAACCCGGACGACCCTGCCCGGCTGCGCTTCGGGCCCGTCCCCCACCACGAGGTCTCGGATCGTCAGCTCGGTGGGAGCGTCACCCTCCCGAACCTCGATTTCGGGCTTCGTCAGGTCGCTCATCACGGTCCCATCGCTCGCCACCGGAATCCCCGCACGGGCCGGCCGGACACATGGACATTCCATGCGGCAGGCGATCACGCTACCGGCAGGGCCCATGAAGACGTCCACCCAACTGTGGCACAGGGAGTTGAGGTGGTGCCGATGTGGGGTGGGGTGGACGTGCGCGACCTTTCGACTCGAAAGACGTTCGCACCCGTACCCAGTTCCCGCGGGTAGTGCCAGGTCACGGTGGTGACAGCTACGCGAGACGACGGGGCCAACGGGCAGCGATACCGCACCACTGCTTGAGGCCGGGCAATGCACCGGCCGGGCCCCTGCACCGCCTCGGCTGCGGAGGCGGTGCGGTACAGGGGTTACCGCATCGAGGAGGTGGTCACGGAACCTTGACCCAGTCGAGGGTGCGCTCCACGGCCCTCTTCCAGCCCGCGTAGCCTTCCGCACGCTGATCCTCGGACCACTGGGGCGACCACCGCTTCGACTCGTGCCAGTGGGTACGCAGCTCGTCGGTGTTCTGCCAGAAGCCGATGGCCAGCCCCGCCGCGTAGGCGGCGCCGAGAGCAGTCGTCTCGGCCACGACCGGACGGCTGACCTGGACGCCGAGGACGTCGGACTGGATCTGCATGCAGAGGTCGTTGGCGGTGACACCGCCGTCGACCTTGAGCACGTCGAGATGGACGCCGGAGTCCTGCTCCATGGCTTCGACCACATCGCGGCTCTGGTAGCAGATGGCCTCCAGAGTCGCCCGTGCCAGGTGGGCGTTGTCGTTGTACCTGGCCAGGCCGACGATCGCTCCGCGGGCGTCGGAACGCCAGTAGGGCGCGAACAGGCCGGAGAACGCGGGAACGAAGTACATGCCCCCGTTGTCCTCGACGCTTCGGGCCAGCTCCTCGCTCTCGGGCGCCGACTTGATGATCTTCATCTGATCGCGCAGCCACTGCACCGCGGACCCGGTGACAGCGATGGAACCCTCCAGCGCGTAGACCACCGGGCTGTCGCCGAACTGGTAGGCGACCGTGGTGAGGAGACCGTGCTGCGAGCGGACCAATTCGGTGCCGGTGTTGAGCACGAGGAAGTTGCCGGTCCCGTAGGTGTTCTTGGCTTCTCCGGGGGCGAAGCAGACTTGACCGACGGTGGCGGCCTGCTGGTCGCCCAGGACGCCACAGATGGGAATGGCGGCACGCAGCGGTCGGGAGGTGCGGGTGGAACCGTAGGCTTCCGGGTGCGACGAGGGGTTGATCTTCGGAAGCATCGCCCGGGGGATGCCGAAGAAGCCCAGGAGCTCCTCGTCCCAGTCGAGCGTCTCCAGGTTCATCAGCATGGTGCGGCTCGCGTTGGTCACGTCGGTGGCGTGGATACCGCCGTCAGGGCCGCCGGTCAGGTTCCACAGGACCCAAGCGTCCGTGTTGCCGAAGATGGCGTGCCCGGCCTCCGCCGCTTCCCGTACGCCGTCGACGTTCTCCAGGATCCACTGGATCTTGCCGCCGGAGAAGTAGGTCGCCGGCGGCAGCCCGGCCTTGCGGCGAATGACCTCTCCCTGTCCCGAGCGTTCGAGGTTCGCCGCGATGGCGTCGGTGCGGGTGTCCTGCCACACGATGGCGTTGTAGTAGGGCCGCCCGTTGCGCGGGTCCCAGACCACCGTCGTCTCACGCTGGTTGGTGATCCCGATGGCCACCAGGTCGCTCGGCGACAGACCGCCGTACCGCAGGGCGTTCTGCATGACCGAGTTGGTGCGTTCCCAGATTTCCACCGGGTCGTGCTCCACCCAGCCGGAGCGGGGCAGGATCTGGGCGTGCTCCAGCTGGTGCTTGGCGACCTCGTTGCCGCCGTGATCGAAGATCATGAATCGGGTGCTGGTGGTCCCCTGGTCCACCGAGCCGATGAAGTCCGCCATGGTGTGTCACCTCTCCGGCTGGTGTCGTCAGTCCTCGGGCGCCGGGACACGGCCCGGCGGTTCGGGTTCCGCGGACGGCAGGAACCGTCCGACGAGGCCCTTGTAGAGACCGGCGCCGAGCAGACCGCCGACCAGCGGGCCCACGATGGGTACCCAGAAGTAGAAATTCCCGTACTGGTCCCGCCACGCGCCGCCGTAGCCGGTGATGAAGCTCGCCAGCCGGGGGCCGAAGTCACGGGCCGGGTTGATCGCGTAACCCGCGTTGGTGCCGAAGGCCATGCCGATCGCGACCACGACCAGACCGATGATGAACGGAGCCAGGTTCGCGCCCGGCGGGGTGTTCAACAGGTCCGTGATGGCCATGATCAGCAGCAGCAGGATGGCGGTGCCGATGACCTGGTCGCGGAACGCGCCCCATTCATGGATCGGCAGAGCCGGATTGCCGTTGGCCGGCAGCGTGGAGAACACCGTCTGCGTCTTGGTGGTGTGCCCGGGATCGGCCTTCGCCAGTGCCTCGCTGTAGTTCCAGCGGACGATGAGGGCGGCCACGAACGCACCGGCCGTCTGCGCCAGCGCGTAGGGAGCCACCTTGCTCCACGGAAACCCCTTGAACGCAGCCAGGGAGACGGTCACCGCGGGATTGAGGTGGGCCCCGCTCAGCCGGGCCGCCACATACACGCCCAGCGTGACACCCAGCCCCCACGCCCAGGCGATGCTGTCGTGGTTCCCGAGCCCGCCGGCCGGGTCCGTCAGGGCTCCGCCTGCGACTACCTGGGCCACGACACCGCACCCGAAAAGGATGAGGATCAACGTGCCCGCGAACTCGGCGGACAACTCGCCGACCAATCCGGACTTCTTGCGTTGCTCAGCCATGGACGCTCACTCTCCGCCGACTGAGCCGGCTGTCGACTATCCGAGCAGTGTCAGCAGGCTAAGACGTGTGATGGAAAGTGGCATATCGGGATGACTCGAACATCGAGGCCGGTTCGAGGGGCCCATCACGACGCCAAACCGCCCCGGGTGCAGGCCGTCGGACGGTTGGGGGCCGTCCGGGCGGGGTGAATCAGCTGCGGGAGCGGGCGGCTATGACGCTGGCCCGATCGGGTGGGAAAGGGGGTTCCTCGCGAGGTGCGGTAGGGCGCCCGGCGACGAGATCGACAGGGAGGACTTCGGGACTACGCCTGCAGCCGCGACAGCGTCGCCGGTCTCCACGCGGCCGGGGTACCCGTCCTGGCAGGCACCGATGCCTCTCCGGCCCCGCCTCCATCCCGAACCCCGTCACCCATGGCACAGCCTGCACCATGAACGTGTCCCTCCTGGTCGAGGCCGGGCCTGACGGCGACCGAAGCCCCGCGGGCCACCGCTGTCCTGGCCGCCCGTCACGTCGCCTGACCGACCGCGGAGCCGTGCCGCCCGGCCTGCGCGCCGACCTGCTCCTGCTGTTGACCGTCGCCCGCCTCCTGGCCCCGGAGGGCAGCCACAACCCGATGCGTGCCGTCCAGAAGGAGGCCGCCGCCGTCGGGCAACCGGTACGCGGGAATGGCGAGTTGCACGGGCTCTACGCTCCTCGCGGCCTGTCGGGTCAGGGCGTCCAAGGTGTGGTGCCGCTGCGGAAGCACGTGCTTTTCGACGGATGCGGCCTGGCCCGCGGCCAACGGGGTGGCCCGCGGATGCGTGTAGTCAGCAGGCACTCCGTCGGGGTCGGCGTACCAGAGGGTGGCCATCCGGCCGAGCGGTCGGGCGAGGTGTCGAGACTCTGCAGGACGGAGGCGTGCGGCTCGGTGACGCGGGACCAGTCGAGTGAAGCCCGGACGTGGCCCGACGAGCCGAACAGCATGACGAATTCCTCGTATCATGCGTGCACGTGCTCCCGAAAGCCGGTGTGGAGAGCGCCGTGGCTGCGCAGGCTCACCGGGCAGAGCCCGACCGCATCCGCGCTTCCCTCGTACCCGGTCCGAGAGCCCCCGGCGGCTGCTTGATCATCTCAGGGCGGGGTAGCGAACTGGCATGGCCACTGACAACACATCCACTACCGCAAGCGGTTACGTGCAGCCTGAAGTCGATGCCCGGGCACTGACCGAGGTGCTCGACGGCGAGTACACCGAGATCCGCGACCTCGTCCGGACCAACCTGGTGACGTACGCCTCCGTCCTCGAGGAGGCCGACGAGCTCGGTGTCGACGCGTTCCGTGAGCGGGTGCGTGAGCTCGTGGTCGAGATGGCTGCGACAGGTCAGACCGGCATGGGTTTCCCGAGGAAGTACGGCGGGGGCGGCGACATCGGAGCTTCGATCGCCGCGTTCGAGACGCTCGCCTTCGGCGACCTGTCGGTGCTGGTGAAGGTCGGCGTGCAGTTCGGACTCTTCGGTGGCGCGATCCTGCATCTGGGCACCGAGCGCCACCACGACGCCTATCTGCCGGACCTGATCACCGGGCAGCTGATGGGTTGCTTCGCGATGACCGAGACCGGGCACGGATCCAATGTCCAGGCACTCGGCACCCTCGCGAGGTACGACGCCGCCTGCCAGGAGTTCGTCATCACCACTCAGGGCGACCAGGCGCGCAAGGACTACATCGGCAACGCGGCCCGCCACGCCGAGCTGGCGGTCGTCTTCGCCCAGCTGGAGGTGGACGGGAAGTCCGAGGGTGTGCACGCGTTCGTCGTGCCGATCCGGGCCGGCGGCGAGGTGGCGCCCGGCGTCCGGATCGAGGACGACGGCCGCAAGATGGGCCTCAACGGCGTGGACAACGGCCGCATCTGGTTCGACGGCGTGCGGGTGCCGCGCGAGGCGCTGCTCAACCGGTTCGCCGACGTCACTGCCGAAGGCGTCTACGAGAGCTCGATCGAGAACCCCGACCGGCGCTTCTTCACCATGCTCGGCACACTGGTGCAGGGCCGCGTCAGCGTCGGCGGCGCCGGCGTCAACGCCGCCAAGGTCGCCCTGACGATCGCCACGAAGTACGCCGTGCGGCGCCGGCAGTTCGAAGCGGCACCGGACGCGGAGGAGCAGGTACTCCTCGACTACGGTCTGCATCAGCGCCGTCTGCTGCCGCTCATCGCGCGTACGTACGCGTTGCACTTCGCGCAGGACGTCGTGCGCACGCAACTGCACGAGGTGTTCTCCGGCGTCGAGGACGACGCGCAGGCACGGCGCAGGCTGGAGTCACGGGCCGCCGGTACCAAGGCGCTCGGTACCTGGCACGCCACGCGGGTCGTCCAGGAGTGCCGCGAGGCGTGCGGCGGTGCCGGTTATCTCACCGTCAACCGGTTCGCCGCCCTCAAGAGCGACAGCGACATCTTCACCACGTTCGAGGGCGACAACCACGTCCTGCTGCAGCTCGTGGCCAAGGGCCTGCTCACCCATTACGCGGACGAGTTCGAGGATCTCGACCAGATGGGCATGGTCCGCCACGTCACCGGCCTCGCGGTCGAGACGATCATCGAGAAGACGTCCGCCCACAAGCTGCTCGAGCGGGTACGTGACCTGCTGCCCGGTGGTGACGAGTGGGACCAGGCAGCCGGCCTGCTCGACTCGGACTACCAGCTCGCCATGCTCCGCTACCGCGAGGAGCACATGCTCGCCGGCGTGGCCCGCCGGCTCAAGCGCGGGATCGACCAGAAGCGTGCTCCCGGCGCCGTCTTCTCGCAGGTGCAGGACCACGTCATCGCGGTCGCCCACGCACACGTCGAGCGGCTGGTGCTCGAGGCGTTCGTCGACAAGGTGCGTGCGCTGCCCGAGAGCGGCAACAAGGTCGCGCTGGGCTTGCTGTGCGACCTGTTCGCCCTGTCGACGATCGAGGCGGACCGGGCCTGGTTCATGGAACACGGCCGGCTGACCGTCCAGCGTTCCAAGGCGATCAGCCGTGAGGTGAACGACCTCTGCCGCAAGATCCGGCCTCTCGCGGTCGGTCTCGTCGACGCCTGGGGCATTCCGCCCGAGATGCTGCGCGCGCCGGATCTGGTGGGCTGACCCGGCTACAGGGCTGCTCCGCGCAGCCATGACCGGCACAACCGGCCTGCCCGCCCACCCGGGCGGGGGAAAGGCCGGCTGTGTTCGGCTGTTCCATGGTTACGGCGGGGCACGGTCGAGGTGGATGTCGAGTACGACGGATTGCTCGACTCCGAGAACGCGTGCGACCGGAAGACGCCGTCAGGGAAAAGCGGCGGCAATTCCAATGTTTCCAGCAGTCGAATGTATCGAGATCGGGCTGATGGTTGTGTTGTGACGACGAGGCGACCGGTGTCCGTCCGCATGGGCGCTCCTTGTCCTGCTCGCGTGGTGATGCAGTTGCGTGCGCGATAGGGATTCACCCGGCTGGCGGTCTCGCCGCAACGAATACATACTGCAGCCGACTTGCGGTGGACGCACCGAACGAACGGCGGGGCCCGAGAGGGCCGGCAGTGAGCTTTCTGCCTGTTTTTTCGGTCGACGTCTGTGACGAAACACCTCCTGTGGCCCGGGGGAGCCCGTCGGCCTATCATGATTCGGCAGAGCTCCGAAGCAAAGCAAAATGACGATGCCGAGATGCGTGTGGACTGTTATCCTGAATGCGCATTTCGAAGGGCGTATTCTCCGTGTGGCGAATTGGGTGTGTAATTCGCTGGTCAGTGCTTTTCCTTGAAAGGGCCGTCAGGCGCCCCTCATGGGAAATGCTCCCGCCTTGTGCAGTGCGGTGAGACGGAGGTGTGATTCCATGGTGAGGCCGACGGAACACATGGAAGAGCCCACGATCGAGGACGGTGCTTCGGCGTGGCGTATCGCACGCGATTCTCGCGTGCTCGACGTGAATTCTTCCTACAGCTACCTGCTGTGGTGCCGTGACTTCGCGGCGACCTCCGTGGTCGCCCGTGACGAGAGGGGCAGGGCCGTCGCCTTCGCGACGGGGTACATCCGGCCCGAGCTGCCCGGCACGCTCGTCATCTGGCAGATCGCCGTGGACGAGGATCGGCGCGGACGCGGCCTGGCCGGGGCCATGCTGGACCACCTCGCCGCCCGCCTGCGGTCCCGGGGCACCCTCCAGCGCTTGGAGACGACGATCGGCGCAGAGAACGAGGCGTCGCACCGGCTGTTCCTCTCATTCGCGGAGCGGCACGGAGCGGCACTGGAACGGGAGCTGCTGTTTCCCGCGCGACTCTTCCCGGACGCGCACGAGTCCGAACACCTGTACCGCATCGGGCCACTGGCCCGACCGCGACCGCCTGTCCCGTCGTCCGTAGCTCAGCACTCGGGAACTCGCCGCACTAGGAGCGCGTCATGATGACGACTGATCCGCATGCCCTGAGCGTCTTCGAGACCCTGGAATCGGAAGTACGCAGCTACTGCCGCGGCTGGCCCGCCGTCTTCGACCGGGCGCAGGGTGCCCGGCTCACGGACGAGGACGGGCACTCGTACCTGGACTTCTTCGCGGGTGCCGGTTCGCTCAACTACGGGCACAACAACCCGGTGCTGAAACGCGCGCTGATCGACTACATCGAGCGTGACGGCATCACCCACGGCCTGGACATGGCCACGACGGCCAAGCGGGCGTTCCTCGAGACGTTCGAGAACGTGATCCTGCGCCCGCGTGACCTGCCGTACAAGGTGATGTTCCCCGGCCCGACGGGTACGAATGCCGTCGAGTCGGCGCTGAAGCTCGCCCGTAAGGTCAAGGGCCGCGAGTCCGTCGTCTCGTTCACCAACGCCTTCCACGGCATGTCGCTGGGCTCGCTCGCCGTGACCGGCAACGCCTTCAAGCGGGCCGGTGCCGGCATCCCGCTGGTGCACGGCACCCCGATGCCGTTCGACAACTACTTCGACGGCCAGGTTCCCGACTTCCTGTGGTTCGAGCGCCTCCTGGAGGACCAGGGCTCCGGCCTGAACAAGCCCGCCGCGGTGATCGTCGAGACCGTGCAGGGTGAGGGCGGCATCAACGTGGCCCGCGCCGAGTGGCTGCGGGCGCTGCAGGAGCTGTGCCACCGCCAGGACATGCTCCTGATCGTCGACGACATCCAGATGGGCTGCGGCCGGACCGGCGGCTTCTTCTCCTTCGAGGAGGCCGGCATCGTCCCGGACATCGTCACGCTGTCGAAGTCCATCAGCGGCTACGGCCTTCCGATGTCCCTGTGCCTGTTCAAGGGCGAGCTGGACATCTGGGAGCCGGGCGAGCACAACGGCACCTTCCGCGGCAACAACCCGGCCTTCGTCACCGCCGCCGCCGCCCTCGACGCCTACTGGGCCGACGGCCAGATGGAGAAGCAGACCCTGGCCCGCGGCGAGCAGGTCGAACAGAATCTGCTGGCCATGGCCGAAGAGCATCCGAAGAGCGGGGCCCGGGTCCGTGGCCGTGGCCTGGTCTGGGGCATGAAGTTCACCGACCCGGAGCGCGCGTCCGCCGTCTGCAAGCGCGCCTTCGAGCTGGGCCTGCTGCTGGAGACCTCCGGCCCGGAGGGTGAGGTCGTCAAGGTCCTGCCGCCACTCACCGTCTCGGCGGAAGAGCTCGATGAAGGGCTTCGGATCCTCGACGAGGCCGTGCGGGGAACCGGTTGAGTACGTCGTCGCGCAGCGTTCGTCCGAGAAGCCGGGCGACCCGTCGGTCGCTCCTGCCGCACCACCGGACGTGGGACGAGGCAAACGTGGAATGAGGTACCGGAAGAAAGGCACCATCACACCGTGATCGTCCGATCGTTCAGTGACATCGAGAACACCGACCGGCACGTCAAGTCGGCTTCCGGCACCTGGGAGAGCAAGCGCATCGTGCTCGCCAAGGAGAAGGTGGGATTCTCGCTCCACGAGACCGTCCTCTACGCGGGCACGGAGACGTCGATGTGGTACGCGAACCACATCGAGGCCGTGCTGTGCACCGAGGGCGAGGCCGAACTCACCAACGACGAGACCGGCGAGAAGCACTGGATCTCGCCGGGCACGATGTACCTGCTGGACGGGCACGAGCACCACACGCTGCGGCCCAAGACCGACTTCCGCTGCGTCTGCGTCTTCAATCCCCCCGTCACCGGACGGGAGGACCACGACGAGAACGGTGTCTATCCGCTGCTGACAGAGGAGGGCTGAACCATGACCACCGATGTACGCACCGTACGAACCGACCTCTACCCCACGCGCGGCGCCGCCGAGATGACCACTCCCCGCCAGGACCCGGTCATCTGGTCCGCGCCGGGCGCGCCCGGGCCGGTCACCGCGAAGGACCTCCAGTCCTTCGAGCACGACGGCTTCCTCGCCGTCGACCAGCTCATCACCCCCGACGAGGCGGCCGTCCACCGGGCCGAGCTCGACCGGCTGGTCGCCGACCCGCAGGTCCGTGCCGACGAGCGTTCGATCATCGAGCCGAAGTCGCAGAGCGTGCGGTCCGTCTTCGAGGTCCACAAGCTCAGCGAGCTCTTCGCGAACCTGGTCCGCGACGAACGTGTGGTGGGCCGGGCCCGTCAGATCCTCGGCTCCGACGTGTACGTCCACCAGTCCAGGATCAACGTCAAGCCCGGCTTCGGGGCCTCGGGCTTCTACTGGCACTCGGACTTCGAGACCTGGCACGCCGAGGACGGCCTGCCGAACATGCGCACGGTGTCCGTCTCGATCGCGCTGACCGAGAACTTCGACACCAACGGCGGGCTGATGATCATGCCCGGCTCGCACAAGTCGTTCGTCGGCTGCGCGGGCGAGACACCGAAGGACAACTACAAGAAGTCCCTGCAGATGCAGGACGCCGGCATCCCGTCCGACGAGGTGCTGACGAAGATGGCCGACCGCCACGGCATCAGGCTCTTCACCGGCAAGGCCGGCTCGGCCACCTGGTTCGACTGCAACGCGATGCACGGCTCGGGCGACAACATCACCCCCTACGCCCGCAGCAACGTCTTCATCGTCTTCAACAGCGTGGACAACACCGCCCAGGAGCCCTTCGCGGCTCCGATCCGCCGGCCCGAGTTCATCGGAGCCCGCGACTTCACCCCGGTGAGGTGAGACCACCGACGTGTACGCCCTGTTCCCGGCGGCCCCGGCCGCCAGGATGCAGGAACATCGGCTTCGCTCCCGGACCCTTGCGCACTCGCCGGTGAGCGACGGCCTCGGAACCCTTCGGGCCCGGATGCCGTCGCTCACCGCTGCCGATGTCCGGTCGGCCCTCGACCACGCCGGGTCGGGTGGCGGCGGCGCGGGGCAGCTCCCCGGGCCGTTGTCCGCCGGCGAGCGCTCCAGGGCGACCACGCCGGGTGCCGGTAGGACGCCGGCTCCGGGTGTGGACGGGATCAGGCCAGCATGCCTGCGCGAAGCTTGTTGAGCGTGCGGGTGAGGAGGCGGGAGACGTGCATCTGGGAGACGTCCAGCTCGGCGCCGATCTGTGACTGCGTCATCTCCTGGCCGAAGCGCATCTCGATGATGCGGCGCTCGCGGTCGTCGAGCTCCCCCAGGAGCGGGGCCAAGGCGTGCAGGTTCTCCACCGTCTCCATGGCGGAGTCCGGCTCGCCCAGGATGTCGGCGAAGGTGCGGGACGCCGTGCCCGGCGCCTCCCCGGCGTCGGTCGGCAGGTCCAGGGAGCCCGCTGTGTAGCCGTTCGACGCGATGACGCCCTCGATGACCTCTTCCTCCGTGAGACCCAGGTGCTCGGCCAGTTCCTTCGCCGTCGGGTCGCGGTCCAGGGTGGTGGTGAGCTCGTCCCTCGCCTTGGCCAGATCCACGCGGAGTTCCTGGAGCCGCCGGGGGACGTGGACGGCCCAGGTGGTGTCACGGAAGAAGCGCTTGATCTCGCCGACGATGTAGGGGACGGCGAAGGTGGCGAACTCGACCTCCCGGGAGAGCTCGAACCGGTCGATGGCCTTGATGAGCCCGACGGTTCCGACCTGGGTGATGTCCTCCATGTCACCGCTGCCCCGGTTGCGGAAGCGGCGCGCGGCGAACCGGACCAGGGAGATGTTCATCTCGATGAGGGTGTTGCGCGCGTACTGGTACTCGCGCGTCCCCTCCTCCAGCACCTGGAGCCGTTCGAAGAACAGCGCCGACAGGGCGCGGGCGTCCTTCGGGGCCACCTTGCCCGCGTCCTCGATCCAGGGCAGCTCACCGAACCGCTCCGGCGAAGCCGCCGAAGCCGATGCCTCGTCAGTCCGTGTGGCCCTGGCAGTCTGTTCAGCAATCACGATGTGTTCCACCCTCCCTCGTCCCGAGCGCGCTTCCTGGCGAGCCCTTGCCCCGCTTCCGCGGACCCATGCGCGTCCGGACGTATTTTTCTTGCTGTGTGGAAACAGTTGTCTCCGGACATCGTAAGATGAACACCGCCCACCACCGGCGCGTCCTTTCGGATTCGTCGCGCCGGATCGGGTGCAGGCCCCCTACGCTGGAGGCCGACGGCCGGGGCCCTCGGACGGTCCAGGTCTCGGCGCGGCACGACGAGAAACAGGATCACGTGGACAGATTCGCTGCCGTCGAGCGGGAGCTGCGTAAGGCCGCACCTCATCTGCTCCTCGACGTCGTCACGGCGGCTCTGCGCGAGCAGTACGACGTACGGAGCGTGGAGCTGCGGCTCGCCGACTACGGCATGACCACGCTCCAAGTCGTGGCCGAGGCGCCGCTCTCCGAGCCGGTGCACGTTCACAACAGCCCGCAGGGGCGGGCCTTCGGGGCCCAGGAGCCGTATGTGGAGCCCCTTACGGCGCCCGGCACGGCGACCGTGCACCTGCCGGTGACCGTCCGGGGGGACCGCCTGGGTGTCCTCACCGTCGTCGCGCCGGAGAAGAACTGCTCCCCGGCGGACCTGGCGGGGATGCAGCAGATGTGTGAAGCGCTCGGCCACGAGATCCTGGTCGCCGAACGTGACACCGATCTTTACCTCATCGCGCGCCGAGCCACACGGCTGACCCTGGGCGCGGAGATGCAGTGGCAGCTGCTGCCCGGCCGCTCCGTGTCCCGCCCCGAATTCTCGCTGGGCGCCCATCTGGAACCCGCGTACGCGATCTTCGGCGACAACTTCGACTGGTCGGTGTCGGCCCATCACCTCACACTCACGGTCACCAACGGCATGGGCAAGGGGATGGAGGCGGCACTGCTGACCAACCTCGTCGTCAACGCGCTGCGCAACGCCCGGCGCGCCGGCCTCGACCTCCCCGGCCAGGCCAGCCTCGCCGACCAGGCCGTCTATACCCAGTACCGTGGCGCGCTCTACGCGTCGGTCCTGTTGCTGCGCTTCGATCTGGCCACGGGCGAGGTGGAGGCGGTGGACGCGGGCTCCCCGCGCATGTGGCGGCTGAGGGGAGGCAGCGTCGAGTCGGTCGGTTTCGACGCGCAGCTCCCGCTGGGCATGTTCGAAGAGACGGAGTACGTCACGGAGCGCCTGCGCGTGGAGCCGGGTGACCGGCTGCTGATCGGCAGTGACGGTGTCTACGAGACCGCGTCGGCGGCGGGGGAGCACTACGGGCAGCGTGCCCTCGCGCGGTCACTGTCCGCGCACCGGTTCCTGCCGTCCGAGCAGGTGCCCCTGGCGGTGCTCCGCGACCTGCGGGACTACCGGGGTGCCACACCGCTGGACGACGACGCCCTGGTGGTCTGCATGGACTGGTTCGGCCGGCAATCCGCCGCCGGCCACGCGTAGGGGAGACGGGGACCGACCGGGCGGCCGGCGGGGTGGCCGGTCGACCGGTCCCTATCCGGTCGACCGCAAGGGTCTCGCCCCGTCGCTGTCCTGCCCCGAGGCTGCGTTGCGGAAGGCTCTGAGGCCTTCGAGGAGCGCACGACGCGCCTTGACCGGCATGGCGTCGATCGTGGACATCAGCACCTTCTCCCTGCGCATGCGAAGGTCGACGAGGTAGGCCCTGCCGTGACTGGTCAGCCGGAGCTCCAGCTCCCGTCGGCTCACCGGGCTGGGGGCGCGCTCCACGAAGCCCGTGGCCTGCAGGCGGTCGCACAGCCTGCTGACCGAGGGGGAGGCCGATCCCAGAGCTTCGGCGAGCATCCGCAGATTGATGCCCTCCTCCTTGTCCAGCGTGTACAGCACGCGGAGCTGGGAGGGAGAGACCGGGCCGGTGGGCACGGCCTCACGTCCGTGCTCCCAGAGGACTTCGAGGAGTTCGACGAACTCGGAACCCTCACGGACCGCATCCCGGGACCTGTGGTCGGGTTCGGGGCTCAGGCCCATATTGATGACACTCCGATCCGGCATCGCCTCACTCGTCCGTCTGGCCACCGGACCGGGCGATCGAGCCGGGCATCCGATGCGCTCGTACGGAAAGCCAGACTAAGGTTCCGGGACACACGCGCGGCCCCGCATATCGTACCCCCGTCCGCAACAGGCTCTCGGGACCACGGCCGGCCCCGTGAGTTTCCGCATGACAACAGTTGCCCATAGGGTACGGTTCGGCGCTCAATACCTGATGCGCGATCTTCCAGCGGGTTCCAGCCGCTCACGACGGCGCCCCGCTCCCGGCCTGGAGCACTGACACCCATGACGCACAGCCCCCCTCTCACCCTCACCGTCAGGTACCCGGAGGAGGCGATCGCCATCCTCACCGTCGCCGGAGAAATCGACGTGGACAGCGTGCCCGCCCTGCGGACCAGGGCTCTGGAGGTGATCAGGCAGGGCAGGCCGCACCTGGTCCTGGACGTGGCGGCCGTGGGATTCTGTGACTCATCCGGTCTCAACGCGATGATCGCCATCCTGCGGTACGCGAAGGACCGGCACGGGTCCCTGTCGTTGGCCGGTGCGCCACCCCACCTCACGAGGCTGCTGGACGTCACGGGGGTCGGCGACCTGATACCCGCACTTCCCACGACGGCCGAGCTCCAGACCCGCATCATGCCGCCCGGCGGCACACCGGAGGGAAAGGAGCCCCTCTAGGCGGGAACGTCTTCGCCGCGGGCCTCCGTGCCCCGTGACGGCTTGCGCCATACGGAGACGTGCTTCGTGGAGTCCTCGGTGAACTGCGCCCTGTCCCAGTCCGCGACGCGCAGTTCCAGCTCCAGCCCCGCGATCCGTGCCATCAGGTCGAGCTCCGCCGGCCACGCGTACCGCTGCCGGGAGCTCCCGCGCCGGTAGCGGCCGTCCTCGCCGTCGCGGGTGAAGTGGTGCGAGACGAGGAGCTGCTCGACCAGGTCGAAGGTGTCGAAGCCGAGATGCCGCTCCGAGACGTCGAACGGTACCGCGACCTGCCCGGGCGGCAGGAACCGCAGCGGTGGCACGCCCAGCTCGATGACGAATCGGCCGCCGGGCGCCAGGTGCCGTGCGGCGTTACGGAAGCACTCGACCTGCTCGTCCTGCGTGAGCAGATTCCCGATCGTGTTGTAGACCAGATACGCCAGGGTGAACCTGCCGGGGACGACGGTCGTGGCCATGTCCCCGAGGGTCACCGGCAGCGTGTCCTCGTCCACCTTGCGCCGCAGGACCGCAGCCATGTGTTCGGAGAGTTCGATGCCCACGACCTGTACGCCGCGTTCCCGGAGGGGAACACCCACTCGTCCGGTTCCGATGGCGAACTCCAATGCCCGGCCGTCCCCGGCGAGTTCGGCGAGGAAGGTGAGAGCCGGCTCGAGAACGGTGGCCGAGGAGTTCTCGGTCTCCTCGGCGTCGTAGCGTTCGGCGGTCGCGCGGTTCCACAGCTCACTGCTCGTCATGGGCGGTCACCTTGCCAAGCACGGTGGTGCGCTGTCGACGTATTTGTTTCCGCGCCCGCACCTCCGCCCCCGCACCGTGGAAGTGGGCACGGGGCGTTCGCCGACTCCCGCCCGAACGGCATCAGTTGTCAGCATTCTCATGGGCCTGGGACGCGCCGGTCAGCCGGCCGCGTCGTCGATGCGCAGCCGGACCTGCTCCTCGAGGCGCCGGAGACTGGTGTCGAGGGCGTCGTGCACGGCCTGCTCGCCCGGGTCGTGGCTGTCCTCGAAGAACGACAGGTGCACCGTCACCTCGCTCGCCCCGCTGCCGATGCCGGCGACCTGGAGCCAGCCGGTGTAGCTGCCCTGGGCGCGGGTGCCCCATTCGAGCCGCATCTGGTCGGGCTGGGCGCGCAGCAGGGCCTGGGTGTTCTCGTCGGTGCGGTCCTCGTGGACGGTGACGGCGGGCAGCTCTTCCGCGTGCACGTGCAAGGACTGCGGCAGCCACGTGTCCAGCCGGTCGACGTCCGCGGCCCGGTCGAAGACGTGCTCCGGCGGTGCGGGCATCGTGCGGGCACGTTCGTATTCGGTCATCGCTCCACCGTTCGTCGGTTTCGGGTCGTACGACGGACACATGCCCGGCCTGCCGGGGCGGAGCCGCGTGCCGCCCCGATCCCACCCGTTCGCCCGGGCAGGGGCCGCGGAGCGTGGGAGGCCCCGGCCGGACGGAGATCCGGCCCGAACCGTGGGGCTGGAGCTCCGGCCGCCGGCGTGGAGGTCGCGCCTGGCGACCCGTCCTGGCGTCCGGTCGCCTCCCGGCGCACGGACAGCCCTCGCTACAGCCGCATGTCGTGCCCGACGTGCCCGGCCTCCCGGGTCCGCGGCACGTACAGGAATTTCGCGTGCGGGGTGTGGGACGCCGCCGACACGATGAGCGTGTGGCTGCCCGGCCGGAGCCCGTCGACGCGGTACCGGCCCGCCCGGACGGGCCCTGCGGTGACCCGCTTCCCCCGGGCGTCGATCACGGTCACCCATCCGGCACAGCCGGCGGGATGCAGGGCGCACCGCACGGCGCCGGCGACGGTGACTCCGCCGAACGCCGAGGGGTTCGCCTCCGCCGGCACCACGCCCGCCGGCGCTGTTCCCCCTGCCGAGGCCGTTTCCGTGCGTGGCACGGCAGCGGGTGTAACGATACCGGCGGGGTCACCGGAACCGGCCGTGGCCCGTGTCGCCGGCCGCACGGACCACTCCGCCACGAGGGCCTGCGTGCGGCGTTCCATCGGTGAACTCGCCATGCCCGTAGGTGAGGTGCTGTGTACGGTGAGCCCGCACCGCTCCGCGTACCCGGCCAGCGTCTCGTCGAGCGCCGCCAGCTCCCTCAGCGTCGTGCGGATGCGTGAGGCCCGTGGGCCGGGCGGTGCCGTGTCCAGTTCCGCCGCGAGCTCCCTTGTCAGCGGGCTCACCCGGTGCCAGCAGCCCTCGGGGTCACCGGTGGCCAGCGAACGGTCCAGGGCCTGCAGCGAGCAGGTCAGCGTCGTCGTGATGAGCGCGAACCGTTCGGCCGACCGGGGCGCCAGGTCGATGTCCATGTCGGCCGCCGCCGCGAGGGCGCGGGCGTGACCGGTGGCCGTGGTGAGCAGCGCGGTGCGGTTGTCCGCGTCACGTCCCCGTACGCCGAGCGGCATCCGGACCAGCGGACGGGCCAGGCTCACCACCTGGAACAGGGCTGAGTCCACGGCGCGAGCGGCTCCGCGGAGCCGGACGGGGGCATCGGGATCCTCCCACCGCAGGGCGAGCTGCGAGACGAGGCCGTCGACAGCGGACACGTAGCCGCGCTCCGCCTCCTTCGTGATCCTTCGGCTGGACAGCGGGAAGACCAGCGCGGCACACGCGGTGGCGACGAGTATGCCGAGACCGTTGTCCACCAGGCGCTCGCCGAGCAGGTGGTCCATGCCCTCGTAGGGCGTCGTCAGCCCGTACAACTGCACCAGGGCGACCACGAGTCCGACGACCCAGAGCGCGTACGCGCGCTGCATCCCCCAGGCGCCGAACGTGAGCCCCGCCACGATGATCGTGAGCGTCCCGTAGACGTGGCCGGGGCCCACCAGGTGAAGCAGGGCCACGCCGATCACCGCGCCGATCACGGTGCCCGCCATGCGGTGGCCGAACTTGCGCAGACGCTCATGAGTCGTGTTCGTGCCGAAGAGGGTGATCATCACGCCGACCAGTCCCCAGTAGAAGCGGTGCGGGTCGATGGCGTCGGTGATCGGGCAGACGACGGCGGCGGCGATCCCGGCGTGCAGCGGTGCGCGCACGAAGGGGACCGCCCGTCGCCAGCTCGTCCCCGACCGCGCCGCGAGCACGCGCTGAGCCGCGGCAGCCGACCCGGCGGGCCGGTCGCGTTCCAGGGCGACGGTCGGCTGGAAGGGAACCTTCGCCGGAGACTCCGGCGAGCTCCAGCCCAGCGCGAGCCAGTGGGAGAGCGATCCGGCCAGGGAGTCGAGGAGGTGGGCGACGCGGTAGGCCAGTTCGACGGTCTCCGCCTGCCGGCTTCCCCCGTCGGGCAGACGGAGCACGTGGTCGGCCTGCCGGCGGATGCGTTCGGCTGCGGGGCGCAGACCCTGGGCGCTGCCCAGAGGTGTGTCCCGCGCGATCACGAGGCCGACGGCCATGGCCTCGCGCAGGGGCGGCGGCACGTCGAGACGGGCGAGGTCCTGTACGGCCCGGCCTATACCCCGCAGGGCCAGTTCCGCGTCGAAGAGGTGACGGTGCAGCAACTCAGCCATGTGGGGGTCGGCGGCGACCTCCGGCTGGGCGAGCCGGCCGTCGATGGTCACGGTGGTGACGTTGAGGTGGTGCAGTGAACGCGCCATACGGCGCACGGCCCGTTGCCGATCGGCGTCGGGATCCAGTGTGTCGACGGCCGCGTCGGCCACCCGGCGGGCCTCCACGACGAAGGCACGCTGGGTGCGCAGCAGGTCCTCACGGGGCATGGGGTAGCACAGCAGCAACCGGGTCACGAGCACCGCCGCGGCGGACACCACGGCGACGGCGAACGCCTTGCCCGCCATGGCCGCCGGGATGTTCGCCATCATGCCGACCATCAGGCCGTTGAAGAGCATCATGCCCGTGAGCAGGTACAGGGGGCCGAACCGGGCAAGGAAGAAGGTCAGCGCGAGCGCGCCGACCATCAGGCTGATCTCCAGGCCCCGGTCGTCGTGCAACTCGGCGGCCAGCCAGAGGACGGCGGAGTAGGGGATCGGCATCCACAGGATGGCGCGGGTGAGCCGCTGCCAGGTGTTCTCGGCGACGGCGAAGGCGCTCATCAGGCCCATCATCCCGCCGACCATCATGCCGGTCATGACGGGAATGCCGAGGGCCCGGGCCATCACGTGACCGACCGCGAGGGCGGTCACCATGGCGACGAGGGTGCGCCAACCCGCCTGCAGCTGCCCGAGGCCGGGATCCGCCGCGAGCACCCAGTCCCACCGGCGTCGGGGTCCGCCCACCCGGCGCGGCGCGACGGCGCGTACGGCACCTGCCGCGGGCGCGGGGGTGCCGACGGGACGTGCGGGCGTGAGTCGCGGTGCCGTGTCCGGCGGTGCGGTGCCTGGGCTGGTCAATTGGGCTCCGAATCCATCGCGTTCAGCAAGGTGGTGAGGGCATCCCGGGCGGTGCCCACGGCGCGCTCGGAGTCGTCGACGCCGGCGTCGAGGCCCCGCAGGAGCGCCGCGGCCATCCGCCTGCGTCCCTGCTCGAGCAGGTCCCGGCCCGCCGGCGTGAGAGACGCCTCCACGACGCGTCGGTCGGGTGCGCGGCGTTCACGCGACACCAGGCCGCGGTCGCCGAGACCCTGCAGGAGCACGGTCACGCGCGGCTGGGCCGTACCCGTGTACGCGGCGAGGGCGGTCACGCGGCAGGGGCCGTCCTCCAAGGCGTCGAGGACGGCGACCTGGCTGCGGGTGAGACCGAAGTCGCCGGACCGGAAGAGCGTCTGTGCGAGTCGCCCGATGCCTCTGAGGAGTCCCCGTGCGGCGCACTCGATGCGCTGCTCGTCGGTGGGACCTGCCAGGGACGCCGATTGATGCATATACCAAGTATATAAATGTCAAGAGAGGTGCTGGAACCAAGCCGGGGCAAAATGCCCGGCTCGCCCCGAAGTGCCATGAGGTCTGCCGCCCTGCTCTGTGCGTGGGCCAGGGCGGGCCAGCTGACGGCGGCCGTGGGTCGCGCTTCCGGCGGGACGACCGGACCGCCCATGTCGACGAGCTGGAGCGCGTCGTCGTCGGCATCGGGCGGCCGCACGGTGATGGGCTGCGGGGGCGTGGCCGTTACGCAACGTGACGCGCGCCACCCATATGGGTGTGGATCGGGTGTTTGTCGCCGCGCCGGTGGGTAAGGGGCTCGGTGATCCCCGGACGTCGCAATCCGGTGGATGACGCATGAAAGCCACAGAGAGAGGGAAGTCCGATGTCCTCGAAGCGACGTCGCAAGAAGAAGGCCCGCCGGAAGCACGGCGCGAACCACGGCAGTCGTCCGCAGTGCTGAGTGGGTGCGCCCACGCGGCGGGGGGTGGCACACGTGCCACCCCCCGCATGCGTCTCCGGCGGCATCACGGCAGCACCCCCTGGCCCCCGGCGGGGGAGGCGGACCCCACGAGGACGCCGTCCGCCGGGCGGGGCGGGTCTGCTGTCCGGGAGTTGACCCTGCTGTCCGGCAGCGGGGTCGACCTTGTCCGGAACGCGAGCGGCGCGGTGTCTCCGGACGCGTGCTCGATGCCGATCTCGCTGCCGTTCGCCACCCCTGCCGACGTGAGGCGGCGGCTGTAGTTGCCGGGCTGCGTCCCCTGACCCGGATCGCCGGCCCCGGGCGTCCCTGACGCCTCATCAGTCACGCGGTGGGCGCACATCGGCGCGCATCTGCATCGGGCACCCGGCGGGCGAGATCGGCAGCCGTTGCCGCAGGAGGGGCTCCGGGTGTGCGGGCCGGGGCTCGTCGGCCTCTCCGGAAGGAGCCCTGCCGGCCGCGAGGCGGGGCCCGTTCCGGGGGAGCGGGCAGGTGTCCGGGACATCGCACCTGCGTAGGCCCTGGGGTTTCCACCTCCCGCGACCGAGGCCTTCGCGACTGTGGCCTCTCCGGGCTGCCCCTCCCGGCGCAGCCTCGCCCGCGACCGGTTTCAGCGCACCAGGCAGGGGCGCTTGGCGTCGAACGTCCATCCCGGCACGAGGTACTGCATTCCGGCTGCGTCGTCCCGCGCCCCCAGAGCCTCCTTCCGGTAGAGCTCGTGCGCCGCGAGGAGGCGGTCCATGTCGAGCCGGACGCCCAGTCCGGGGGCGTCGGGGACGGCGATCTCGCCGCCGACGATCCGCGGCGGGGTGACGGTGAGCCGTTCCAGGCCCTCCTGCCAGATCCAGTGTGTGTCCAGGGCGTTGTACTCACCCGGGGCCGCGGCGCCGCAGTGCGTGACCATGGCGAGAGAGATGTCGAAGTGGTTGTTGGAGTGGCAGCCCCAGGTCAGGCCCATCGAATTGCACAGCTGGGCCACGCGCACGGAGCCCTGCATCGTCCAGAAGTGCGGGTCGGCCAGCGGGATCGACACCGACTGCAGGGCGAGGGCGTGGGTCAGTTGCCGCCAGTCCGTGGCGATCATGTTGGTCGCCGTGGGGAGCCCCGTGGCGCGGCGGAACTCGGCGAGCACCTCGCGCCCCGAGTAGCCGTCCTCGGCCCCGCAGGGGTCCTCGGCGTAGGCGAGCGTGCCCACCAGCGGCGAACACAGCTCAACTGCCTCGCGCAGCGACCACGCGCCGTTCGGGTCCAGGGTGATCCGGGCCCCGGGGAAGCGCTCCTTGAGCGCCCGTGCGGCCCTGACCTCCTCGGTGCCCGCCAGGACCCCGCCCTTGAGCTTGAAGTCCTGGAAGCCGTACAGGTCGTACGCCGCCTCCGCCTGGCGCACGATCGCCTCCGGCGTGAGGGCCTCCTCGTGCCGGAGGCGGTACCAGTCGACGTCCGAGCCGGGCTCGCGGACGTAGTCCAGGTCGGTGCGGCCGGGGTCGCCGACGTAGAAGAGGTAACCCAGCACCCGGACGGAGTTCCGCTGCAGGCCGTCGCCGAGCAGGGCCGCGACCGGTACGTCGAGGTGCTGGCCGAGCAGGTCGAGGAGCGCCGACTCGACGGCCGTGACGGCGTGCACGGTCGTTCGCAGGTCGAACGTCTGGGCACCTCGTCCGCCCGAGTCGCGGTCCGCGAACCGGTCCCCGATCTCGCGCAGAACGCGTTTGTAGTCGCCCACCTTCGCGCCCACGACCAGGGTCTCGGCGTCGCGCAGCGTCCGGGTGATCTTCTCACCGCCGGGTACCTCTCCCAGGCCCGTACGACCCTGCGAGTCCTGCAGGACGAGGATGTTGCGGGTGAAGAAGGGGCCGTGCGCGCCGGAGAGGTTCAGTTCCATGCAGTCGCGGCCGGCGACGGGGTAGACCGCGAAGCGCGTGATGGTCGGCTGGCTCATGGGTACCGGATTCCTTGGGTCGGAGGGAGGGAGGGATGCGAGTGACGGGGGAGGGGGCCGTCACGGCCGTCACCGGGGTTCTCAGAGGCTGAGGACGTCAAGAGCCCACTCGGCGGCCAGGACGCCGCCCAGGCCGAGGACCGCGAGTACCGTCGTGTAGCCGGTACGCACCTTGATCGCCTCGATGACCGACAGGTTGAAGTACTCCTTGAACAGCCAGAATCCCGGGTCGTTGACATGGGAGAAGGCGATCGACCCGCACGAGACGGCGAGGACCATCATCTCGGGGTGGGCTCCGCTGCCCGCGAGGAGCGGCAGCACCACGCCGGAGGCCGTGACGACGGCGACCGTCGCCGAACCGAGCGCGACGCGGAGGATGGCGGCGATGAGCCAGGCCAGGATGATCGGCGAGATCGACCAGCTCTCGGTGACGTCCTTGATGTAGTCGGATATGCCGCCTTCGACGAGGACGTTCTTGAAGGCGCCGCCCGCGCCGATCACCAGCAGGATCATCGCCATCGCCTGTGCCGCCGAGGTGCAGGACGCGCTGACGTCCGCGAGACTGCGGCCGATCCGGGGACCGAACGCCCAGATCGCCAGGAGGAGGGTCAGCAGGAGCGCGATCGGTGCCGAGCCGACGAAGGCGACCACGTGCAGGAACGGGCTCTCGCCGGACGTGGCCATGTCGGTCACGGCCGCGCCCGCGATCAGCGCCACCGGGAAGAGGGCCACGAACAGTGACCAGCCCATGCCCGGCATCTCCTCGTCCGTGAACTCGCGGTCGCTGACGAGGCCCCTGGGTATGGAGGGGTTCAGCGCCTTGACGAACGGCAGGCGCGGCCACAGGAGCGCGATGAGCGCCCCGACCGGTACGGCGATGAAGAGGCCGTAGAAGAGGGTGTGGCCGACGGAGGCGTGGAAGGTCGCGGCCACGGCGGTGGGGCCGGGGTGCGGAGGCAGGAAGCTGTGCATGGTGGACAGCGCGATCGACATCGGCAGGCCGACCCACAGCAGGTTCGCCCCGGTGACCCTCACGAGCGTGAAGGCGATGGGCACGATGATGACGAAGGCGACCTCGTAGAACATCGTGACACCGATGAGCATGGACGTGATCACCATGGCCACCTGGACCCAGCGGGGGCCGAAGGCGTCGAGGAGCTTGCCGGCTATGCGCTGTGCGGCGCCGGAGTCACCCATGACGCGGCCCACCATGGCGCCGAGCCCGATCGTGAGCATCGTGTCGCCGATCTGATCCCCGATGCCCGCCGACAGGACGTCCGGGACGTCGGCCACCGGAATGCCCTGCACCAGTGCGACGCCGACCGCGACGACGAGGAGCGCGGCGAAGCCGTTGAGTTTCAGCCGGGTCATGAGGATCAGCAGCACCAGAACGCTGACCCCGACCACGAGGAGCGGCATGTCAGTTCCCCTTCGAACTGTCGGACGATCGATGTGCCGAACAGGCGGCCGACTGTGACCTCGTGCTGCACCGCTCCACGATCACATCTCCATATGCAGATGGCGTATATGTATGAGAACGGAGGTTAGGTGGGTGACCTGAGCGGGGTCAATGGGTACGGTGGCGCGGATTTACGATGTGGCCATGCCGGAGAACAGCGGGGTCCGTTCAGTGAAGTCGGCGGCCCGTACCGTCGCGCTGCTCGAACTGCTCGCAGCGCGGGGCGACCGTCCCGCGCGCCTGGACGAACTCGCCGAGGAGCTGGGCGTACCACGCAGCAGCATGTACCAGTTGCTGCAGACGCTCATCGCCTGCCGCTGGGTGCGCTCCGACACGACCGGCTCGCTCTACGGCATCGGGATCCGCGCTCTGCATACGGGCACGAGCTACCTGGACAGCGACCCGCACGTGCGCACGGCCCGTCCCTACCTCGACGAGGCCTCACGCGTGCTCGGCGAGACGATCCACCTGGCACGCCTGGACGGCCCCGACGTCGTCTACCTCGCCACCCGCGAGTCCCACGAGTACCCGCGAACCATCAGCCGGGTCGGACGCCGGATCCCGGCCCATGCCGGAGCCCTCGGCAAGGCGCTGCTCGCTGAGCGTCTGGACGAGCAACTCCCGCTGCCTGCAGGAGAGTTGGCGGCACTCACGGAGAACACGCACACCGGGCACGCCGCCCTGCTCGCCGACCTCGCCGCTGTGCGCGGGCGCGGCTACTCCATCGACCGGGAGGAGACGGTCACCGGCATCGCCGGCTTCGGCTTCGCCCTGCGGTACGACTCACCCGCCACCGACGCCATCAGCTGCTCGGTGCCGGTGGGCCGACTCGGCGAAGAGCACGCGGCCCGGATCGTCGCCGTCATGCGGGAGACGCGCACGAAGATCGAGAGTGTCCTGTCCCCCGTCCCGGGCGCTCCCGACTGGCGCTGATCCTCGCGCGTCCCGCTTCGCGCCGGATCCCTCCGGCGTCGGGCACCGGAGTGTCCACGGGCCCGGAACCGGTCGCCACCGGCAAGGGCGATGTCCACCCACCTCATGGACGGCCACGACCCGCCATCGACAGACGGGTGACCTCACGACGCCCGTGACCTGCTCGGATGTGAAATTCCCGGGACAGGTCGCGTGTCCGTCTGTGACTCTCGGAGTGTTTGCAGTTCCCGGCAAGAACGGCCCGTGGCGCCCCGGCCCCTGACGGACGTGGCACACGTGGGCGGACCGATGAAAGGATTCACTGTGTCGAGCGTGCCCGAGACGGGTAGCACCTTCACCAATCCCGTGATCCCCGGGTTCCACCCCGATCCCAGCGTCTGCCGCGTGGGGGACGACTACTACCTCGCCTGCTCCAGCTTCGAGTACTTCCCCGGTGTGCCCCTTTTCCACAGCCGGGACCTGGTGCACTGGACCCGGATGGGCAACGCCCTGGACCGGCCGTCGCAGTTGAGTCTCCCGCGGGACACGGCCTCCTCCAAGGGGATCTACGCCCCCACCCTTCGCCACCACGACGGCCGCTTCTGGCTGATCACGACGAACGTGAGCGACGGCGGCAACCTGCTGTTCCACACCACGGACCCGGCCGGCCCCTGGTCCGAACCGATCCGGCTGCCCGGGGTCGAGGGCATCGATCCGGATATCGCCTGGGACGAGGACGGCAACTGCTGGTGCACCACCGCGGGCGTCGCGCAGATCCGCATCGATCCGTACACGGGGGAGTCCTTCGGTGCGCCACGCCGGATCTGGTCCGGCACACCCGGCGCCAAGGCGCCGGAGGCACCGCACCTGTACCGGATCGGCGCCTACTGGTACCTGCTCATCGCCGAAGGCGGCACCGAGCGGTGCCACGGCGTCTCGATCGCCCGGGGCCGCACGTCCGACGGCCCGTTCGAGCCCTGCCCGGCCAACCCGGTCCTGACGCACCGCGGCACCGACCTCCCGGTCCAGAACACCGGCCACGCCGACCTGGTCCAGGGCCCCGACGGGTCGTGGTGGATGATGCTGCTCGGGGTACGACCGCTCGGCGGCAGCCCGGGCTGGCACGTGCTCGGCAGGGAGACGTTCCTGGCCCCGGTGACCTGGGTCGACGACTGGCCGGTCGTCGGTGAGGTGGCGCCCGTCATGCCCGCGCCCCCGTGGCCCCTCCAGCCGGCCGCCACCGTGCCGGTCCGTGACGACTTCGGCCTGGCGGAGCTCGCCCCGGTATGGATATCCCCTCGGGACCGGCCGGCCGACGCCTGCACCACCGGGGAACGCCCCGGGTGGCTGACCCTCCGGGGCCGTGGCACCTCACTCGACGCCCCCGACGTGACGTTCGTCGGCCGGCGCCAGGAGCACCTGTCCTGCCGCGCCCGGACCCTGATGGACCCGGCTGAGGGCGTCGGTGGACTGGCCGTGCGCCTCGACGAGAGCCACCACTACGACATCGAGGCGGGGTCCGGCGAGGTCCGTGTGATCGCCCGCATCGGCCCGCTGCGCACTGTGGTGGCGTCCCGCCCGCTGCCCGCCGGACCGCAGGTCCTGCGGATGGAGGTGTCCGCCACCAGGGCGCCGGTCGACGCGCGGAGCGGCCCCGACGTCCTTGTCCTCGGCGTCGAGGAACCGGACGGCACCTTCGCCGAGCTGGCCCGGCTCGAGGGCCGCTACCTGTCCACGGAGGTCGCCGGCGGCTTCACCGGCCGGGTCATCGGGATGTACGCCTCGACCGGCACCGTCCACTTCGACTGGTTCGACTACGAGCCGCTGCCCGACACGATCCGAAGGGCGCCCTCGACCGGGGAGTGAGCCACGGAGTGGGCCGAACGGCGGAAGGACGCCTCCAGCCACGCCGATCGGCGGAAGGACGCCTCCGGCCGCCCCGCAGCACCTGGCCTGCGTCGCGGTCGGGGCCCGACCGATCGGCATGCCCTGCCTGGCGTGTGCGCGGGGGAGGGGTGACCGGGCGTTCTACGGTGGGCTGATGCGACCCGTTCCCAAGTGGGCCCTGCTTTCCTCGGCATGCGCGCCCGTCCTCCTGGTCGGAGGGTGGGCGCTCGCGGCACTGCTGGAGGGGCCCGCCTACGATCCCGCCTCGCAGACCATCAGTGTGCTGGCCGCCTACGGCGCGGCGGGGTCCTGGGTGATGACCGGAGCGTTCGTCGCGCTGGGCATCTGCCACCTGCTCACCGCCTGGGGGCTGCGCCCGGCCGCCCCCGCCGGTCGCGCGGCGCTGGCCGGCGGGGGAGCGGCGGCGTTGGCGGTGGCCCTGCTCCCTGCGCCGAGCAGCGGAGGGTCCCTGCATCACGGCTCGATCGTCGTGGTCGGGTTCACCCTCCTCGCGGTGTGGCCGGTCCTGGCCGTCGACCGCGGCGGAGGGGCGCCCTGGGGGCTGCGGCCGGTGCCCTCCGTCGTGGTGACCGCTCTGATGGGCATCGGTGCGGGCTGGTTCCTCATCGAGCTGAACCGCCACGGCGCGGCCGGTGTCGCCGAACGCCTCGTGACGTGTTTCCAGTCTGTGTGGCCCCTGGTCGTCGTCGCCTCGTGCCTCTCCCGTCCCGGCGATGGCGGCCCGCCCTAGGGACCGGGACGGGGCCGGTCGGGGC
Source organism: Streptomyces sp. B1I3 (assembly GCF_030816615.1). Lineage (NCBI taxonomy): Bacteria > Bacillati > Actinomycetota > Actinomycetes > Kitasatosporales > Streptomycetaceae > Streptomyces > Streptomyces sp. B1I3. The sequence continues at coordinate 6,974,019 of NZ_JAUSYD010000001.1, forward strand.
AGGCGATACCGCTTCCCGCCCCGTCAGGACGACGTACGTCAGTTCCGGACCAGCAGCACGAGCCCGGCGCTCACCGCACCGAGTGCCACGGCAGTACTTCCGTAGGCGAGGCGGTGGGCCCGCAGGCCCGGCAGGAAGCGGTCCGCCGCGATCCGGCCGGGTCCGGTGAGGGCGAGCGCCGCCGCACCGGCGGCCAGCAGCACTTCGTACTCGACGCCCTCGGGAGCGAAGAAGCCGCCGCCCCACTTCACGGCGAGGGCGTTGATCATGGTGCCGAGGACGGCGGCGCCGGCGAGCGGGGTGAGCAGCCCGCACGCGAGGCCGAGCCCGCCGAGGGTCTCGCTGAGTCCGGCGATCAGGGCCATCGCCTCGCCGGAGGGGTAGCCGCTCATGGTGAAGAACTGGCCGGTGCCCTCCAGGCCGCCGCCTCCGAACCAGCCGAAGAGCTTCTGTGCTCCGTGCGCGGCGACGGTCAGTCCCAGGGCCAGCCGCAACAGGAGCAGCCCGCCGTCATAGGCGTTTGGCGAGGCGCCGCCGTTCCGGGCGCCGTCGTACTGGGCGACACCGGAGGGGGAGCCGGTGGTGTGGAGGGTGGCAGACATGGGCGCAGGTCTCTCTGTCGCGGACATCGAAGAGCTCGAAGCTTGAAACTTCAAGCGGCGTCTCGAACCTAACAGGTGTGTGAAAGTTCAAACAACCCGCACCCGATGTCACCCGCAGCCCGCCCCGGTACCCTCTTCGGCCTCATCCGTCACTGCCGGCAGAGGCAGAACGGGTGGCCCGCCGGGTCCGCGTACACCCGGAAGCCGCGCTCGCCGCCGTGGTCGTCGAGGTCCAGAGGCGTGGCTCCGAGGGCCAGTACCTCTTCCTCGGCCCGCTCGATGTCCACCACGTCGAAGTCCAGGTGCGCCTGCTGGGAGTCACGGTCCGCGCGCGGCCACTCCGGCGGCTTGTGGCCGGGCGCCTTCTGGAAGGAGATGCGGGCACCGCCCGGCACGCGGAGGTCGTACCAGTCGTCGTTGTCGTTCTTGATCTCGCCGCCGAGGACGGCCTGGTAGAAGTCCGCGAGCGCCGCGGGATCGGGGCAGTCGAGAGCGACGAGAGAGTAGGTCGCGACAGGCATGCCAGGTCCTTTCGTCCGTCTGTCCGAGGTCAGTCCGTCTGTCCGAGGTCAGTCCGTCTGTCCGAGGTCAGGATGGGAGGAGACTCCGAGGGATGCAGCGGGAGCCGGAGGGGCCAGAAGGGCCGGGTTGCCGCTCAAGGCCCTTCACCGTCCGCGCAGACACGGACGGTGCCCAGCGTGGGATCGGCGGGGTCGGGGACGTTCATGCCGGCCTCGACGCCCGAGCGCAGATAGCGCAGCAGCGGCTCGGTGAGCCGTTCGCCGGGCAGTACCGCGGGGATGCCGGGAGGGTACGGAGTCATCATCTCCGCGGCGATACGGCCCACGGCCTTCTCCGCCGGTACGTCCTCGGTCGCGGAGAAGTACGCGTCCCGGGGCAGGCACACCTGGTCGGGACGCAATTCGTCGGGACCGGGTACGTCGACGGGGGGCGCGGGCGCCAGGGTGTGGGCCTGGCGGGACAGTTCGCGCAGGGCCGTCAGCAGCCGGTCGGCGGTGCTCCGGTCGTCGGCGTGGGTGAACTGGGCGCTGATGCGGCGGTGGTCGACCAGGTGCATGTCGATGTGGTGGTGGGTGCGGATCCAGTCGGCCGCCCGGTAGCCGTTGGTGCCGAGTTCGCTGATGTCGATGATGACGGGAAGCGGGTCGAACTCCGTCGCCCTGCCCGGACCGCAGAAGTCGTCACGTCCGTTGACGTGCATCCCGTCGATCTCTTCGATGCGCTGCCGGACGTCGGCCGCCAGTTCCAGCGCGTGCGACATCAGGTCGTGGCCCTCCAGCGCCATCTGGCGCCGCCAGCCGTCGATCCCCGCGTACAGCAGGACGGACGGGCTGGTGGTGCCGAGCAGATCCGCCCGCGAGGCCAGGGTGTCGTGGTCGACGAGATCGCCCTGGAGGTGGAAGACGGACCCCTGCTCCAGGCCGCTGCCCATCTTGTGGACGCTGGTGACACAGACGTCCGCACCGGCGTCCATGGCCCAGGAGGGCAGGTCCTCGTGGAACGGCAGATGTGCACCCCACGCCTCGTCGACGATGAGGGGCTTGGAGCGCCGGTGGCACACCTCGGCGATGGCGCGCAGATCGGCTGCCGAGCCGTACGGCGTGGGACTGGTGACCAGGGCGCCGCGGGCCTCGGGGTGGGCCTCGAAGGCCTTCTCGTAGGAGGCCGCCGACGGCGGATGGGCCAGATGCCGCTCGGTGTCCCACTGCGGCTCCACCCAGACGGGCTCGACGCCCGAGAGGATCAGCCCGGCGACGACGGACTTGTGCGCGTCCCTGCCCACCAGGAGCTTCTGGTGGGGGGCGGCGACGCTGAGCATGGCCGCCTTCACCGAGAGCGAGCTGCCGCACGTGGAGAAGAAGGTGTGCTCGGCATGGACGGCGTCCGCCATCAGGTTCTCGGCGCGCTGCAGTACTGCGGACTTCCCGCGCCGGTCGTCGAGTCCGCCCGTGGCGAGTACGTCCCCGAAGAACACGGCGTCGCCGAGCACCGCCCGCACGGCGGGCGCGGCTCCGCGCGCCTGCTTGTGGCCGGGAGGGGAGAAGCCCAGCTCGCCCTTCTCCTTGTACGCGGCCAAGGCGTCCAGCACGGGCGCTTCATGATGATTTGCTTGCATACGGTGACGCCTTCCCGGCGAAGTCCCGGCCAATCACGGTCCTCGGCGGATCACGGTGCCGGGGCCGATAACCTGCCCCGGCACCTCGCCGCGGGCACGGTCAGGGCAACGGCGTACCACCGGTCGCGTTCATGATCTCGCCGGTGATGAAGGTCGCGTTCGACGAGGCGAGGAAGACGTAGGCGGGCGCCATCTCGGCCGGCTGGGCCGGACGTCCCAGAGGGCTCTGCTTCCCGAACTCCGTGGTGTCCGGCATCGTCGCCGGGATGAGCGGGGTCCAGACGGGGCCGGGGGCCACCGCGTTGACGCGGATGCCGTCGGAGGCGAGCATCTGCGCGAGGCCTTGGGTGAAGGTGACGATGGCCCCCTTCGTCATGGCGTAGTCCAGGAGATGGGGGCTGGGCTTGTACGCCTGGACCGACGTGGTGTTGATGATGGAGCCACCGGCCGGAATGTGCGGCAGGGCCGTTTTGCACAGCCAGAACATCCCGTAGAGGTTGGTCCGCACCACGCGGTCGAACTGGGAGGTGGAGATGGCCGCGATGCCGTCGGGCTGCGACATCTGGTACGCCGCGTTGTTCACCAGGATGTCGATGCGGCCGAATTCCGACACGGCCCTCTCGATGAGCGCCCGGCACTGCTTCTCGTCCCGGATGTCGCACGCCACCGGGACCGCCTTGCGGCCCGCCTGCTCGACCAGCCGGACGGTCTCCTGCGCTTCCTTCTCCTCGGACGGCAGGTAGGTCAGCAGAACATCCGCGCCCTCGCGTCCGAAGGCGAGGGCCACTGCGCGCCCGATGCCCGAATCGCCTCCCGTGATCACGGCCTTGCGGTCGAGCAGGAGCCCATGACCCGTGTAGGAGTCCTCGCCGTGGTCCGGTGGCGGATCCATCGGCCCGGTCCAGCCCGGGTGCTCCTGCTCCTGCTGAGGGAAATCGGGCTGCGGATGCCGGCGCGTCGGATCCTGCGGCTGTTCGGCGTCGCTCATGATGTCGTGCTTCCTTCCCCGGGGCCCGCACACGCGGGCGGCTGAAGACGTGCCGCACGGGTTCCCCCGTGGCGGCGAAGCAATCCGCCCCGGTCGGGTGAACGCGTGCCGGCCCGGCGCTGGAGAGGGCCGGGGACAAAGACGCGGTGCGCACCGGCCGGGCCATGTGTCGAAGCCGCGCAGCGGGGGACTCGGACGGTGCACATCCGTGACGCCGGAAGGAGCGGGAATGTCCAATCCACAGCAGCCGGAGCTGCGGCGCAGCGGGAAAGGCGCCGCCACTCCCCAGGAAAGCGAAGCCACCAAGGCGGCACAGGCCGGGACACGGCACGGAAAGGGCGGCGGAGCGCACGGGACCGACCGTGGTTCCAAGGGGGGCGGCAAGGGCGGCGGGCGCCCGCCGGAGCAGGAGCCCGATCACCCCTGAACGGCCCGCCCGCGCCCGCCCGGCGACTCTTCGGTCCTGCCGGGCGGGCGCGGGCGTGCGTCGGGACCCGTCACGTGCCGACCGGGACCCCGGCGATCACGGAGAACTCCAGCCGTTGCGCCGCGAGGACTCCGGCGAACGGCGCGAACGGATGGAAGCGGCAACCGGAAGCGGCACACCTGCTGGGCGAACGCGAACGCGTAGTCCCCGTCCCCGCAGGAACGCTCCCACGAAGGGTGCGGGTGTCCGCCACGGGGCGGGACCCCCGGTCAGGCGTCGTCCTCGCCGGTGGACTCCTGCGCCTCCGTGTTCGGTGTGAGAGCGTCCCCCTTCTTCGGGCGAGGGCCGTCCCGGGTCACGTCCCGAGCGGCGTGCTCCGCCTCCTCGGTCAGTTCCTCGGTCGCCGTCCTGGGCTCGTGCTCACGCTCGTGCTTGTGGTGTGTCATGGACTCCTTCTCCTGTTCCGAGCGGTTGCGGGCAGGCTCCTGCGACCGATTCTGCGTGCCGTGCGGCTGGCACGCGCATCAGCGGCGGCCGGCCGGGTCCGTACGGTTACCCCCACCGGGACGGGTCATTCGTCGTGGACGAGCGCGGGAGCGCGTCAGCACCCTCTCCCCGCTGGGACGGCAGGGCGGGCGGCGTCCGTGTCCGTGCTGCCCCGGATCAGCCCGTCCGGCTCTCGCCGGTCCTGCCCCGGTGGGCGAGCAAACGCTGGGCCGCGCTCAGTACGGCGTTGGTGCCCCGCGTGGCACGGAGCGCCGCCCGCGCGGCGTTGGCCCCCGGGGCACCGTGCACCCCGCCGCCCGGATGTGCCGAGGCGGAGGCCAGGTAGAGGTTCTTCACCGGTGTCTCCGGCCGGCCCGTACCCGGCACGGGCCGGAAGACCAGCTGCTGGTGCATACCGGCGGTGCCCCCGTTGATCGCTCCGTTGTGCAGGTTGCCGTCGGCGGCCTGCAGCGCGGCCGGGGAGAGGATCCGCCGCTCGCGGACGAGTGCGCGGAACCCGGGAGCGTACCGCTCGACCTGCTGCTCCATCCGGTCAGCCATCGCCTGCTGCTCCGCCCGGTCCCACCGCCCGGACAGGCTGTCGGGCCCGGCGTCGGCCTTCACCAGGTGCGGGACGTGGGTGTAGGCCCACGCCGATTCGGTACCGGCCGGCGAACGGGTCGCGTCCGCGGTCGTCATCTGGCCCATCAGCAGGAAGGGCCGGTCGGGTACGAGGCCCCGGGCGATCTGCGAGGCGAACCTCGTCAGCTCGTCGACCCCTTCGGCGATGTGCACGGTGCCCGCCGAGGCCGCCTGCGGACTCGTCCACGGCACCGGCCCGTCCAGAGCCCAGTCGACCTTGAACGTGGCGAAGTCCCACTGGAACCGTCGCAGATCGCCGAGGACCCGGGGCGGCAGATGCTCAGCGGCGACCAGCTCCCCGTACAGGCAGGGCGCCGATACGTCGGCCAGAACCGCCTTGCGTACGGGAATCGCCTCCCGGGCCGCCGTACGGACACCCTCGGCGCGGCCCTGACGCACCACCACCTCGGTGACCCGCTGCCCGCACCGTACGACGCCGCCGCGCGCCTGTAGTCGCTGGACGAGGGCCGAGGTGAGCGCGCCCGCGCCGCCGACGGGTACGGGGAACCCGAAGAACTGCCCCAGCATGGCCATCAGCCAGCCGAATCCACCGCTGCCCGCAGCCTCGGGTGCCAGGTCCGCGTGCAACGCGTTGCCCGCCAGCAGGAGTCGGCCGCCCTCACCGGTGAACTCCTCCTCGCCGAACCGCCGTACCGGCAGGACCAGGCTGCGGGCCAGCCTGAGTCCGCCCGCAGCCCGGAGCCGTGCGGCCAGCACCGCGCCGGCCCGCACGGGCGGGAACGGCGAGAAGAGGGCGCGGACGATGTCGTCGCCGATCCGGTCCCAGATGTGGCACAACTCCAGCCAGCTCCGGCCGTCACCGGGGGCGAAGCGCTCGAGCCCCGCAGCGGTCACCGCCCTGTCACGGTCCAGCACCGCGCAGCTGCCGTCGAGCAGGGGGTGCGCCAGGACGTGCGGAGCGTGGCTCCAGCGGAGTCCTTCGCTGCCCAGGTCCAGCCCGGCGAGGACCGGAGAGGCGGCGGCCAGGGGATAGAAGGAGCTGAACAGGTCGTTGACGTAGTCGGGGTGGACGCCCCTGTCGCTGCGCACCGCGCCGCCAGGGGTGTCCTCGGCCTCCAGCACCTCCACGGCCCAGCCTGCGTCGGCGAGCAGATTCGCGGCGACCAAGCCGTTGGGGCCGCTTCCGATCACCACTGCGTCGACCATCGTGTTGCCCTTCGCCGGGGGGAGAGACAGCAGGAGCCGGGTACCTCCGGCCGGTGGCGATCACCACCGGCCGCCGTGGATCGGCACCTGCACGTCAGGAGATACCGCGGAGGACCGCGCCCCGCTCGTCCGTCGCGTCCTCGACCACCCGGGCCAGCCGCGCCAGCATGGAGCGGTGCCGGATCTGGAGCAGGCCGTCCAGCAGCGTGTTGTGCAGTACGCCTCCGATGCCGCTCAGCGGATGTTCGTCGACGATCACCAGCGTCCTGTCCTCACCCCAGGGCCTGATGTCGAAGGCGATGCGCGCGGTCCCCAACCGCCCGCTCTCCGCCTCGAGTTCCAGGGCGCCCGGCCGGTCGACGCGCCGGACGGTGGTGCGGCCGGTGAATTCCTGCGGTCCCAGGCGGACGGTGTAGGTGATCGACGAGCCGAGCTCCGGCCACCGGCCTTCCGCCGGGCGGGAGTCGCTGGTCCCCACCACCCATTTCCCGTACTGGTTGGCGTCCTCCAGGACCGCCCACAGGGCGGACGGGGGACGGTCGATGAGGTGATGACGGACAGCCATGGTTCCTCCTGGATGAGTACGTTCCGGTCGCCGGCTTCGCCGGGGACCGGCGCGCCGGGGGGTGCCGGCCTCAGGGACGGCGCCAGTCCCCGGAGCGCAGATGGGAGCCCGCCTGCGGCCCCATGCGCAGCATTCCGCCGTCCACGACCCAGGAGGCGCCCGTCGTGTAGGACGATTCCGGGCCCGCGAGGAAGGCGACGACCGAAGCCACTTCGCGGGCGTCCCCCGGGCGGCCGAGCGGGATGCCGGGCCGGTCGGTGCTCATCACGTCGGCGTCCTCCTGCCCCGTCATGGGGGTGGCGATCTCGCCGGGAGCCACGGAGTTCACCGTGATGCCGTACTCGGCCAGCTCCAGGGCCATGACCTGGGTCAGCAGGCCCAGACCGCCCTTGGCGGCGCAGTAGGGGGCTGCCCCGACGCGCGGCTGGTGCTCGTGGACGGAGGTGATGTTGACGATGCGGCCGCCGCTCGCCTGGGTGATCATGCGGCGAGCGGCCCGCTGGGAGCAGAGGAACGGTCCCACCAGGTCGACGTCGAGCACCTCGCGGACGGTCGCGTGGTCCAGCTCGAGGAAGGGCGTCGAGGTTCCCGTGCCCGCGCAGTTGACCAGGACGTCGACGCGGCCGAGCTCGTCCGCGAGGGTGTCGACGGCCTGCGAGGCCCCGGGCAGGTCGGTGAGGTCCAGACGGGTCGTCGCGGCACGGCGGCCCGCCTCCCGGACCTCGTCCGCCGTTGCCTCCGCCCCGTCCTGGTCGGTGTGCCAGGTGATACCGACGTCCATGCCCTGCTGTGCCAGCTTCACGGCCACGGCCCGTCCGATACCGGAATCGCCCCCGGTCACCAGGGCGACGGGGGCAACGGGGCGGGAGTTCTCGCTCATCGATTCCTCCGGTGCTGGGGGGCGGGCCGGCGCGGCGCGCACACTGCTCGGACCGGGTACCACCGTGATCTGCCGTCAAACATCACCTGCCGGGGGCCGGACTTCACCGCACGGCTCCGCCCCGCCCGCCCCGGGAGCCCTCGGGGCGTGAGGCGTCGAGCAGCCCGGCCCTGCGCCGGGCGGCCGCGGCCCCGCAGGCCGGGGAGAGGCACCAGGACCACCAGTCGTCCAGTGCCCGCACGGACAGGTCCTCGCAGGGGATCACAGCCGGCCAGCGCAGGGCCCTCGCCTGGGCCGACACCTTGGCCCCGCCCCGCACCGGGTCGACGACCAGCGCGGGGACGCCCGCACGCAGCGCCAGCACCATGCCGTGCAACCGGTCGGTGACCATGACGTCGAGCCTGGCCACCAGGGCCGTGTACTGGTCCGCCGTCCGGCACAGATGCCGGTCGTCGCGGGCCAGCCGGGTGTCCGCGTCGACCCGTGCGCAGTCCTTGCCGGTGAGCCAGGGGAGCAGGACCCCGGCCACCCCGTCGTGGCCGCGCCGGTCGCCGTACTCGCCCTGGCCGTACGTCAGAGCGATCCCGGCCACGGGCGGCGCCGGGCCGGCCGGTGCGGCCGCCGCCAGATCCGGCAGCGGCCCGCTGCCGGCGCCGTCGCGCGCCACGATGCGGTGGAAGCCCCGGGCCGCCGGGCCGTCCGGGTCCACCACGCTCACCCCGACGGCCAGCCGCCTGCATGCGGCGTACCGGCGGTGCAGCGCGGTGACCTGCTCGCCGTGCACGGGCCCGCACACGAACAGCAGTTGTTCGTAGGACTCGGGACGGGCCGCGTCGAGGGTGAGCCGACCGGGTTCGAAGACGGGGCTCCATGCGGTGTCGTGCTCGATGCCGAGGTCGTCGAGCGCCTGCGACACGGCGCGCTGGGCGAGGGCGTCCCCGGCGGTGACCTCGCCGTCCAGGAAGCTGAACCAGCCGGTGACCAGCACGCGGCCCCACGCGGTACGGGGGAGGAGCAGGTCGGCCAGGGTCGCCGCAAGGCGCTGCTGCGTCATCGCGCCGCAGTCCTCGGGTCCGTTGCCGTGGTGCCGGCCCGGTCCTCGGCGGGTGCCAGGTCGTCGAGCAGGGCCTGGGTGTCGGCCAGCAGGCTGCCGATCGACGCCGTGACCTCGGGCACCGTCCCGGACAGGGTGCCGTGCATGGCCACGTGGGCCTCGTGCGCCCGCGCCAGGTGATCGCCGCGTTGCCGTCCCAGTTCGTCGTCCGGGCCGCGCTCCATGATCGTCCGGTCGATGCCGCACACCTCGGCGGCGGCCGTGAGCAGGGCGCTCAACTCGGTGAGGGTGCTCTCGGGCGGCCGGGGAAGCCGTCGACGGTCGGACGCCGTCTCCAGGAGCGTCAGCGTCAGTGTCAGCAACCGGTCACTGACCCGCGTCCACACGGTGTCCCACGTCTGCGGCGGAGCCGGGCGGACGCTGCGCCGGAAGCGGTGGCCCGGATTGAGACGCACACTCTCGTCCGCCCAACCGCGGGCCTCGCGCAGATCGGCCAGGGTTCTGTAGAGGGCCTGGGCGCTCTCGTACCAGTCGGCGGCCCGCGCCTCGTCGTAGTCGTCGGTGTTCTCGGCGATGTCCCGCAGGAGGTCCGCGCAGGTGCTGGGCAGCGCGCAGGCCAGCCGGCTGACCTGGAGGGAGTGGACGGGCGGCAGCACCAGTGCGTTCACGGCGATGCCCACCGCGGCGCCCACCGCCGTCTCCAGCAGACGGTGTCCGACGGCGGACAGCGAGTACGAGCCGTAGGCAAGGACGAACAACGCGGTGGTGGCCGCGTACAGCCCCTGCTGACCGACCGGGGCGCAGTTGCCGAGGAGTACGGCCACCGGGAGCACGACGACCATGGCGGTCATGGTGTCCCCGGTGAGGGCGGCGGCGCCGGCGGCGAGCAGGGTTCCGGAGGTGATCATGAGGAGCAGCTCGACGGCCGTCCGCACCGACCGGTAGACGGTTCCCTGCACCAGTGCCACTGCGGTCCAGGGCGCCATGAGCGCCATGGGCGCCTGCAGCCACCACCCCGTGAGTGCCCAGGCCAGTGCCGCGGCGCCGGCGGCTTTGAGCGACTGGACCATCATGTACCGGTCGGGCCTGGTCACTCCCCGGGCCAGGGACCGGAGCCACGGCCTCACCGCGGGCAGGAAGTCGTGGGCGAGCAGGGTATGGACGACGCGGACGTCCGTACGGGGCGACCGGCACCTCGGGGGGCGGCGGCCGGTCCGGCGGGGTGGGTCACCGAGCCCCCTGCAGTGTCTGGGCGCGCAGTTGTTCGCAGCACTGGCTGAGCAGCCGGGAGACGTGCATCTGCGAGATGCCGAGCGTCTCGGCGATGCTGACCTGCGTCATGTCGCGGAAGTAGCGCAGGTACAGGATCGTCCGCTCGCGTTCGGGCAGCCGGCGCAGTCCCGGCTTGACGGCCTCGCGGTCCACGGCGACGTCGAGGGCCGGATCGCAGTGGCCGAGCGTGTCCCCGAGCGAGTAGCCGTCGTCCGTCCCCGGGAGTTCGGCGTCGAGGGAGAGGGTGCTGTAACTGTCCAGGGCCTCGAGCCCCAGCAGGACGTCCTCCTCGCGCAGGCCGGTCTCGGCGGCGATCTCCGCGCAGGTGGGAGCGCGTCCCTCGAGGGTCTGGGCGAGGTCACGCCGGGCGACGCGCACACGATTGCGCAGGTCCTGGACGCGCCGGGGTACGTGCACGTCCCAGGTGTGGTCACGGAAGTGGCGCTTGAGCTCCCCGGTCACCGTGGGTACCGCGTACGTCTCGAAGGCCTTGCCACGAAAGGGGTCGTAGCGGTCGACGGCTTTGACGAGGCCCATGGCCGCCACCTGTCGCAGGTCGTCCATGGTTTCACCGCGGTTGCGGAAGCGGGATGCCAGGCGATACGCCATCGGCAGCCAGGCGCAGATCGTCTCGCGCCTCAGTTCGTCCCGCTCGGCTCCGTCCGGCAGTGTGCGGAGCCGCCGGAAGGCGGCATCGGTCGACGGGCTGTCGTCGTGCGGACGCGGTGTGCTGGTGGACGAATCGGCCATGGTGCTCACTCCCTCGACGGTGCTGATGCCGGTAACCGTGGGAGCACACCGCATCGGACGGGTCCCGCCCGGAGCCGAACTCCCACGGGCGTACCTCATTGTCCGAAGCACAGAACACACCATACCCGCTGAAATATAGGCCAAACGCGCAAGTCGACGCCGCCGGGGGGAGCCCACTTCGCGGAGCCGGCGCGGCGGACCGTGCACCGGATCAGGCCGATGCGAAGGGGCTGTGGTCCAGATGGGCGAGCAGGTCCGCCGCGTCCTCGTACACCGCCTTCGCACCGGCGTCCAGGAGGTCATGCTGCGGGATGCCACCCGAGAGCAGGGCCACGGCGCCGACACCCGCGCGGACTGCCGTGCGCATGTCCCACACGGTGTCGCCGACGAACACCGCTTCTCCGGCATCCGCCCCCGCCAGCTCCAGCGCGTGGTGGACCGGCTCCGGGGCCGGCTTGCCCTCGGACACGTCGTCGGAGCTCGCCGTGTCCAGAATGGCGCTGTCGGCATCGATGGCCGCCCTCAGCGCTTCCAGCTCGGAGCCGCTCGCGGAGGTGACGAGCACGATGCGCCAGCCGCGCCCGGCGAGCGTCCGCAGCAGGTCGCCGGCGCCCTCCAAGGCGGGGAGCCGGTCGAAGTAGGTGCCGTAGAGGGTCTTGTGGGCGGCGCTGATGGCCGCGTCCTGGTCGCGGTCGCGGTCCTCTCCGAGCAGCCGCTCGATCAGGTCGCCGGAGCCGAGGCCCACCGCCCGGTGGATCGCGCGCATCGGCACCGCGTGGCCCGCCTGCCGGAACGCCTCCCACCATGTGACGACGTGCAGGTGGTTGGTGTCGGCGAGAGTGCCGTCCACGTCGAAGAGTGCAGCCCTTGCCATGTCCTACCGCTTTCCTCACTGTGCCCCGGCGTCCGTCCGCCGGCGGCTCCCCATGCGACGCCTGTGCCCGCCACGTCCCGTCACGGGATACCCGCCCGGCGTCGCGGCCCTGCCGTCAGATGCCCGAACGCCCGTCGTCCTCCTCGTCGACGACGTGCACGGCGGCTTCCTCGGCCGACGCGGCCCCGCCGTCGATGCCGACGTCCTCGGCGAACACATCCGTGTGCCGGTCCGCCCCGTCGGCGGCCGTCAGCCTTCCCGCGCGCACGTCGCCGCTGATCTCCTCGAGCGGCTCCCCCTCGCCCTGCGCGAGGTCACCGATGCCGTCGCCCTCGGGCGGATCCGGCTCACCGACCTCCTGGGCGAGCCGCTGGTCGAGCGATTCCCCCGCCCGCTCCTCCGCGCCGGTCGTGCCGTACTTGTCCACGCCCAGCGGCCGTTCGGGAGGCGAGTAGCCCTCCTCCATCTGGTCGTCCAGATCTCGTTCACCGAGTGCGTTCTCCATGTCGAGCTCGTCACTCGGCGGGTTCTGCACACCGTCGTTGGGAGGCTGGTAGACGTCGTCGCCGCGTGCCCCTTCGGACATGGCTCGCTCCTTTCCTGTTCCTGCCGTGCGCCGGAGGCACGACCTGTCAACGGCCGAGGGCCCGGCGGAGCTCGTCCTTGTTCATGGAGGAGCGGCCGTCGATGTTCTTCTTCTTCGCCTCGGCGTAGAGCTGGTCCCTGGTGGGCCCCTCCGCGCCGCGGTGGGAACGTTCGCCGCCGCGCTGCGGGGCGGACTTCCGGTCCTGGGTGGAGGTCTTGCTCGCGGTCTTCGACTCGCCGGACCTGGCGCGTTCCTTGTTCACGGTCCTCGCGGCGATCTCCTTGGCCCGCCCCTCGGACGTGCCCCGCTCCTCCTGGCTCTCCTTGATGTGCTCGTACTGCCGCTCGCGCTTCGCACTCGATCCCGCAGGCATGTCGTACTCCTTCTCTGTGCGGTCCGCGGCCGGGGTGTCCGGGGCCCGCGGATCCGGGACGCGGGGCCGGCACGACAGACGCGTTTCCGCTGTGCGGCCGGCTAAACGGAGCAGCCGGCGGCCGGCTCTCCGGGACGGCGCGGCGGCCTCCGTGCCGGGGGCCGCCGCGTACGTGCCACCGGGAGCATCGGGGCAGCGTCGGGGGCTGTGGTCTCAACCCTCCAACGCCTGGGCTCCCGCGTACGCCGGGAACCTGTCGTCAGGAGTACCCGTGAAAACGTGACCGAACCGGGTCACATGCTCGTGAGGATCTGCGGGGACAGGTTCTTCAGCATGGTGTTGGACCAGCGCATCTGACGCAGCGTCCGCGGGTGGCAGGAGGAGACCAGCTCCAGCAGGCCGGAGTCCCTCGAAGCCTGGGCGACCTGGGCCAGCATCTCCCAGTGGACGGAGTTCTCCGCCGCGTCGAGGTGGAGGTCCCGAAGATCACGCAGGAGGAGCAGCCCGGGCGCGGACCACCGGCCGGCCGTCCCGGTCACCGTCTCGCGCGGTGCCGGCACCGGCCCCCGGCCCGGTTCCGCCGGGCCGTCCAGGTCGAGTCCGTAGGCGCCCGCGATGTCGGCCAGCCGCTGGACGTGCTCCCGCGACCATGCGGCGAGATCGGCGGAGACGTGGTGCACCTCGTGCTCGGTGCGGTGGCGCTCCCCGACGGCCGTGAGCCGCCGGGCGAGGTGTTCCTCGCCGTGGTGCAACGCGCGCACGACGAGCGCGGTGCCGTTCACCGCGTGCCCCCATGGGCTGCTCGCCAGGGCTCCGCCGCGCCCTGCAGGACCCGGACGCCGGGGCTGCCGCCCTCGGTCGCGCGGACCCGGGCCGTGCCCGCCGGTGCGGACGCGGTGGTGGTGGGTGCGGGGGACGGCGTGCCGTCGCTCTTCGCGATCAGCGTGAGAGCCGCCGCCGCGGTCTTGAACAGCGGCTGTTTGGACACCGGGTCCCAGTCCGTGATCGTCGTCTCGTTGGCCGCCCGCGGTGGTGTCCTCCCGTCGGGCGCCGATCCGCCCGGGGTGTCCCAGTAGCCGTAGTGGAACGGCACGAACAGCACACCGGGCCGAAGGTCCGTGACGCGCACCCGCCCGCGTACCGCGCCGCGCGGGCTGCGGACCTCCACGAGGTCGCCCTCGGCCAGGTCCCGCTCGCGCGCGTCGGCGACGGAGACCTCCACCCACACGTCCGGAGCGGCGGCGTTCAGCTGCGGCACGCGACCCGTCTTCGTACGCGTATGGAAGTGGTAGAGGGTGCGTCCGGTCGTCAGCTGGTACGGGTACTCGCCGCTCGGCGCCTCGTGCGGCGGCAGGTACTCGGCGGCCTTGAGCACGGCCTTGCCCTCCGGGTTCAGCGACCGGTACTCGACCGCCTCCACGGGCGCGCCCGTCACCAGGTCCTTCCCGTAGGACTCGCAGACGTCCGGATGGGCCCAGCTGATGCCGTCGGCGTACAGCCGGTCCGTCCCCTCGGGAGACCCCTCGCCGCAGGGCCACTGGACACCGCTGCCCCCGCGCAGCCTGCCGTAACCGAGACCGGTGTAGTCGCACGGCCGCCCGGCGCTGCAGCGCTTCCACGCCTCGAACGCGGTTTCCGGGTCGTGCCAGCCGATGAGCGGGGCCCCGTCCTTGTCGCGGAAGTCCATACGGCGCGCGTAGTCGAGGAAGATGTCCAGGTCGGGGCGGGCTTCGCCGGGCGGCTCGACGGCCTTGTCCGACAGGTGCACCGTCCGGTCCGCGTTGGTGAAGGTGCCGGTCTTCTCCCCCCAGGTCGCCGCGGGCAGCACCACGTCGGCCAGTTGCGCCGTCTCGGTGAGGAAGATGTCCTGCACCACCGTGAACAGGCGGTCCTGACCGAGGACACTGCGGATGCGGGACAGCTCGGGAAGCGAGACGGCGGGGTTGGTGCCGCTGATCCAGAGCATCCTGACCGAGCCCTGCTCGGCGTACCGGAAGATCTGCATCGCGTGCGTGGGAGGTGCGAAGTGCGGGATCGTCGAGGGCTCCACGTTCCACACCTTCGCGAGGTCCGCGACGTGCTCGTCGTTCTGCCAGTTGCGAAAGCCCGGCAGGTCGCCGTTGGCCCCGCACTCGCGGGTGTTCTGCGCGGTGGGCTGGCCGTTCATCTGCAGGACACCGGCGCCGGGGCGGCCCAGCATGCCGCGGAGAAGGTGCAGGTTGTTGATCTGCACCGCGGCCGCCGTGGCCTGGTGCGACTGGTAGACGCCCTGCAGCACGGTGGACAGCAGCCGCTCCGCCGTACCCAGCATCTCGGCCGCCTCCTGGATCGCCGCGGCGGGTACGTCGCAGATCCGCTCCGCCCACCGGGGAGTGCACCGCTCCACGTTCCCGGCGAGCTCGTCGAAGCCGACGGTGTGGGCGGCGACGTAGGCGTGATCGACCCTGCCTGAGCGGATGACCTCGTGGAGCAGCGCGTTCAGGAGGGCCACGTTGGTCCCCAGGCGCGGGGCGAGGTGCACCGTCGCCCGGCGGGCCACCTTTGTGGGCCGGGGGTCCACGCACAGCAGGCGCGGAGGGTCGGCACCCTCCAGCCGGTCCAGGATCCGCATCCACTGGACCGGCTGTGTCTCGGCGAGGTTGTGGCCGAACAGGGCGATCACGTCGGCGTGGTCGATGTCGTCGTAACTGCCCGGCTGGCCGTCGCAGCCGAAGGACTCCTTGAGGGCCTCGGCGGCCGTCGCGGTGCACAGCCGGGTGTTGCCGTCGAGGTGGTTGGTGCCGATGCCGGCCCGGGCCAGGACCGCGAGCGTGTAGTACTCCTCGAGGAACAGCTGACCGCTGGTGTAGAAACCGATCGAGCCGGGGCCCTGCTCGTCGAGCAGCTCCCGGGAGCGGGCGGTCACCAGGTCCATCGCCGTGTCCCAGTCCGTCTCCACCAGCTTCCCGCCGCGCCGGACCAGCGGCCTCGTCAGCCGGTCGGCCGACGCGTTCGCCTGCCAGCCGAACAGGTCCTTGGGGCCCAGCCTGCCCCGGTTGACCCGGTCCACGGCCCGCCCGCGAACACCCACCATGCGGCCGTCCTTGACGGCGACGTCCATCGCGTCACCGTCCGAGTGCAGGATCGAGGCGGTCTGCACCCAGCGCTCCACCTGCTCCGGTTCCACGCCGTCGGCCAGGCACATGTCGACCCGGGCGGGCCAGGGATCGTCACGGCCGTGAGGTGTCCTTCCGCCCCAGGGCTCCGAGATCCGGTCGACCGACACGTCCATGCCCACCTCCGCAGCCCCACCGTGCCCGGTCGCACGACCGCCCACGAGTACCCCCGATCGGCACGGGCTAACGGGGGTACGGTCCGCCGGGTACAGCGGTGAGGCGCGGGCCGCGTGCCCCGCCGCGCCTGGCACCGGGACGGCCGACACGACCCCGAGATCATGCTGCCGCGAGCGTCCCGGCAGGTACGTTCGCAGACGCGTCCCCGGTCAGCGGATGTCCGGCGCACGCCATGCACGCCGAGGAGCGGATGTTGATGTCGGTCGAGGAGAACGCCGTGCCGGTACGGGGCGCCCCGTGCTGGATGCACCTGATGGTGAGCGACCTGCGGGGCGCGGAGGCCTTCTACGCCTCCGTCCTGGGATGGGACTTCGGGCGCAGCACACTGGGCGAGGGCTATTCGACGGCCCTCGTCGACGGCCGGCCGGTCGCCGGGATCGGCGTCCGCACACCTGGCTGGGACCAGGCCGCGGTCTGGACCCCGTACTTCGCCGTCGACGATGCGGACCTGACCGCCGCCAGGGTGCGCGAGCGGATGGCCACGGTCGCGGTCGGCCCTCTGCGCAAGGGCCGCGGACGCGCGGCGCTCGCCTCCGACCGGGACGGCGCCGTGTTCGGCTTCTGGGAGGGCCCCACACCGGCATGGGCGGTGGGGGAGGGGAGCGCCCCGCCCCGGCTGGAACTGCTGACCCGCGACGTGTTCGAGGCGGCCATCTTCTACGGCGAGGTCTTCTCCTGGCCCGGCGCCGCCGGCGGCATCGAAGTCGTCTACGAGGACGAGCGCGTCGTCGTCCGGGTGTCCGGCCGTCCCGTGGCGCTCCTGTACGGCGGCGCCGTCGAGCGGGATCCCGACCCGAGGATCCGGCCCAGGTGGGTGGTCCACTTCGACGTCGACGACACCGAGCGGGCCGCGGCCTGCGCGGTCGACGCGGGCGGGACGGCCACTCCCGCCGTCCCCGGGCCCGGTGCCCCGGGTCCCGGATACGTCATCCGGGACCCGGAGGGCGGACTCTTCACCGTGTCGCCCCGCGTGGGCCGCTGAGCGTGCGCGCGGGGCAGGGGTGTTCCGGCGGTGTGCGGGCAGGAGGCGGTGCAGGAAGACGACGAGGACAATTGAGGGGACCGTCGCGCGTGGGGGCCACTGCCCGGCCGGGCAGTGGGTGTCCCCCTCGAGTGGGCGGCCCGGGATAGGCGGTGCTCCGTTGCGTTACGTCGGTGTCGAGGAGGAACTTCTGCTGGTGCACACGGACACCTTCGAGCCGTGTGCGATGGCGGCCGCGGTCCTGGCCATGGCCGACCGGGCAGGGGCGGAGGACGACATCTTCCAGAAGGAGCTGCAGAGGCAGCAACTGGAGTTCGCCACCCGCCCGCAGTCCGACATGAGTGCGCTGGAGGCGGAGATCCGCCGCAGACGGCGGGAGTCCGCGGAGCACGCGGGGAAGCTGGGCGCGTCCGTGGTCGCCCTGGCGACCTCCCCGCTGCCCGTCGGCCCGGCCATCAGCGCGGACGAGCGGTACCGCTGGATGCAGCAGGAGTTCGGGCTCACCGCGCTGGAACAGCTGACGTGCGGGTGCCACGTGCACGTGTCCGTGGAGTCCGACGAGGAGGGGGTGGCCGTCGTCGACCGGATCAGGCCGTGGCTCGCCCCGCTGCTCGCCATGAGTGCCAACTCCCCGTTCTGGCAGGGTCTCGACACGGGCTACCGGAGCTATCGGAGCCGCGTCTGGGGGCGTTGGCCCTCGGCGGGCCCCACGGAGGCGTTCGGGTCGGCCGAGCGGTACCACGACCACGTAGCGGACATGATCGCCACCGGTGTCGTACGCGACCCGGGCATGGTCTATTTCGACGCCCGGCTCTCCCACAACCACCCGACGGTCGAGGTGAGAGTCGCCGACGTGTGTCTGGACGCGTCGACCACCGTGCTGCTGGCCGTACTGGTCCGCGCACTGGTCGAGACGGCGGCGCGGGAGTGGCGGGAGGGCGTACCACCCCGGCCGGTCGGCACGGGGCTGCTGCGCCTGGCGTCGTGGCGAGCGGGGCGCTCGGGCCTGGACGAGGCACTGATGCACCCGGACACCATGACGCCCGTCCCCGCTCAGGACGCCTTGGAGGAGCTGCTCGCCCACGTGAGAGGGGCACTCGAGGACGTGGGCGATCTTCAGCTCGCCCAGGAGGGCATGAGCCGCCTCCTGCGCACGGGCAACGGCGCACGCCGGCAGCGGGAGCTGTTGCAGCGCACCGGGGACCTGAAAGCGGTGATAGCGGACTGCGTCCGCCGCACCCAGGAGTGAGCGGGCGGCTCCCCGTGCGGCCCGCGGGGATCGCCACCGCGCCGACGCGGCGGCCGGCCTGCCTGGTTTGCCGCCCGGCCGGGGCCCTGGTTCGCTGGTAGCGGGGGAGCGTACGCGGGGATGCCCGTGCCCGGTCCGCGGGGGCGGGCGGAGGAAGGGACAGCGACATGTGCCGATGGCTTGCGTACGCGGGTTCGCCCGTCCTGCTGGACGACGTCCTGTACAAGCCGGCGCACTCGGTGATCGACCAGAGCCTGCACTCGAAGCTGGGTGTCGAGACGACGAACGGTGACGGGTTCGGTATCGGCTGGTACGAACCGAGGTCGGGGGACACCGCCCCGGCGGTGGTGCGCGACATCGGCCCCGCCTGGAACAACCGCAACCTCCGGGAGATCGCCAGGCACGTCCGGTCACCGCTGTTCTTCGCGCACGTGCGGGCGTCCACGGGGAGCGCCGTGCAGCAGTCCAACTGCCATCCGTTCCGCCGCGGCCGGTGGATGTGGATGCACAACGGCGCGGTGAAGGACTTCGACCGGATCCGCCGCGAGATGTGCCTGGCGGTCGACCCGGCGCTGTTCTCGTCCATCGAGGGATCGACCGACTCGGAAGTGCTGTTCTACCTGGCCGTGACGTTCGGTCTCGATCAGGACGTGCCGGGCGCGGTGGCGCGCATGGCCGGTTTCGTCGAGCGGCTGGGCGAGGATCACGGCATCGAGCATCCGCTGCAGATGACGGTCGCCGTGGCCGACGGCCGGCGGCTGTGGGCCTTCCGCTACTCGAGCCAGGGCCAGTCGCGCTCGCTCTTCTACAGCACCCGCGCGGAGACCGTGCGCACCCTCCACCCGGACCTGGCCCTCATGCGCGAACTGTCCGACGACACCCGGCTCGTGGTGTCCGAGCCGCTCGGTGACCTGCCGGGCGTGTGGAACGAGCTGCCCGAAGCCACGTACACGGTCGTGCCCGCGGGGGACGGCGACTACATGCCGTTCGTCCCGGCACCGGCCTGACACCCCGCGGGCCCCGCGGCGGGCCGCCGCCCTGCGGTTACGCGTGGAAGCGCGCCGAATCCTTGGCGACGCACGCCCGGATCAACGCGGCCAGTCCCAGATGGACGCCGGCCAGGTCGATGTCCTCGTGCACGGCCCGGTAGCTCACCGTGGCCGCGTCGCCGGAGCCGTAGGGAGGACGGCCCGTCGCCAGGACCGCCGCCAGCCTCTCCGCCAGGCCGGCGAACAGCTTCAGGGCACTGCCCGGTGGGAACGGCCCGCCGTCCCGGACCGCACCGCTCAGTGTCGGCCCCGCCACGTACTCGGTGGCGAGCCAGTAGGGCGGGCCGTCGAGCGACGCCTCGATCAACTGGGCGGTGCAGGCGCTGCGGACGGCCTCCACGGTGGCGGCCTCGCGCCGGAAGCGAGCCGGCGCCTCCGGGTGCTCACCGATCTCGTCCCGGATCACCTTCACCGCCACCAGCCGCCCGCCGGGGGACCGGCCGAGGAACACCTGCCCCATCCCGCCGGCGCCGAGAGGGGCAAGGAGCAGGTACGCGCCTATGCGCGGGGGATCCATCGTCCACCGGCACGACTGCGCCACATCCACCCCCCTGCGCGGCCCGGCGTACGCCGGATCCCGGAGCCCGCGGAGCCTTCGGCCGCACTCCGGGCCTGAGGAGCCGCCCCCGGGGTAGGCGACCGGACGACGGGCCACCCTCGACCGCCGGCCACGCGGAACGCGCGCGCGGCGGACGCCGGGAGCCCTCACCGCTCCGCCGGGCCCGCTCCGGGTGCGAAGGGCGATGAGGGAACCGAGGATGCGAAGGGTGGCGAGCCGTACGGACCGGCGCCGTCGTACCGAGAAGCGACATCCCGAGGGAGACGAAGACCATGGCGCCCGAGCGATCCTCTTCCGGCAGCACGGCCTCGCGCGACCCCGGCCTCGCCCGGCCGGTGGCCGCACGAGCGGGGTGGGGTGAGGTGGACCTGCGCGCGGTGGACACCGTACGCGTGCTGGCCGCGGACGCCGTCCAGAAGACGGGCAACGGACACCCCGGCACGGCGATGAGCCTCGCACCGCTCGCCTACCTGCTGTTCCAGCAGGTCATGCGGCACGATCCGGCCGACGACCAGTGGCTGGGCAGGGACCGCTTCGTCCTCTCGTGCGGCCACACCAGCCTCACGCTGTACATCCAGCTCTACCTGGCGGGCTACGGCCTGGAGATGGAGGACCTGAAGGCGCTGCGGACCTGGGGGTCGGCGACCCCCGGGCACCCCGAGTACCGGCACACCCGGGGCGTCGAGATCACCACCGGCCCGCTCGGCCAGGGCATGGGTGCGGCCGTCGGCATGGCGATGGCCGCACGCAGGGAGCGCGGACTGCTCGACCCGGACGCCGCTCCCGGCGCCAGCCCCTTCGACCACCACGTGTACGTGGTCGCCTCGGACGGCGACATGATGGAGGGCGTCGCCTCCGAGGCCTCGTCACTCGCCGGCCACCAGCGACTGGGCAACCTCATCGCGTTCTACGACTCGAACCACATCTCCATCGAGGACGACACCGACATCTCCTTCAGCGAGGACGTCCCCGCCCGCTACGCCGCCTACGGCTGGCATGTACAGACGGTGGACTGGACGCGCACGGGAGACTACGTCGAGGACGTGGACGCGCTGCTGGCCGCGATCGAGGCGGCGAAGGAGGAGCGGGACCGCCCGTCGTTGATCATGCTGCGCACGATCATCGGGTGGCCCGCGCCGACCAAGAGGAACACCGGCAAGGCCCACGGGTCCGCGCTGGGCGACGACGAGGTCGCCGGCACCAAACGCCTGCTGGGCTTCGACCCCGAGGCGTTCTTCGCGATCGAGGACGAGGTCCTCGCCCACACCCGGGCGGTGGGGGAGCGGGCCCGTCAGGCGCGGAAGCGCTGGGACTCCGGCTACCAGGACTGGCGGACCGCGAACCCGGACCGGGCGGCGCTGCTGGACCGGCTGCGTGAACAGAGGCTGCCCGAGGGCTGGACCGAGGCGCTGCCCGTGTTCCCGGCCGATCCGAAGGGCATGGCCACCCGCAAGGCGTCGGGTGAGGTGCTCACCGCACTCGCGCCGGTCCTGCCGGAACTGTGGGGCGGCTCAGCTGACCTCGCCGGCAGCAACAACACCACCATGAAGGACGAGCCGTCCTTCGTCCCCGCCGACCGGCAGACCGAGGAGTTCAAGGGCGGCCCCTACGGACGGACCCTGCACTTCGGCATCCGGGAACACGCGATGGGCGCCGTACTCAACGGCGTCGCCCTGCAGAGCCTCACCCGCCCCTACGGCGGTACGTTCCTGACGTTCAGCGACTACATGCGGCCCGCGGTACGCCTCGCGGCCCTGATGAAGCTTCCCGCCACCTACGTGTGGACCCACGACTCGATCGGCCTGGGGGAGGACGGCCCGACACACCAGCCGGTCGAACACCTCGCGGCCCTGCGCGCGATCCCGGGGCTCGACGTCGTACGCCCGGCCGACGCGAACGAGACCTCGGTCTGCTGGCGGACGATCCTGGAGCACACCGACCGGCCCGCCGGCCTGGTCCTGACCCGGCAGAACCTGCCCGTGCTGGAGCGGGGGGACGGGTCCCTCGCCCCGGCCGAGGGCGCGGCACGGGGGGCCTACGTCCTCGCCGGGGAGCCCGGGGACGGCGCTCCCGACGTCATCCTGGTGGCGACGGGGTCCGAGGTGCACATCGCCCTCGACGCACGTGCCCTCCTCGCCGCCGAGGGCCTCTCCGTACGCGTCGTCTCGATGCCCTGCCGCGAGTGGTTCGCCGCCCAGCCCGCCGCCTACCAGGACGAGGTGCTGCCACCGGACGTGCGCGCCCGGGTCAGTGTCGAGGCGGCCGTCGGCCAGGGCTGGCGCGAGGTGGTCGGCGACGCCGGCCGGATCGTGAGCCTCGAGCACTACGGCGAGTCCGCCGACTACCAGCGGCTCTACGAGGAGTTCGGCTTCACCGCGGACGTCGTCGCCGCGGCCGCCCGCGACAGCATCGGCGACGCGGCCGCCGCCCCCGTGCCCGGCGGCCGGCGCCCCGCCTCGGGCTGAGGGGGTCTCAGCGCATCTGACGCCGCACCAGCTCATGGAGCCGCCCGCCCGTGTCCGCGAGCAGTTCGGCGGGCGGCCCCTGCTGGACGACACGGCCCTGCGACATGACGATCACACGGTCGGCGTCCAGCACCGTGGACAGCCGGTGGGCGATGACGACGCGGGTGGCCCGCAGGGACCGGGTGCTCTCGATCACGGTGCGCTGGGTCTCGTTGTCGAGCGCGCTGGTGGCCTCGTCGAAGAACAGGATCCGGGGGCGCCGGACCAGAGCCTGGGCGATCATCAGACGCTGGCGCTGTCCCCCTGAGACAGCACCGCTCCCGGAGATCATCGTGTGCATTCCCATCGGCATGCGCTTGATGTCCTCGGCGAGGCCGGCCATGGCGGCCGCCTCCCAGGCCTCTTCCTGGGTGAAGACCTCGGCGCCGCAGATGCAGTCCAGGATCGACCCGGACAGCGGCTGGGCGTGCTGCAGGACGACCCCGCACTGGCGGCGCACCGCCGCCCGGTCGAGCGCCGCCAGGTCCTGGCCGTCGTACAGGACGCTGCCCGAGGCCGGCTCGTCGAAGCCGATGAGCAGCCTCAGCAGCGTCGACTTGCCGCACCCGCTGGGGCCCACGATCGCCACGAACTCGCCGGGGTGCACCGTCAGCGACAGGTCGTCCAGCACCAGGGGACCGTCGTCGGTGTACCGGAAGGAGACGCCCCTCGCCTCGATCGCCCCGGACAGGGCGCCCGGCTGCGTACCGGAGTCCCGCACCTCGGGCGCCTCGTCCAGCACCGGCTTGATCTGCTCGAACATCGGCAGCACGGAGGCGGCGGACACGAACGCCCCCGTGAGCTGCGTGACCGCTGTCAGCAGCATGGTCACCGAGGTGTTGAAGGTCAGGAACTCACCGGCGGACAGCGAACCGCGCGCCGGACCCGCCAGCAGGACGAACATGACCAGGGAACACAGCGGAAGGTAGGCGGCGTTCAGGACCGTCGTGAGGTTCTTGATCCGGCCCGCCCGCTTCTGCAGATCGCGGCTGCGGGCGAACTGTTCCGCCCACGCCCCGTACGCGAAGCTCTCCGCCGCGGCGACCCGCAGCTTGGGCAGCCCGCGCAGCGTCTGGAACGCCTGGTTGTTCAGCTTGTTGCCGAGCTCGACCAGGCGGCGCTGCCAGCGCAGCTCCCACATACCCATGGTGAGGAACACCCCCGCGATGACCACCAGCATCGCGACGGCGGTGAGTGCGAGCGGCACACTGAACCAGAGCAGGAGGCCCAGGTTCACCGCCCCGAGCGTGCCTGCCTGCACCGCGACGGGCCCGATGCCGGACAGCACCCGGCGGATCGCGCTGACACCCATCGCCGCACTCGCCAGCTCTCCGGTGGAGCGCTCGGTGAAGAACTTCGCCGGCAGGCGCAGCAGCCGGTCCCACACCGCGGGCTGGAGCGTGCTCTCGATGCGGCCCTCCATCCGCAGGATGGTCAGGTTCTGCAGGAGCATGAAGGCCGCGGAGACGACACCGGTGACGATCACGGCGAGCGAGACCTGCACGATGAGGGAGTTCTGCGCGTTCGGTACGTACACGCCGAGCACCTGGCCCGTCGCGATCGGCACGAGGGAGCCGAGCGCGACCGTCACCAGGCCGGCCAGGACCAGGTTCCGCAGATCGCCCCGCGTGCCGCGCAGGCTGAAGCGCAGCAGCTGCCACTTGCCGAGCGGCCGCTCCGGGAGCGGCCGGTAGAACATGACGGCGCGCTCGTCCAGCTCCTGTGCGGTGGCACTGTCGACCCGGGCGCGACGGCCCGTCAGCGGGTTGACCACGTCGTACCCGCCACGGCGCCACAGCAGGGCGACCGGTGCCCCCGAGGCGGCCCGGTGGCCGACCAGGGGGCCGGAGTTCTCCCGCCACCAGCGCCCGGCGAGGCGGACCGGACGGGTACGGATCCGCGAGGCGACCGCGACCCGTTCGACCGGGTCGGTCCGCTCGCTCACCCCACCGCTCGCCGCGCGTTCCGCGAGCGTGATGCCCGACTCGCGCGCCACCAGCCGGCAGGCCGCGTAGACCGCGTCCTCCGTCGCCCCCGCCGTCCGGGACGGACTCCTGCCGGACCGGCCGATCGAGGACAACAGCGCCTGATCGGCCTCCTTGCGGACGGCTTCGCCCGCCTTCATGCCGGCCGCCGTGCGGTCCTCGTGCGCACGCTCCGACTGCTCGATCCAGCGGTCCAGCGTCGACAGCAGTCGGTACTGCTGGTTGACCATCCCCTGCCACATCGCGCCGTCGACGAGCAGGTCACCGGCGGCCTCGGAGCTGAACGCGGCCCCGTACTGCACGCTGCCGGGCGACACCGGAAGCCAGAGGACGTCGTCGTCACCGATCGTCTCGTCGAGCGCGGTCCGGCCCTCCAGCGGAGCCTCGAAAAGCACTCGCCGGCCACGTCCGACGCCCAGTGAGAAGGCGTGTTCCAGCGCATCCGTCGCCGCGTCCCCGGTCGCGTGGGCGCTGCCGTACCCGTACCCGTGGTCGTAGCCCTGGTCCGGTGTCGCGGGCGGGTACAGCTCCCGCAACGGGATGCGCCGCAGTGCGCACTCCCGCAGCGGCCGTCCGACCAGCGTGTGCTGCGGTCCCTCCACCGGTCCCAGGACCAGGGTCCCCGGCTCCAGACGGCCGAGGAAGTGCCAGTGCCCCTGGGCCGCGGCGTCGACCGCGAAGAGGTCCAGGGCACCGCCCACCACGAGCCACAGCACCTGGGGCCCTTCGAGCGAAAGGCTGCGCAACCCGGTGCAGTCGATCGGCGCGCCGAGGCCCCCCAGCGCCGCGACGACCGGGTCGTGCGCAGGGGCCACGGTGCCGTCGAGGTGGTGTACGGATGTCACCTAGTGCTCCCTGACCAGCTCGGCGTACGGGCCGCCCGCGGCCACCAGGTCCTCGTGCCGGCCGCGCTCCACGACGGATCCATGGTCCAGCACCACGATCTCGTCGCTGTCGCGGACCGTGCTCAGCCGGTGGGCGATCACGACGCAGGCGCAGCCGCGCCGCCGCAGGTTGTCGATGATGATCTGTTCGGTCTCCGCGTCCAGCGCACTGGTGACCTCGTCCAGCACCAGGATGCTGGGGCGGCGCACCAGCGCCCGTGCTATCTCGAGGCGCTGACGCTGCCCGCCGGAGAAGTTGCGGCCGTCCTGCTCCACCCTGCTGTGGATACCGCTCGGGCGGCGGGCGACGACGTCGTACAGAGCGGCGTCCTCGAGAGCGGCGACGACGGCGTCGTCGGGGACCGAGGGGTCCCACAGGGCCACGTTGTCACGGACCGTCCCCTCGAACAGGAACACGTCCTGGTCCACGAAGGACACGGAAGCGGCCAGTGCGCCCCGGGGTATGTCCTGCAGGCGCTGCCCGTCGATGCGGATCGTGCCCTCCCACGGGCTGTAGAGCCCCGAGATCAGCCGGGAGACCGTCGACTTGCCACTGCCCGACCCACCGACCAGCGCCACCTGCTGTCCCGGCCCGACGGACAGCGAGAAGCCGGTGAGCAGCGGTTTGTCGAGCGGGCTGTAGCCGAAGGTGATGTCTTGCAGGGTCACATGGCCCTTGAGGCGGCGGGTGCTCGCGGCGGGCTCCCGGCGTGAGTACAGGGCGTCGACCGGGAAGTTCTCGACGTCCTTCAGACGGGCCACGTCGGCCGCGAAGTCCTGGATCCGGCCCGCCACGCCGTTGAGCCGGGTGACCGGTGCGGTGAAACGGGTCACCAGCGCCTGGAAGGCGACGAGCAGACCGATCGAGATGTGCCCCTCGACGGCGCGCAGGCCGCCGATCCACAGGATCAGCGCACTGTTCAGCGTCGCGAGTGCCGGGGCGACGACGCCCAGCCACGCGCTCGGCACCCCGAGACGCTGCTGCTCCTCCAGCGTGGTCGCGTGCTGGCCGGCCCAGCGGCGGAAGTAGCCGTTCTCCCCGCCGGTCGCCTTCATCGTCTCGATCAGCTGCAGACCGGTGTACGACGTGTTGGTCAGCCGTGCGCTGTCGGCCCGCAGTTTCTGGGTGCCGGTGGCCCGCAGACGTACGACGATGCGCATCGCCACCACGTTGAGCAGGGCGATGCCCACGCCGATGACGGTCAGCTGCGGATCGTAGGTCCACAGCAGGAACGCGTAGAGCAGGACGACGATGCCGTCCACACCGGCCGCGGTGAGGTCCCGGGCGAGCGTCTCGGCGACCGCGTCGTTCGACTGCAGCCGCTGCACGAGGTCGGCGGGGCTGCGCTGGGCGAAGAAGGTGACCGGCAGCCGCAGCAGATGGCGGAAGAAGCGGGCGCTGGAAAGCGTGGAGGAGATGATGCGCCCGCGCAGCAGGTTGGCCTGCTGCAGCCAGGTCAGTACGAGCGTGAGCGCGACCATCACGCCCATCGCGGTGAACAGCACCCCCAGCAGGGAGGTCTGTTCGCCGATCAGGAACATGTCGATGTACGTACGGCTGAGGGCGGGCAGCGCCGCGCCGACCGCCACGAGCAGCAGGCTGGCGAGCAGTGCGGCCAGCATCGTTCCGGAGGTGCCGCGCAGCCGGGCGGGAAGCGCGCTCATGACACCGGGCTTCCGGCCGCCGCGCCGGAAGCCCTCACCGGGTTCCAGCACGAGCACGACCCCGGTGAAGCTGGTGTCGAAATCCTCGGCCGGTACGAAACGGCGGCCCTTGGCCGGGTCGTTGATGTACACGCCCCGCCGCCCGAGACGGCGCCCCGTGCCCTCGTACACGACGTAGTGGTTGAACTCCCAGAACAGGATGGCGGGGGCCCGGACCTCGGCGAGAGCGGCGGTCTCCATCTGCATGCCCTTGGCCTGGAGTCCGTAACTCCGGGCCGCCTTGAGCACGTTGCTGGCCCGCGAGCCGTCGCGTGAGACACCGCAGGCGATGCGCAGCTCTTCGAGCGGCACGTGCCGGCCGTAGTGGGCGAGGACCATGGCGAGCGAGGCCGCGCCGCACTCGAGCGCCTCCATCTGAAGCACGGTGGGAGTGCGCACGGTCTTCGGCCGGCCGGTCTTCGGCGCGGACCTGGGTCGCCGCCTGCCGGCGGGCGCGCTCGCGGGACGGTGTCTGCCGCGACCGGCGGGGGGCAGCTGCTGCGCTGCGGGGGAGGGGCGCGGGGCGGTCACGGGAGCAGCCAATCGATCGGGCGCTGGTCGGCCAGGTGGACGGATCCGTCGGCCGGGGTCATGGAGCCGAGTGCGTACGGCGGCCCCTGCGCCGAGGACCACCGGTAGCCGGACTTCGTGGCGGCCGAAGGCTCCAGCCGTACCAGGACGGCCATCGGCCTGCCGTGCCGTGAGAACTCCTCGCCGAGCTGGGCGTCGCCGAGGAAGCGGGTGATCTGCTGCTGTGTGCGGGCCGTCCTGCCGACCGCGGCCACCCGCCCGCGCAGCACTCCGTACTGCTGGGTGGGTACGGACTGGACGGTGACGTCCACCGGGGCGCCGACCCGGATCCCGGAGGCACTGCTGCCCGGTACGTAGAGCATGACGACCAGGGGGTCGTCCGGGCCGTCGACGCGTTCGACGCTCGCCACGTCCGCACCGGTGGTGACGACCGCGCCGATCGTGGCCGTCACCGTGGTGAGCCGGCCCCCGTCGATCGTGCGGACGACCCGCTCGCCCTGCTGTGTACGGACCTTGAGCAGGGGGGTGTCGGCCGGGAGGGTCTCGCCCTCCTCGGCGAGCACCTCGGTGATCTGGCCGGACACCGGGCTCTGCAGGACGTAGCTGCCCCGGGCATGGGTGAGGATGCCGGGGGCGCCGACCGTGGTGGAGAGGGAGCCGGTGACGGCCCAGAAGCAGGCGGCGGCCATGACGACCACGGTGACACCCAGGACGAGCAGGCCCTGCGGGCGGGCGAAGCGCACCGGCAGGTCGAGCTGCTCGGGCGACTGCAGCTTGGTCAGCGCCTGTTGGCGGAACTGCACGGCTCTTTCCTCACCTGTCAGCGGTCGGCACCGAGCCCCGGAACCGACGGGTTCCGGGGCTCGGTGGGTGCTGCCGTCTCAGAGACCGGCGATGAGGCCGGTGGCCAGGCCGGTGACCGCGCCGGTGTTCACGCCGGTGGTCGACTCGACCAGGCCGGTGACCGAACCGACGACGCCCGAGACCGGGGCGATGGAGTCGGCGGTGGCGGTGACGTTGCCGAGCACGGTGCCGATGAGGCCGCCGGACACGTTGTCCAGGTCGTTGTCGGAGATCTCGAGGGTCTCGACCTGGGGGGTGAGGTTCATGTTGAGTACTGCCCTTCGTATGGAAATTGCCTAGGTACGGGAACCCGTGACCGGACTTCCGTATGGGCCAGGATCAAAGCATGCCGATGCGTGCGACGGCTAATCGAAGGGCGAGGAATCGGCGGTTACCGACGCGCTCGAATCGTCACGCGTGCAGGTATGTCCATTCTCTGGATCCGATTTCTTCACGAGCTTCACCGAATGAATTCCGGTCATGCGCGGGCCGGCATCGGCGCAACTGGGGCAGATCCGGCTCAAACGACCCGGAAACCGGTCTGGACCTGGTGTTTCGTGGCAGGTGCCGTGACTGGTGTGCGCACGCCGTGTGCAGGTTCTCCTCCGCCCGCCCGCAGCTCCGTATTCGGGCGGGCGGTGCGGGGGAGCCGTGCGGCCGGACCATTCAGGACGGAAGAAAAGATGAGGCGCGCTCTCCTTTCGCGTGCGGAATTCGGGTGGGGGATTGTGTGCGCTGTTCGTGTGCGGTGATCGTGTGTGGTCGTCGTGGATGGTTGCCGGATGAATGGAGTTTCTTTCCGCTTCTCGTGTCCGTCATTCACACGGCCTCCGGACATGTGAGGGAACGGTGCCGTCGCGGGCCTGGGCGCGGCGTGTCGCGCGGCCTCCCAGGGCACCCGCCCCGCAGGGGGACGCCTTCCGGACCGACACCTCCGATGAAAGGTGTCGTCGCCCTTCTCTCGGGCGATGCGCGGCGCTACCATCGGCTTGCTCTTGGGAGCGCTCCCACTTCTGCTGTCACATCCGTACCGCCGCTGAGCGGCGGTCCAGCTCGGAGAGGACGTTTCCGTGCGCTCCAGCGCAAGACCCTTCGCCGCCCTACTGGCGGCCCTCGCCCTGACGGCGGGATTGTCGATCACCGCCACCCCCGCCGCAGCGCACCCGGACGAGGCGTCCGCCGTGGCGCAGGCATCCGATGTGTCCGTGGCGGCGGACACCTATACCTGGAAGAACGCACGGATCGACGGTGGGGGCTTCGTCCCGGGCATCGTCTTCAGCCGGTCCGAGAAGAACCTTGCCTACGCCCGCACCGACATCGGCGGCGCCTACCGCTGGGACCAGGCGGGCAAGCAGTGGAAGCCGCTGCTGGACTGGGTGGACTGGGACAGGTGGGGCTGGTCCGGAGTGGTCAGCCTCGCCTCCGACACCGCCGAGCCCGACAACGTGTACGCGGCCGTCGGTACGTACACGAACAGCTGGGACCCGACGAACGGCGCGGTCCTGCGCTCCTCCGACCGCGGAGCCTCCTGGAAGGCCACCGCGCTCCCCTTCAAGCTCGGCGGCAACATGCCGGGGCGCGGCATGGGCGAGCGGCTGGCGGTCGACCCCAACAAGAACTCCGTGCTGTACCTGGGCGCGCCCAGCGGCAACGGGCTGTGGCGCTCGACCGACGCCGGGGTCACCTGGTCGCAGGTGAAGGCCTTCCCGAACCCGGGGAACTACGCCCAGGACCCGTCCGACACCAGTGGGTACGGCAACGACAACCAGGGCATCGTGTGGGTGACCTTCGACGAGCGCTCGGGGAGCGCCGGCAGCGCCACCAAGGACATCTACGTCGGTGTCGCCGACAAGGACAACACCGTCTACCGGTCCACGGACGGCGGCGGCACCTGGTCGCGGATCGCCGGCCAGCCGACCGGGTACCTCGCGCACAAGGGCGTGCTCGACTCCGCGACGGGCTACCTGTATCTGACGACCAGTGACACGGGCGGTCCGTACGACGGCGCCAAGGGCCGCATCTGGCGCTACGCCACGGCGACCGGCCAGTGGACGGACGTGAGTCCGGCCGCCGAGGCCGACACGTACTACGGCTTCAGCGGACTCTCCGTCGACCGGAAGGACCCCGGAACCCTGATGGCCACGGCCTACAGCTCCTGGTGGCCCGACACCCAGATCTTCCGCTCCACGGACAGCGGCGCGACCTGGACGCAGGCCTGGGACTACACCGGCTACCCCAACCGCTCGAACCGGTACACCCAGAACATCTCCTCCGTGCCCTGGCTCAGCTGGGGCGCCAACCCCTCGCCCCCGGAGACCGCGCCCAAGCTGGGGTGGATGACGGAGTCGCTGGAGATCGACCCGTTCGACTCCGACCGGATGATGTACGGCACGGGTGCGACGGTATACGGCACCGAGAACCTCACTTCCTGGGACGCCGGTGGCAAGTTCGCGATCACCCCGATGGTGAAGGGGCTGGAGGAGACCGCGGTCAACGACCTGGCGAGCCCGCCCTCAGGCGCACCGCTGCTGAGCGCGCTCGGTGACATCGGGGGCTTCCGGCACACAAATCTCGACGCGGTGCCCAGCATGATGTTCACCTCGCCCAACCTCGACTCGACCACCAGCCTCGACTTCGCCGAATCGTCCCCCGGCACGGTCGTACGGGTCGGCAACGCCGACGCCGCCCCGCACATCGGCTTCTCCACCGACAACGGGGCCAACTGGTTCCAGGGCTCCGAGCCCTCCGGAGTCACCGGCGGGGGCACGGTGGCCGCCGCCTCGGACGGCAGTGGATTCGTGTGGAGCCCGGACGGCGCAGGCGTCCACCGGACCACCGGATACGGCAACTCCTGGGCCGCGTCGACGGGGATCCCCGCCGGGGCGGTCGTCGAGTCCGACCGGAAGAACCCGAAGAAGTTCTACGGATTCAAGGCCGGCACCTTCTACGTGTCGGCCGACGGCGGCGCCACCTTCACGGCGAAGGCGAGCGGACTGCCCGCCGAGGGCAACGTCCGTTTCAAGGCGCTGCCGGGAGCCGAGGGTGACATCTGGCTCGCGGGCGGAACGGCCTCGGGGTCCTACGGGCTGTGGCGCTCCACCGACTCCGGCACCAGCTTCACCGAATTCACGGGTGTGGAGCAGGCCGACAGCGTGGGCTTCGGCAAGGCGGCCTCCGGAGCCTCCTACCAGACGGTCTTCGTCAGCGCGAAGATCGGTGGCGTGCGCGGCATCTTCCGCTCGACCGACGCGGGGGCGCACTGGACGAGAATCAACGACGACGCGCACCAGTGGGGCTGGACCGGAGCCGCGATCACCGGTGACCCGCGGGTGTACGGACGGGTGTACGTCTCCACCAACGGGCGCGGCATCCAGGTGGGAGAGTCCTCGGACACCGGCGGCGGCACGGATCCCGGAACCGACCCGGACCCGGACCCGGAGGAGCCCCCGGCGGGCGCCGACTGCTCCGTGTCGTACACGGTCACCAATCAGTGGCCCGGAGGCTTCCAGGCCGACGTGCTGGTCACCAACACCGGCAGCGCGGCGTACGACGGCTGGCAGCTGGGCTGGTCCTTCGCGAACGGGCAGAAGGTCACGCAGATGTGGAACGCGACCTCCCGGCAGGACGGTGCCCGTGTGACGGCGACCGACGTGGGGTGGAACGGGAAGGTGGCCGCCGGTGCCTCGGCCGGCTTCGGCTTCTCGGGCACCTGGACGGGCAGCAACTCCGAACCTGGCGCGTTCACGCTCGACGGTGCGGCCTGCTCCGTCCACTGACGCTCACGGAACGGTGCGGGGGGACGGTCCACCGATCCCCCGCACCGGCTTCGACGAGGTGGCGGCGGCCGCCGGGCGCGCGGCCCACGGCCTGCTGAACGCCTGCGCGGTACTCGCCCCGGACGTACGTGCCCCTGCCCTGATGCTGCCCGCCGTGCACGACGGCCACGGCGCTTTCCCGCAGATGTACGGCGCGCGGGACGGCGAGGCGTTCCTCGTCCGGCCGGACGGCCACCTGGGGCTGCGGGCTCCCGCGGAAGGCCCGGGGCGCGTGGCCCACCTGGAGCTACTCCTCGGGACGTGACACGGGGCCCGGCAGTGACTGCCGGACCCCGTGCCGTGCGCCGTACCTGACTCGGCGCGTGTCACCCCGCCTCAGGGAAAGGACACCACCTGGGACGGGACGGTCGATGTGCCGGACGTGGGGGATCCGGTGTTGTTGATGACGTGCTCGTACTGGCCCTGGCCGCCCAGCGACACCACCAGCAGGTCATGGAACTTCACGCCGGCTTTCACGGGCGCCTGGAATCCGTGCTGCTGACGGATGGTCGGGTCCACGTTGAAGTAGCAGTAGCTGCCCATGCCCCAGCCCTCGTGGGTGGTGACCGAGTCGGCCACCTTGTACGCGGCGTACCCCTTGATGTCCCCGTTCTGGATGGCGGCCTGGTTGGGCGCGTCGTAGGCCTTCTCGTTCTGGAAGAAGATGGTCTTCCCACGCTCGCCGTACCACTGCACGTCGTACTTGTTGAAGTGCTCGACGAACAGGCCGGTGGCCAGCACGTCGTCACCGTTCACGCGGAGCCCGTAGTCGGACCGGTTGGTCTCCCAGCCGACCCCGTCGCCGTGGTCGGCGCGCCAGAGCCAGGTGTGGTCGACGATGGTGTCGTCGCTGTTGATCACCATGCCGGTGGTCGCCTTGCCGGCGCCTGCGCCGCCGACCCGGACGAAGACGTCCTGGACGGTGGTCGGGTTGGCCGCGTGGTCGGCCGACGCGTCCTCGGGTCCCACCTGGACGAGCACCTGGGAGTTCTGCGTGCCGGCGTCGATCAGCAGGCCGGCCAGCTTGACGCCGTCGACGTCACCGACCTTGACCGCGGTCACCCCGTTGTCCGGGATGATCGTCGCCAGACCGAGGCCGAGGGCGACGGTGTTCGCGCGGTTGATCTCGATGGGCTGGTCGACGTGGTAGATGCCCGGGGTGAAGAGCAGGTGCAGCCCCTGGCGTACCGCGGCGTTGATGGTCTGGGCGGTGGCGCCCGGCTTGACCACGTAGAACTGGCTCAGCGGGATGGACTCGCCCTGCGGGGTGCCGCTCCACGAGACGCCGCGCGCGTTGGTGCGCTTGGCCGGGACGAAGACCTTGTAGGTGTTGCCGTCGAGGTAGAGGAAGGGCTTCTCACGCGAGACCGGGGTGTTGGCCAGCGTCGTGTAGGGGGGCTCGGGGAAGCTCTGCGCGGGCGCGCCCTCGACACCGGAGAAGGTCATGTTCCACACCCCGTTGCCCCAACTGCCTATGGAGCTGTCGCGGGTGTACCACTGCTGCTGCGAGTACGGGCCGACCTGGCCGTCGATCTTGCTGTCGGCGATGTAGCCGCCGCTGGCCCAGCCGTAACCGTTGGGCGCGAGGTTGAGTCCGCCCTTGACGTGCATCCGGCGGAAGGGGGCGGCCTGGGAGACGGCCCAGCGGTTGGTGCCGCTGACCGGGTTGAGGGCGAGGTTCTCGGCCGAGCGCCAGAAGTTCTGGGTGGCGTTGCCGTTGAACCAGCCCGCGTCGACGGTCACGTCACCGTTGAAGGTGGTGTCGTCGGGCTTCAGGCCGAGACCCGCGATGGAGGTGTAGAAGCCGATCTGGGCGTTGATGTTGTTGTACGTGCCCGGCTTGAACATCAGCGCGTAGCGGCCGTTACCGAACTGGGCCGACTCCTGCTGCTTGAAGATCTCGTCGACCTTGGCCTGGATGTTCGGCGTCGAGGGGTCGAAGACCAGGACGTTGGGACCGAGGTCGCCACCGCCGGGGATCTGCGGGTCGCCCCCGCCACCGGTCGTGCCGAACACCTGGAACTCCCAGAGTGAGTATCCGTATGCGCTGGCCCGGGCGGTTCCGGTCAGCCGGACGTAACGGGCGGTGCCGGAGACGTTGAGCGTCTCCGTGCCGCCCGGGCCGGTCGTGGTGGAGTAGGCGGTGCTCCAGGTGCTGTTGTCCGAGGAGAACTCGATCCGGTAACCGGTGGCGTAGGCCGCCTCCCACCGCAGCACGATCTGGCTCACCGAGGCTGCGGCGCCCAGGTCGACCTTGATCCACTGGGGGTCGGAGAAGGCGCTCGACCAGCGGGTCCCGTTGTCACCGTCGACCGCGGAGGCGGCGGGGGTCCCGCCGTTCTCCTGGCTGGAGGAGGTGACCGTCCTGCCCTGGGAGAGCAGCGTGGGTGCCGCGCTCGCAGGGGCCTGCGGGACGAAGGCGAGGAGGGAGAGGACGAGACCGGCGACAACGGCGAGCACACTGCCACGCCTTCTGTCCGGTGCCAGGGAGATGCGGAATATGGGGGGTGCGTGCATGGGGGTCTCCTGAGTCGTGGGGCGGGTACACGACGCGTACAGCCAGAGAGCGCTCTCTCCGGCTGTGCGAGATACTCCACCCTTGTTACGAACGCGTCAAGAGATGTGCAACAGCAGATGTACCGGGGCCTGTTGGCGACAAGAACTGATGGGATGGTCGTGGTGACCGCCCCGTGATCCGGGCCCTCGGTGTCGTGGTGCGAGGCCGCGCAGGGGATCGGTTCAGGAAATGGCGGGCCGCGTGGCCGTGCAGGAAGTGGCGGGCGGCGGTGCGGGGCCGCACGCGCGGGCTGCCGCCGCTCGGTCCCGGCTCGTCCGGGCGTGCCAGGATGCGAACCGGTCCGTCCGCCGATCAGGGTGACGCGGCCCCGGCGGTCCGCGACCGGCGCGAGGGGGTACCTACCGTGGCGCGTGCGTCGGCAGCGCCTACACCGGTGATCACCCGTGTGGCGCGTGCGTCGGCAGCGCCTACACCGGTGATCACCCGCCGCCCAAACCCCCGCCCGGCGTGGCGTGCCGTCCAACGGGTGATATCCCGCTCCATGTCACACGTTGAGCCCACGGCGTAGCTCCAATGCGGTGTCCCCGAGTGGTGCGCCCCCGGATTTCGGCTGACGGTGGATCACGTCGCACCCGCGATTTCGATGAGCCGGCAACCGGTCGGTCAGCGTGGGTACGGCGAAAGGACTGTGTATCCATGCGCTCTGCCCGCACCCTGTTCGCATCGGCCGCCGTCACGGCGGTCCTCGCGGTCTCCGTCCCCGCCGCATACGCCGTGACCTCGGCCGACGGCTGGGACAAGGACAGCGGCTCTTCCTCCAGCAGCAACGACGACCGCGACAAGCCGGACTCGTGGAAGCACGAGAAGCCCGAGGGTGGTGTGCACGCCGGTGGCGGCGCGCTGGCCGGCATCTCGGCCGACGACTGGCAGAAGGACAAGGAAGAGGACTCCGAGGCCGGTAACAACGACGACCGCGACAAGCCGGACTCGTGGAAGCACGAGAAGCCCGAGGGTGGTGTGCACGCCGGTGGCGGCGCGCTGGCCGGCATCTCGGCCGACGACTGGCAGAAGGACAAGGAAGAGGACTCCGAGGCCGGTAACAACGACGACCGCGACAAGCCGGAGTCCTGGAAGCACGAGAAGCCCGAGGGTGGTGTGCACGCCGGTGGCGGCGCGCTGGCCGGCATCTCGGCCGACGACTGGCAGAAGGACAAGGAAGAGGACTCCCAGGCCGGTAACAACGACGACCGCGACAAGTCGGAGTCCTGGACGCACGAGAAGCCCGAGGGCGGTATGCACACCGGAGGCGGCGCCATGGCCCTGTCCGGCAGCAGCCTGGCCGCCGGCTCGGTGCTGATGCTCGGTGGCATCGGTGCCGCCGCGTACCGGATGCGTCGCCGCAA
Source organism: Streptomyces sp. B1I3 (assembly GCF_030816615.1). Lineage (NCBI taxonomy): Bacteria > Bacillati > Actinomycetota > Actinomycetes > Kitasatosporales > Streptomycetaceae > Streptomyces > Streptomyces sp. B1I3. Next base: position 7,010,180 of record NZ_JAUSYD010000001.1, read on the forward strand.
CGCCTCGGGTACCGCGGCCGTCTGACAGACCTCCGCGCACCCTTGACCGAACGCTGTCGCGGCCGCCGCCCTCCCGGGTGGTGGCCGCGCAGACTTTCCCGCTCGGTCTGCCCACGACTCTCCCGCGTCGTCACCCGCGCCCCGTTCTTCCCCCGCCCTCCTCGTACGCGAAAGGCAGTGCCCGTATGACCGCCCAGCAGCCGTCCGAACCGGATTCCGCCTCCCCCGCCCCCGGCCGTTCACTGCTGTGGCCCGCCGCGGCGGTGGGGCTGGGCTTCCTCCTCGTCTACAACTCCTTCGACGCCTCGGCGGGAGTCCAGCCGCCCACCACCGTGTCGTCCGCCCCCGCCACCACCGCCCCCGGCGCCACCACGCCTGCCGCACCCACACCATCCGCCTCCGCGTCCACGGCGGGCCCCGGGCTGCCGAGGTCCGAGCCCGAACGCATCTCCATCCGGGACATCGCGGTCGACGCCCCCTTCACACCGCTGTCCATCGGCTCCTCGGGGCGGCTGGACGCCCCACCCGCGGACGACAAGAACCTGGTCGGCTGGTTCAAGGACGGGGCCACGCCGGGCGAGCGCGGTACATCGGTCGTCGCCGGTCACGTCGACACGAAAACAGGTCCCGCCGTGTTCCTGTACCTCAGGACGCTCAAGAAGGGGAGCGCGGTGGACATCACCCGCGAGGACGGAGTGGTGGCCACCTTCAAGGTGGACACGGTCGAGACGTTCAGCAAGGCCGACTTCCCCAGCGACCGCGTGTACGACGACAACGGCACGGCCCAGCTGCGGCTGATCACCTGCGGCGGGGAGTACGACAAGAGGGCGAAGGACTACAAGGACAACGTCGTGGTCTTCGCCCACCTGGCCTCCGCCAAGAAATCCTGACGCCGCTCCGGGCCGCTGGAGGCACGGACGGGAGAAGCCCCCTCGCGGAAGCGAGGGGGCTTCTCCCGTGCGGTGGTGACCGAAGAGCCACTGCTCCTGGCCAGGCCCGACGAGCGGCTCGGCGCCCGCCTCGCACCGGAGCGCCGGCCCGTCAGGGGTGCGATCCGTCACGTGCCATCCGTCCGGCGTGCGGCCCGTCCGGCGTGCGGTCCGGCTCCCTGAGCGGGTACGCAACGCTGGATGCGGGCCGAACCGCTCACGGCGCCGTCCGCGCCGGGGGACGAGGGGCCCGGGGAACCGCTCCACCAGGCCGTCCGCGGCATCCGCGCGGAGGGGGCCCACCGGCCGGAGCGGCTCGCGGCCGAACCGGTGCGCTCGCGCGATCCGGTCCTGCGGGCGGGGCCGTCCGGCTGATCCGGCAGCGCCTGTACGGCGGGCTGCCGGCCCGACCGCTCAGCGGGCGTTCTCCCGCTCCGCCGCCGCGACCTGGTGCAGGGTCCGGCCGGTGCGGGCCGAGCGGGCGTGGTACGGGTCGGGGGTGCCCGGCCGGTCGTGGACGGCCTGCCGGTCGTTCGCCTTGATCAGCAGCCAGGCCTCCGGCCCCTGGGCGTCGGCCTCGTCGCCCACGTGGAAGCGGGTGAGAGCGAACTCGCCGTGCAGTTTCGTCCCGGCGAGCCAGAAGGTGGCGTGCCCCCGCTCCAGTGCCTCGCCGATCGGGACGGGCGTACCGGCGGGGTCGTGGCTGAGCGACCGGTAGGTGCCCTGGTCCCAGACGATGACGGTGCCGCTGCCCTGTGCCTCCTGCGGTACGACGCCCTCGAAGGTGCCGTACTCCAGCGGATGGTCGTCGGTGGGAACGGCCAGCCGCTTGTCGCGGGGGTTGTCCGACGGCCCGCGTGGGACGGCCCATGACCTGAGTACGCCGTCGACCTCGAGCCGGAAGTCGAAATGCATGCGCCGGGCATCATGGATCTGCACCACGAAGCGCCGTGTGCCCTCGGTGTCCACGACCGTGTCCTTCCGACGGGAAGCGGTCGGACGGTGCGTACCCTGCCCGGTCCCCGGGGCCGCGTGGGTCCCGCACAGTCCGTCACCTCCACTGTGCCGCCGCCGGCCGCGCACCGCACGGGGGCGGCGCTGCCACGGACCCGCGGGCCGCACCGGTCAGTCCGTGTGCCGCTCGAGCGCCGCGTCGGCCGCGGTCCGTGAACCGTGCCACCAGGTCGTGACCGGCTCCCAGACCCGGATTCCGTCCGGGGCCCCCAGCGAGGCGGCGTCGAAGGTCCGTCCGCGGTGCGCGGGGTCCCCGGCGACCGTCAGCCGGTCCACCACGCGAAGCTCGGAGGCCGACGGGTCCAGGGTCCGTACCGCCGCGTACACGGTGCTGCCCGCCGGGACGCGGTACGGCGCGCTCCCGCCGGCGGGGACCGGGAGCGCCGGACCGTCCAGATCGCCGAAGACGACCGTGGGGACGCGGTCGACGGCGCAGGCCTGCCCGCCGTGGTTGGTGACGCTGATCCGCAGGGTCTCCGGCTGGTCGGACGCCGCGGCGGCGACGGTCAGACCGCTTTCCCGGCAGGGGGGAGCGGGTGCGGTGGCCGCGGCAGGGGAGGCCGTCGAGGCACCCACGGAGGACGCGAGGGCGAGGGCGGCGAAAACGGCGGGAACGGTGGGTACGTAACGGATGCGCATGAGTTGTCCGTTCCCTCGCCCGCCGCCTTCTACACACCGTCACCGGCTTCGGTCACCACGCACCGACGTAGCATGATCCGCATGGAGCAGCGCACACTCGGCAGGACCGGCCGTGACGTATCGGTCGTAGGACAGGGCACCTGGCAGCTCGGCGGGGACTGGGGCGAGGTGGTGGAGGCCGACGCCTTCGGCGTCCTGGACGCCGCCGTCGAAGCGGGCGTCACCTTTTTCGACACCGCGGACGTGTACGGCGACGGACGCAGCGAACAGCTCATCGGCCGCTACCTCAAGGACCGGCCGGACGCGGACGTCTTCGTCGCCACGAAGATGGGCCGACGCGCCGATCAGGTCCCGGACAATTACGTCCTCGACAACTTCCGTTCGTGGAACGACCGTTCGCGCGCCAACCTCGGCGTCGACACGCTCGATCTCGTACAGCTGCACTGCCCGCCGACGAGTGTCTACTCCTCGGACGCGGTCTACGACGCCCTCGACACCCTGGTCGCCGAGCAGCGGATCGGCGCCTACGCGGTGAGCGTCGAGACGTGCGCCGAGGCGCTGACGGCCATCGCCAGGCCCGGCGTCGCCAGTGTCCAGATCATCCTCAACCCCTTCCGCCTCAAGCCGCTCGACGAGGTGCTCCCGGCCGCCGTCGAGGCCGGCGTCGGCATCGTCGCGCGGGTGCCGCTCGCCTCCGGACTGCTGTCGGGGAAGTACACGGCGGACACGGTCTTCGCACCCGAGGACCACCGCACGTACAACCGCCACGGCGAGGCGTTCGACCAGGGTGAGACCTTCTCCGGCATCGACTACGCGACCGGCGTGGCCGCGGCGGCGGAGTTCGCCGCACTGGCGCCCGAGGGCGCCACACCCGCGCAGACCGCGCTGCGCTGGATCATCCAGCAGCCCGGTGTCACCAGCGTCATCCCCGGGGCACGTTCCGTGGAGCAGGCCCGAGCCAACGCTGCGGCGGCCTCTCTCCCGGCCCTGCCGCAGAGCACCCTCGACGCGGTGCGCGACCTGTACGACCGCAGGATCCGCGCGGAGGTCCACCCCCGCTGGTGAGCCGGGCGCTCAGTCCTCGTCGCCGCCGTCGCCGTCCTGCCGGGGGCTGTCCCCGGCGGGAGCGGCCGGATCGGCGGACGCCGGCGTCCCGGCGGCCGGAGAGGCCCCGGCGGCCGGAGAGGTCCCGGGACCTGGAGTGTCCGCCGCACCGGAGTCCGGTGAGAACAGGACCGTCCCCAGGTACACCGCTGCCAGGAAGGCGACCGTCCCCGCGACGGCGCTCGCCACCCGGGGCCGGCGGCGGATGGCCTCGCTCGTGCTCATCCGCCGCGTGGTCGCCGATCTGATCGCCCGCGGTGCGGGGGCGGCCCGTCTGCGGCCGGTGGCCTGCGGCAGCCTGTACGTCGAGACGCCGGCGGCGGCCTGGCCGGCCGGTGCGGCAGCCGCCGCCGGGGGTGTGGCCGCGGGCGGAGCGGCGGGGAGGTGGTGGGGCATGGGTTCGGGGCGTCCGCGCCAGGCGTCGGTGCGGAACCAGTCCGAGACCTGCTGCGCACTCGGCCGGTCCTCAGGCTGCTTCGCCAGCAGGCCCAGCAGGTACGAATCGAAGGCGGGGGAGATGTCGACCCCCCGCTGTCTGACCGGCACCGGTGGGGTGTCCACGTGCTGGTAGAGCGTCGCCGTCGCTGTGTCCGAGCGGAACGGCGGCTGCCCCACCAGAAGTTGGTAGATGACGCAGCCCAGGGAGTACATGTCCGACGCGGAGTCGGCGGTGCGGCCGAGGGCCCGTTCGGGAGCCAGGTACAGGCTGGTACCGACGATGTGCCCGGCGGTGGTCAGGGCAGTGGACGGGTCGTCGACGAACTGGGCGATGCCGAAGTCCCCGATCTTCACGGACCCGTCGGCGTCCAGCATGAGGTTGCCGGGCTTGATGTCACGGTGGACGATCCCCTGCCGGTGCGCCGCGGCCAGTCCGGCCGCGGCCTCGCCGGCGATGCGGGCCACCTGTTCCGGCCGGATCTGCTCCTCGGTGTCCAGCAGATCCCCGAGGCTTCTGCCCTCGACCAGTTCCATCACCAGGAAGAAGCGGTCCTCCCAGGAGCCGAAGTCGAAGACGGCGACGAGGTGAGGGTGGCTCAGGCGCGCGGCGGTCTGTGCCTCCAGGCGGAACCGCGCGGTCGACGAGGCATCGGCGTGGTCGCCCAGCAGCAGCTTCACGGCGACGGCCCGGCCCAGTACTTCGTCCGTCGCGCGCCACACCTCACCCATGCCGCCACGGCCGATGGGGGATATCAACCGGTACCGTCCAGCTACCAGCACCTGTGCACACCAATCTCGAACTGTGGCCCGCTCCGACTGCCGCGGCGGCGACCCGGTCGGGCTCGTGGGCTCGGTTCGGTGCGTGGGGCACGCGGCATGATCAGGATATCCGTCCGCGGGACCTCTTCTCGCCCGGCCGGGCGACGCCCCCCTGGTTCCGGCCATTCGCCGGGCCGGGAGGGGTCGTTGCCATGCAGGGCCGGGGGCGTCGCCCGGCCTGGATCAGCCGGCGGTGAGCCAGTCGAGTACGGCGGTCGCCCCGAACTCCGCCTGTCCGCCCGGGAAGAGCAGTTCCGCGGACCTGAACACCGCCTGGTCCGCAGCCGTTCGCACGTAGGGGACCGCGATACAGCGCATTCCCGCCGCATGGGCCGCCTGCACACCCGGAACGGCATCCTCGACGACCACACAGGCAGCCGGCTCGGCACCCAGCCGCCGGGCGGTCTCCAGGAACACGTCGGGCGCGGGCTTGCCGTGCGCCACCTCCTCGGCGGACACGTACAGCGGGAAGTACGCGTCGAGCCCGGTGACCGCGAGGGTGGCCCCGATCGCCGCCCGGGACGAACCCGAGGCCACCGCCATCGCGACGCCGTCCTCGTGGAGCCGCTCGACGAGGACGCGCATCTCGGGGAAGACCTCGGTGGAGGTCCCGGCGAGCTCCAGGTAGAGGGCGTTCTTGCCGGCCAGGAGTTCGTCGACCGGCGCCCCGATCCCGTACTCCGCGCGCAGGACGGTGAGCGTCTCGCGCGTGCCGATACCGATGAAGCGGGAGTGGTTCTCCCAGCTGAAGTCCCGTACGCCGTAGCGCGCGAGGAGCCGGCGCCCCGCCTCGTAGTAGTTGGGTTCGCTGTCGACGAGGGTGCCGTCGAGGTCGAAGAGGACACAGGGGGCCACGGCGCCGGGAGAGCTCATGAGCCCCAGGATGCCCGACAGCGATCAGCCGGTGCTGCCCGCCGCCCGGCCCACCGCTTCCACCAGTGGCAGGACGCGGTGCGTCACCCGCTCGCGCAGGGCCACCTCGGTCCGCGTCCTCACCACGCCCGGGAGCTGGATCAGCTGCTGGATCACGTCCTCCAGATGGCCGTTGTCCCGGGCCACGACCCGTGTCAGGAGATCGCCTCCGCCGGTGGTGGAGAACGCCTCGATGATCTCGGGAACGCCCGCGAGGGCCTCACCCACCTCGTCCAGGTGCCCCTGGGTCACTTCCAGGTGCACGAAGGCGAGCACCGGGTGGCCGAGCGCGGCGGGGGAGAGGGACGGTCCGGTACCGGTGATCACCCTGTCCCGTTCGAGCCGGTCCAGACGGGCCTGCAGGGTGCCGCGGGCCACGCCCAGGATGCGCGCGTACTCGCGCACGCTGGTGCGTGGCTGCTCGATGAGCAGGCGCAGGATGCGGGTGTCGAGAGCGTCCACCGCCATGTCCGGTCGTTCTCCTCGCGACTCGGTGATCCGTCGCCCGACTGTACCCAGGGCGCAGCCGTCCGGCCCGCCGCGGTCCCGCTGCGGGGGCACCCGCAGGCCTGCCGTCACCCCGCACCGCCGCCGTGTGTTTCCCGCTATTACAGTGAGCGGATGGTGAACCAAAGGGAGCAGATCCTCGCCGAACTCGGCGCCAAGGCGACCATCGTCCCCAAGGTCGAAATCCGGCAACGGGTCGACTTTCTCAAGGACTACCTGCGATCGACGCCGGCCGAGGGCTTCGTGCTCGGCATCAGCGGCGGACAGGACAGTACGCTGGCCGGCAGGTTGTGCCAGCTCGCCGCCGAGGAGCTGCGGGCCGAGGGGTACGAGGCGACCTTCGTCGCGGTGCGGTTGCCCTACGGCGTGCAGGCCGACGAGCACGACGCGCAGATCGCGCTGGACTTCATCCGGCCCGACCGGTCGGTCGCGGTGAACGTCAGGCCGAGCTCGGACGCCGTCGCCGCTGAGGCGGCGCTCGGTGTGCGGGAGCTGCTGGGTGGCGAGCCCACCTTGCGGGACTTCGTGCGCGGCAACATCAAGGCCCGCGAACGCATGGTGATCCAGTACGCGATCGCCGGGCAGCTGGGCCTGCTCGTCGTGGGCACCGACCACGCGGCCGAGGCGGTCACCGGCTTCTTCACGAAGTACGGCGACGGTGGCGTCGACGTCACCCCACTCACCGGACTGACCAAGCGGCAGGGCGGCGCTCTGCTGCGCGAGCTGGGCGCCCCGGCGAGCACCTGGGAGAAGGTGCCGACCGCCGACCTCGAGGACGACCGGCCCGCGCTGCCCGACGAGGTGGCACTCGGCCTGACGTACGCCGAGATCGACGACTACCTCGAAGGTGCCGACGTCACGCCGGAGGTGGCGGCGAGGGTGGAGTCGGTCTACCTCGCGAGCCGGCACAAGCGGACCGTCCCGGTCAGTCCGCTCGACGACTGGTGGCGGAGCTGACCCGACGCCGGAGCCCGTCGGCCCGGCTGCCCTGCGGCGCTCCCGGAGCGGGCCCGCACGACGGCCGCCCCCGCCGTGCTCCGGCGGACGCCGCCCTGGAGGGCGGCGGGAGACGAGCCGGACCGGCCGGGGCCGGAAATTTCGGCCATTGGCCGACCGGTGGCGTGGAAGATGGCCGTGCGGCTGTGCCAATGGCGCAGCCGCACGGCCACGTGTTGAGCCGGTAGTCGATGGCATGGTCTGATGGTCCCGTCGATGGCGCTGCGGATTCCGTGGCGCCCTTTTTCGTGCGAAGGGGCGGAAAGCAGTGCTGAAGAGGGTGTTCGCGGCTCCGGATCCAGGTCGGCTGCGACTGCGCAGCGGTGCCCGGGCCGTCCTCGGCATCGGTCTGGCCGTTGTCGTGTGCGGCCTGGCGGGCCACTCGCTCGTCGGAGCCGTCACCGGAGGTCTCGCGGCACTGCTGGCCCTCTTCACGGTGACCGACCCCACCGTGCGCGGTCAGGCGGTCACCACGGCGCTGCTCCCCGCCGTGGGGCTCCCGGTGCTGGCGCTCGCGGCCGTGTTGCACGACCACCCGGTGGCGCGTGACCTGGCTTTCCTCGCGGTGATGGGGGCGGGCGTCTACGCCCGGCGATGGGGGCCCCGCGGCCACTCCCTGGGCGTGTTCGCCTTCATGGCCTTCTTCGTCACACAGTTCCTCCACACCCTGCCCGGGCAGCTCCCCGAGCTGTACGAGGCGGTGGCGCTGTCCCTGCTCGCCTCGTCCGCGGTCCGCTTCGGCCTGTGGTGCTACGAGCGGCGGCTGCCCGTCGCCGCCGTACCCCATCCCGTGGCAGGCCGGGGGCTGAACCGCGCCACCACGCGCCAGGCGGTCCAGGCGACCGTGGGCGGCGCCCTCGCGCTCCTGGCGGGCCAGTTCCTCTCCGACGAGCGCTGGTACTGGGCCGTCGGTGCCACCTGGTGGGTGTTCGTGAACACCACCTCGCGCGGCGAGACGCTCGTGCGCGGGTTCCGCCGGGTGCTGGGGACGCTGATCGGAATCCCGGTCGGCCCGCTCGTCGTCGTGCCGCTGCACGGGGCCGCCGCCCCCACCGCCGTCCTGGTGGCCATCGGCGTCTTCGGGATCTTCTACTCGGCGGCCGTCTCGTACACCTGGATGATGTTCTCGGTGACGGTCATGGCAGGGGCGCTCTACGGGCTCCTCGGGGTGCTGAACCCCGCGCTGCTCGCGCTGCGCCTGGTGGAGACCGGAGTCGGGGCGCTCGGTGCGATGGTGGCGGTGCTCCTCGTCCTGCCGGTCACCACCCATGCCACCACCGACGCGTGGATCCAGCGTGCCCTTCGCTGTGTGCACGCCTGCACCGCGGAGGCCGCGGCGCGCCTGGCGGGCTCCGCGACCGCGGACCCCTCCCCACGCGTCGCCGAACTGGAAGCGCTCCTCGGCCGGGTGCGGCTGTCGCTCGGCCCGCTGGTGCATCCGCTGAGCCCGCTGCGCGCCCGCAAGGCACGGGCCCGGCAGGTCCTCGAGCTGCTCGACGCCTGTGCCCGTGAGGTCCGCGGCCTGGCGTCCGTCGCGGCGGACCCCGAGGCGTCCCACGACGCCCGTCTCGCCGCGGCGTGCTGGCGCGTCGAGGCTTCGGTGGAAGCGCTGACCACGGCGGAACGCGGGCCGTACCGCGGCTCGGCGTCCACCACGCGGGCTCTGCCGGCCGAGGCCGGCGCGGAGCCCGTGGTCGTCCAGCCCGCGCTCGCTCACCTGCACAGCATCGAGAGGGCGCTCGCAGAGCTCGCCGCCCCCCTGCAGAGCTCCCCGCGCGCGCCCCTGGTCGGAGCCTGACCTCGCGTCTCCACATCCGCGTTCCCGCGTTCCCCGTTCGCCGCACCGTCCGACTCCCCTTTGCCGCCCCGGAATGGTCTGTACCAAAAAAGGCTGCCTGCTACGGTCGGAGGGAAGATCGCGACGGACGTGAAGAGGGGTAGCGCGATGGGCAGCAGCAATGCCGGGCGGGCATTCATAGGGTCGTTCACCTCGGCGGGCGGACACGGGATCACCGCCGTCGCCGTCGACCGGGACACAGGAGCGCTCACCGTGATCGCGAGCACGGACGCCGTCGCGGACCCCTCCTACCTCGTGGTCGGCCGCGCTCCCGAGACGGGTGGCACAGTGCTGTACGCGGTCAGCGAGGGGGCCGACGGGGCCGCGGCCGCGTTCGCCGTGACCGGCGACGACGCACCCCGGCTCATCGGTGAGGCGCTGCCGGTGGACGGCAGCAGCCCCACGCACCTGTCCCTCGCGGCCGGTCACCTGCTCACCGCCAACTACGGCTCCGGCAGCGTCACCGCCCTGCCCGTGCGGGCCGACGGTTCACTCGGTCCGGTGGCCTCCGTCCTGCGGCACGAGGGCAGCGGGCCGGACCCGGACCGCCAGGCCGGCCCGCACGCGCACCACGTGGTCGCCGACCCCTCGGGGCAGTGGGTGCTGAGTGTCGATCTCGGGACGGACTCCGTACGCGTCTGCGCCCTCGATCCCCGCACGGGCGCACTGCGGCCGCACACCGAGACGGCGATGCGTCCGGGTACCGGGCCGCGCCATCTGGCATTTCACCCGTCCGGGGGACACGTCTACGTCCTGAACGAGCTGGAACCGACTCTGACCGTGTGCCGCTGGGACAGTGCCGGCGGCCGTCTCGACCCGGTCGGCGAGACGCCGGTCCTGCCCCATGACGCGTACACCGCGGGCGCGGGGGGCGGCGAGCGCACGTACCCGTCCGAAGTCGTGGTGTCGCACGACGGACGGTTCCTGTGGACGGCCAACCGGGGCCACGACAGCATCTCCGTGCTCACACTCGACGAGACGGCCGAGAAGCCGGCCCTGGTCGCGGCCGTGGGCTGCGGCGGGCACTGGCCCCGCGACCTCACCCTCGACCCCGGCGGCCAGTGGCTGTACGCCGCGAACGAGCGCTCCGGAGACGTCAGCTGGTTCGCCGTCGACGCGGAGACGGGGATCCCGGCCCACGCGGGCTCCCTCGACGCCCCGGCCGCCTCCTGCGTGGTCTTCGCCTGACGTCCGCGCCTGACACCGGCGCCTGACGTCCGCGCCTGACACCGGCGTCACGGCCGGGCTTCTGCCGCACGCCCCCCGGATGCCCCCGCGCCCCCGGCGGGCCACGTGTTTCCGGCCCGGCGCAGGGCGCTCCGCCTGCCGCTCGGCGCCTTCGGCCCGCCGCTGTTTCCCGGTCCGCAGCGGGCATCCGCCGTGCCCGCCGGGATGTGTGCCTCCGCGCCGGCGACGCGCCTGCGCGCCCGGGAGACGTCTCCCCGCCCGCGACGTGCCCGTGCGTCCGGCGCCGGACAAGCGAAAGACGGCACGGACCGGAGTGCCGGTCCGTGCCGTCCCTCCGGGCACGGGGCGGGGCGGGCGCCGATCAGTGCGCCGGGACCGCTCCCTGCGGCGTCGCCGGCGTGATGCCGAGCGTCGTCGCGTACAGCGACAGCACGAGCTTGCCGATGGCCGGGTAAGCGCCCAGCGGCTCGGCAGTCGCACAGCCGGCCTCCTTCGCCGCGGCTTCCAGCAGGTCGGCGTCGATCTCCGGGCCCACGAGGTACGGTGCGAGCGCGAGCTGCGCGGAGCCGGAGCTCTGCAGCTGCTCGGCGATCGAGGCGACCGAGCCGTCCACGTCCAGGGCCGCGGCCATCACCGGCACCGCCAGGCGGGCGGCCAGCAGCATGCCGGTGATGCCGGCGGCCTGCACGGCCTCCTCGCCGCCGACCGTGGCCAGCACGATGCCGTCGGCCGCGGTCGCCACGGTGAACAGCCTGGCGCGGTCGGCGCGCGCCAGCCCGGCCTCCGCAAGGCGCACGTGCAGCGCCTCGGCGAGCAACGGGTGCGGCCCGAGCACATCCGTCAGCTCGGCCTGCGTACCGCTGTCCATGACCGCCTGCCGTATGCGCCGCAGCAGCGCGCTGTCCGGCCCCGCCAGCAGGGGCACCACGACGGCGGACGGGCCCTCGGGTACGGCGACCTCGCGGCCGGCCGCGACGGCCTGCTCGTAGCGCGCGGTGCGCTCGGCGGCGGCATCGGCGAGTACGGAGGCGAGCGCGGGGAACTCGGCGTCGTCACCGTCGAGATGACCGATCCGGGCGTTCAGGCCGGGCAGCTCGGAGCGGGCGATGCTGATGACTTCCTCGGCCAGGCTGCGCGTGGCCGAGGAAGGGGTACCGGGAACGGCGAGAACGAGCGCGGCAGCGCCCTCGGGTGCGACCACGGGCTCCGGGCGGCGGTGCCGTCCGGACTGGCGAGGTCGCGGCATTCGTACAGGCAGGCCGGAAGCGGGCCCAGTGGGGGTGCTCATGGCGTCGCATGCTACTGGCTTTGCCCGCACCCCGGATCGGGGAGGGGGCAGTCGGGCGCCTTCTGTCCGTTTATGCCTGTTGGGCGGCATACCGGGCAACTGCCCTGCTCTGTCCGGACAGATCGCTGCGCAAGCCTTTACGCCACCCCGGGCACGCAGAGCAGCGTCGGGTGGACCGGCAGCCGCAGCGTCGAGCGGGCGAGTGCGCGCGCGATCTCCAGGGAGCCGTGCAGCGGATCGCCCGCTGCGGGCACCACCCGCGCCTGCGGAACCTGTCGGGCCAGCTCGCGGCGCACCGGTTCGAGGAGCGGGTCACCCATCCTGAACAGGCCACCCGTCAGGGCGATGTCGAACCCCACGCTCGTGGCGGCACCGGAGCCCCCAGGTCCGGGGCAGGCGGCCGCCGCAGCCTCGGCGACATGCGCGGCAGCCTGCAGCAGGATTCCGGCGGCCACGTCGTCAGCCGCGGCGCAGGCCGCGACCTCGGGAGCGAAGGAGGCGAGCAGCGCGGGACGGTCCGTCCGCGGGTAGAGCAGGCCGGGAAGGCCGGACGCTGCTCCGAACACGGCCTCGAGGCGCGACAGCAGCGCCGGGGAACCGCCGGCACGGCCGTCGTGGGCGCGCATCGCCGCGTCGAGCCCTGCCCGGCCGATCCACGCGCCGCCCCCGCTGTCACCCAGCAGATGGCCCCAGCCGTCGACCCGGCGCCAGGTCGTGAGGTCGGTGCCGAGAGCGATCATGCCGGTGCCGGCCGCGACGACCGCCCCCGGTCGCTGGCCCAGCGCCCCCGCGTACGCGGTCACCGCGTCGGCCGCCAGTGCCACCCGCCGTACGCCCAGGGCCCCGGCGAGCGCGCCGGGCAGCCGTGCGCGCAGTTGATCGCCGAGCGTCGCCATGCCGGCGGCTCCGACCACCGCGGCGGCAACCGCCGCCCCGGGGCCGGCCCGGTCGAGCAAGTTCCGGGCCACGGGCAGCAGTTGGTCCAGCAGATGCTCCGCGTCGATGCCGCCCGGACCCGTACGTACCGGTTCCGCGCAGACGGCCGTGGCCACCGGGTGCGCGGACTCCACCACACCGAGCGCCACCCGCAGTCCGGATCCGCCCGAGTCGACACCGAGGACGAACGGACCCGCCGCGGTCACGGCAACTGCCAGTCGACCGGCTGTGCCCCCTGGCGCTCCAGCAGTTCGTTGGTCCGGCTGAACGGGCGCGAGCCGAAGAAGCCGCGGTCCGCCGACATGGGGGAGGGGTGCGAGGACTCGATCGCCGGAAAGTCGCCGAGGAGCGGCCGCAGATTGCGGGCGTCGCGCCCCCACAGGACCGACACCAGCGGGGTGCCCCGGGCCACCAGTGCCCGGATGGCCTGCTCGGTGACCTCCTCCCAGCCCTTGCCACGGTGAGCCGCCGGCCGCCTGGGCGCCGTGGTCAGGGCCCTGTTGAGCAGGAGTACCCCCTGGCGCGTCCAGGGCGTCAGATCACCGTTCGAGGGCCGGGGAAGGCCAAGATCCGCCTGGAGTTCCCGGAAGATGTTCTCCAGGCTTCCCGGCAGCGGGCTGACATCGGGTGCCACCGCGAAGCTCAGACCGATCGCGTGCCCCGGAGTCGGGTAGGGGTCCTGCCCGACGATCAGGACGCGCACCTCCTCGAACGGCTGCTGGAACGCCCGCAGGACGTTTGGCCCCGAGGGCAGGTAGGTGCGCCCCGCAGCGATCTCCGCGCGCAGGAAGTCGCCCATCTCGGCGACGCGTTCGGCCACGGGCTCGAGGGCCGACGCCCACCCCGGCTCGACGATTTCTTTCAACGGTCGTGCTGCCACGGGGCGCACTCTACTGGTGCTCCACCGGTGTGACGACCACACCGGTCACCTGCCGGTCAGTGGAGCACCGCCGCCCGTACGCACAGGACGTCGGGCAGATGCGAGGCGAGCTGCTGCCAGCTGTCGCCGTCGTCCGCACTCGCGTACACCTCGCCGTTGCGATTGCCGAAGTAGACGCCGGCCGGGTCCGCGTCGTCCGTGCAGAGCGCGTCGCGGAGCACCGTGCCGTAGTGGTCGCCGTCCGGAAGGCCGCGCGTGAGCGGCTCCCAGGTCCCACCCGCGTCCTGGGTACGGAACACCCGGCAGCGGCGGTCGGCGGGGACCCTGTCCGCGTCGGCGTTGATCGGGAAGACGTAGAAGGTGTCCGCGCGGTGCGGATGGGCGGCGGCGGCGAAGCCGAAGTCCGAGGGCAGGCCGGCGCCGATGCCGGTCCAGTTGTCCCCGGCGTCGTCGCTGCGGAAGACGCCCCAGTGGTTCTGCAGATACAGCCGGTCGGGATCGGCGGCGTCCCGGGTGACCTTGTGCACGCACTGGCCGAACTCGGGGTCCGGATCGGGCAGGAAGACCGCGGAGACCCCCTTGTTGGCCGGTGCCCACCGCTCGCCGCCGTCCGCGGTGCGGAACACTCCCGCCGTGGAGACCGCGACGGTCACCGCGTTCGCGTCCCTGGGGTCGGTCAGGACCGTGTGCAGGCCCTCACCGCCCCCACCGGGCACCCACTGGGATCTCGTCGGGTGCTCCCACAGCGATCGGACCAATTCGAAGGACTCACCGCCGTCCTCGGAGCGGAAGAGCGCGGCGGGTTCGGTGCCCGCGTAGACGACGCCCGGGGCCTCGGGACCGGCCGGGTGCAGCTGCCACACCCGCTCCAGCGATGCCTCGGTGAACTGCGGGAACTTCACGGCCGGCTGCTTCGGTTCGACCCACGTCGCGCCCAGGTCGTCGGAGTGGAACACCGACGGTCCCCAGTGCGCGCTGTCCCCGCCGACCAGCAACCGGGGCGCCTTTCCGCGGGTGTCGATCGCGATCGAGTAGATGGCCTGGGCGTTGAAATGCGGCTCACCGAACTCCCACGCGGTGCCGCGCCTGCGGCCGATGAAGAGACCCTTGCGGGTGCCTACGGTGAGCAGTACGTCGGTCATGACAGAGACCTCCCGAGACGCCGTTGTGCCGGATACGGGTCAGTCTGCACCCGGCCACTGACAGTGGCCCGCACATACGGCATCCGACCAGGTCGCAGCGGCGACGGCCGGGTGTCCCACCGTCACCCGGGCACGCTCGGGCATGCTCGGGAACGCAGTTCCGCGGCGCGGCGGGGCCTGTCCCCGCGGGTCGCCGCGGGCCGCCCGCACCGCGAGGCGACGGGACCCCCGCACCGCGGGCCGACGGGCCCCCGCCGCCCCGGCCGGACAGCCTGCCTCCGCGCACGCCGGAACAGTCAGCGTGCCGGCGGCGCCGTGCTGCTGCGGATCACCAGGCTCGTCGCCAGGTCGACCCGGGTCGTGGCGGGCTGCCGCCCCCGGCCGAGGTCCAGGACCAGGCGCGCGGCCGTCTCCGCCATCTCGATGAGAGGCTGGCGCACGGTGGTGAGCGGCGGGCCGATCCAGCGGGTGAGCGGCAGGTCGTCGAACCCGACCACGCTGAGGTCCTCCGGGATCCGCAGCCCCAGTTCGCGGGCGGCCTCGTAGACGCCCAGTGCCTGCAGGTCGTTCCCGGCGAAGATGGCGGTGGGCGGTTCCGGCAGGCGCAGCAGCTGCAGAGCCGCCGTGTAGCCGTCCTCGTGGTTGAACTCGCCCTCACGGACGAGCCCGGGGTCCATCGGCACGCCCGAGGTCTCCAGGGCGGCGCGGTAACCGTCGAGACGGGCGCGGCTGCACATCATCCGGGCCGGTCCGCCGATGATGCCGATCCGCCGGTGGCCCAGACCCGTCAGATGGCGTGTGGCGGCCAGGCCGCCCTGCCAGTTGGCCGCTCCGACCGACGGGATGTCGTCCCCCGGGTCACCTGCCGGGTCGACCACGACGAACGGGATCGAGCGGCTGTTCAACTGGGCGCGCTGGCCCGCGTCGAGGTCCGAGAGCACCAGGATGACTCCGGCGGGCCGACGCGCCAGGACGCCGTCCACCCAGGTCTGGCCCGGAGTGAGCCTGCCGGCGCTCTCCGAGAGCACCAGGCTGAGACCCTCCTCCCGGGCGACGTTCTCGACGCCCCGGACGACCTCCATCGCCCAGGCGCTGTCCAGCTCGTGGAAGACGAGATCGATGAGCTGGGACTGCTGGGAGGCGCCGCGCCTGCGGCGGTAGCCGTGCAGCAGCAGCAGTTCCTCGACCTTCGCGCGCGTGCCAGGGGCGACGTCGGCGCGCCCGTTCAGCACTTTCGAAACTGTCGGAGCCGAAACTCCGGCCGCTCGGGCGATTTCTGCCAGCGTGGCGGTGCTCTCCGACGACTCGTCGACGGACACCTTCTCCTGTTGGGGCTGGACCTTTGCAGGGCTCATGTGCGAATCGTAGCCTCCCGCCGCCTCGACCGGCGCGTGGGCAGGGATCGTAAATGCTTGCTCCTACCCTCTTGACGGGCCCGAAACACGACCGTACGGTTCCGGCAACATTCGAAAGGCACGCCGAAACATTCGATAGAGGTGCGGTCATGCGGTCGGGTATTTTCAGTCAGGGCACACGTACGACGAGATGGGCCGCAGCGGGCGCGGCGATGGCGATGGCCGGTCTCCTGGCCGGCTGTGGTTCAGGGGCCGGCGGATCGGACAACGGCACCCTCACTGCATACGTCTACGGTGACGACGCGGTCAAGGTGCAGCAGGCCGCGGTCGACACGTTCAACAAGACGTCCGACGTCAAGGTGAAGCTGGTGTCGGTCCCCGGTACCGACTACGTGAACAAGCTGCGCAGCGCCATGGGATCGCCCAGCGCCCCGGACATCTTCTTCAACTGGGGCGGCGGATCGATCAAGCCGTACGTCGACTCCGACGACCTCGTCGACCTCACCTCGACGGTCAAGGACGACCCGACCCTCAAGGACGGCTTCCTGCCGTCCATCATGACCGCCGGCGGCCTCGACGGAAAGGTCTACGGGGTGCCGATGCGCGGCATGCAGCCCGTGATGCTCTTCTACAACAAGGCCCTCTTCGCCGAGCACAAGCTCGAGGCCCCCAAGACCTGGCAGGACCTGCAGAAGGCCATCGCCACCTTCAAGGCCGCGGGCATCACCCCCTTCGCCCTCGGCGGCTCCGACAAGTGGCCCGAACTGATGTGGATGGAGTACCTCCTGGACCGCATCGGCGGCCCCGAGGTCTTCCAGAAGATCCAGAACGGCGACACAGAGGGCTGGGGCGACCCCGCGGTGCTCAAGACGGCCCAGACCGTCAAGGAGCTGATCGACGACGGTGCCTTCGGCAAGAACTTCAACTCGGTCGACTACGGCAACGGCGGAGCTCCGACCCTGCTGAACAAGGGCAAGGCCGCGATGCACCTCATGGGCTCGTGGGAGTACTCCACGCAGCTGGGCAAGGCCCCCGAGTTCGCCAAGAAGGACCTCGGCTGGACCGCGTTCCCGACGGTGGCCGGCGGCGTGGGCGACCCGGCGAACGTGGTGGGCAACCCCACCAACTACTGGTCCGTCAACGCGCGGACCAAGCACAAGGACGCCGCGATCGCGTTCCTGAAGACGATGGCGTCCAAGAGCTACTCCAAGGCCCTCGTCGACAACGGTGACATCCCCACCACCTCCAACGCCGCCTCGATGCTGAGCACGTCGCCCAACCCCGAGTTCGCGAACGACCAGTACGAGATGGTGCAGAAGGCCCCGAGCTTCACCCTCTCGTGGGACCAGGCGCTGGAGGCCCAGTACGCCACCCCCCTGCTCACCGAAATAAGCAAGCTGTTCGCGGGCAAGACCACGCCCGAGCAGTTCGTCGAAGCGATGAAGGCCGCCAAGTAACGATGTCAGTCCACACTCCGCATGCGAAGCGCCGCGGAGACAGGAAGGCGGCCGTCGGCAACGTCGGCCGCCCCCCGGTCGGCTGGGCCGTGCCCGGCATCCTGTTCTTCGCCCTCTTCGCGATCGTCCCTCTGGCGATCGCCGTCTATCTCTCCTTCACCACCTGGGACGGGCTCGACTCCCCGACCCTGACGGGTTTCGACAACTGGACCCGGTTGTTCAAGGACTCCGAATTCGGCCAGGCAGCCTGGCTGACCCTCCTGCTCACGACGATCAGCTGGGCCTTCCAGACGCCGGTGGCACTGCTGCTGGGTGTCTGGGCGGCGGGCCGCCAGCGCACCCGGGCCGTGCTGTCCGCGATCTTCTTCATCCCGCTGCTGCTGTCCACCACCGCGATCGCCATGCTCTTCCACGCCCTGCTGGACCCGAACTTCGGCGTGATCAAGGAGATCGGCCCCTGGCTCGGCATCGACCCGAACGTCATGGGATCGTCCACCGGCGCGCTGCTGGTGGTGGCGTTCGTCGGCGGCTGGCAGTTCATGCCCTTCCACACGCTGATCTACCAGGGCGGAGCCCGGCAGATCCCCGAGGTCCTCTACCAGGCGGCGTCCATCGACGGCGCGGGCATGGTCCGGCAGTTCTTCCACATCACGCTGCCCCAGCTCCGCCACACCATGACGACCTCGTCGGTGCTGATGATCGTCGGCTCGCTGACCTACTTCGACACCGTGCTCATCATGACCAAGGGCGGCCCCGGCACGGACACCACGATTCTGCCCTACCTGATGTACCGGACCGGCTTCCAGACCTACGACCTGGGCTACGCGGCGGCCATCGCCACCGCGCTCGTCATCGTGGCCACCGGTCTGTCGCTGCTCCTGGTCCGCTTTAGCGGCTTCGGATCCATGCGGTCCACCCGGGAAGGTATGTGACGAGATGTCTATCGACACCCGCCCCGCTGCACCGCAGCGCACCGCGTCCGCCCCGCGGCGGCTGAGGAGCGTGTCCCGCCCCCGCCGCAGGACGGGCAACCCCGTGGCCGGCATCGGTTCGCTGATCTGGCTCGTCATCGTCCTCGTACCGCTCTACACGCTGGTCTCCTCCTCGCTGATGCACCAGGACGAGGCGCTGAACGGCGATCCGCTGGCCTTCCCGACGGACCCGACGTTCGACAACTACACCACCGTGCTGGACAGCGGGTTCCTCACGCTGCTCGGCAACACCGCCGTCGTCGCGGTGGCCACCGTCGCCATCGTCCTGGTCCTCTCCGTGCCGGTGGCGTACGTGGCGGTGCGCACCCGCAGCCGTCTCTCCTCGCTCGCCTTCCGGACCTTCCTGCTCGGCGTCGCGATCCCGGCGCAGGCGGTGATCGTGCCCCTGTACCTGCTGATCGGCAAGATGGGGCTCTACGACAGCCTGTGGGCGATCATCCTGCCCACCGCCGCCTTCGCGATGCCCGTCGCCGTCCTGGTGCTCAGCGGCACGATGCGGGACGTCTCCGAGGAGATGTACGAGGCGATGTCGCTCGACGGCGCCTCGCCCGTGCGGATGCTCTGGCAACTGGCGGTCCCGCTCTCCAAGGGCGGGATCAGCACCGTGGCGATCTTCTCCGCCCTCCAGGCGTGGAACGGCTTCCTGTTCCCCCTGATCCTCACGCAGTCGGAGGAGAACCGCGTCCTGACGCTGGGGCTGTTCAACTTCATGACCCAGTTCGGAGTGAACATCCCCGCGGTACTGGCAGCGATCGTCCTCTCCGTCGTACCCATCTTCGCCGTGTACCTCGTGGCCCGGCGGGCGCTCGTCAACGGACTGATGGGGGTGGGCGGCAAATAGGACACCCCTGCCGCTCCGGACCACCGTACTCATGAGAGGAACCCCTGCCGCCATGGCAATCCACCCTGTCCCGCACGCCCGTCAGGCCGAGCCGGCGCCCGCCGTCGACGGCCCGTGGCGCGACCCTTCACTCAGCCCTGAGGCGCGCGTGGCCGACCTGGCCGCCCGGATGACCCTCGAGGAGAAGGCCGCCCAGCTGTACGGCGTCTGGGTGGGCGCCGACGCCGATGGTGACGGAGTCGCACCGCACCAGAACGACATGGTCGACCCGGTCGACTTCGAGGAGCTCACCACCCGCGGACTCGGCCAGCTCACCCGGCCGTTCGGCACCGCCCCGGTGGACCCGGGCGTCGGCGCCGTCGCGCTGGCCAGGGCCCAGGCCGACATCGTCGAGGCGGGAAGGTTCGGCATCCCGGCGGTCGCCCACGAGGAGTGCCTGGCCGGATTCACGGCCTGGGGGGCCACCGCCTATCCGGTGCCGCTCGCCTGGGGCGCGGCCTGGGACCCGGAACTGGTGGCCGAGATGGCGCGGCGGATCGGCGCCGACATGCGGTCCGTGGGTGTCCACCAAGGGCTCGCTCCCGTCCTCGACGTCGTACGGGACCTGCGCTGGGGCCGTGTCGAGGAGACCATCGGCGAGGATCCCTACCTGGTCGCGACCATCGCCACGGCCTATGTCCGGGGCCTGGAGTCCTCCGGGATCGTCGCCACGCTCAAGCACTTCGCCGGATACTCCGCGTCGGCCGGAGCCCGCAACCTCGCGCCGGTCAGGGCGGGCGGCCGGGAGATGGCCGATGTGATCCTGCCGCCGTTCGAGATGGCGGTCCGCGAGGGCGGCGCCCGTTCGGTGATGCACTCGTACGCCGAGATCGACGGGGTTCCGGCAGCGGCCGACCCGGCCCTGCTCACCGGCCTCCTCAGGGACACCTGGGGTTTCACCGGGACGGTGGTGGCCGACTACTTCGGCATCGGTTTCCTCGAGACCCTGCACAAGGTCGCCGCCGACCGCCCGGACGCCGCCCGGCTCGCCCTCACGGCCGGTGTCGACGTGGAACTGCCCACCGTGCGCAGTTACGGTGACGCGCTCGTCGCCGCCGTACGCGAGGGTGCCGTGTCCGAGGAACTGGTGGACCGCGCCCTGTACCGCGTCCTGCTCCAGAAGTGCGAACTCGGCCTGCTCGACCCGGACCGCACGGTCCTGCCGGCCGTCCTCGAAGGCGTGGACCCGGACCGGGCGCGCGGAACCGTGGACCTCGACCCGCCGCAGAACCGGGCCCTGGCCCGGCTGCTCGCCGAGCGGTCCTGTGTCCTGCTGGCCAATCCCGAAGGTGCCCTGCCGCTGAGCGGCGCCGGACGGATCGCGGTCGTCGGACCGCGCGCCGACGACCCGCTGGCCATGCTCGGCTGCTATTCCTTCCCGAGTCACGTGGGGGTCCAGCACCCCGAGGCGCCCATGGGTATCGCCGTACCGACCCTGCTGGAGGCGCTCCGCGAGGAGTTCCCCGGCGCCGGCGTCGACTACGCGCAGGGCTGTGACGTGGACGGCACGGACGCCTCCGGGATCGGGGCCGCCACCGCACTGGCGGCCGGTGCCGATGTCTGTGTCGCCGTGCTCGGCGACCGGGCCGGGCTGTTCGGCCGCGGTACCTCCGGGGAGGGCTGCGACGCGGCGGACCTGACGCTGCCCGGTCTCCAGGCCGAGCTGCTCGACGCGCTGCTCGCGACGGGCACCCCCGTCGTCCTGGTGCTGCTGACGGGACGTACGTACGCACTCGGCGGCCGGGCGGACCGGCTGGCCGGCTGCGTCCAGGCCTTCTTCCCCGGCGAGGAGGGCGGCTCCGCCCTGGCGGGAGTCCTCTCGGGGCGGGTCAACCCCTCCGGGCGGCTGCCCATCGGCGTCCCCGTCGGCTCCGGCGGGCAGCCCTGGACCTACCTGCAGCCGCCGCTGGGCCGGGTCAACGGGGTCAGCAACCTCGACCCGACGCCGCTCTACCCCTTCGGCCACGGGCTCTCCTACACCTCGTTCGCCTGGGAGCCCGGCCCGGATGTCCCCGCCGAGCTGCCCACCGACGGCTCCACCGACCTCGAGCTGACGGTCCGCAACACCGGCGACCGCGAGGGCGCCGAGGTGGTCCAGCTCTACGTCCACGACCCCGTCGCCCAGACCACCCGTCCCGAGTCACGGCTCATCGGGTACGCCCGCGTGCCGCTCGCCGCGGGGGAGTCCCGCCGGGTGCGCTTCCGCTTCCACGCGGACCTGGCGTCGTTCACCGGGATCGGCGGGCACCGGATCGTCGAACCGGGTGAGCTGGAACTGCGCTTCGCCGCCTCCAGCGACCACTCCGACGTCCGGCACACGGTGCGGCTGCGGCTCACCGGGCCCGAGCGCACCGTCGACCACCGGCGGCACATGGTCTGCGCGACCTCCGTCGAGCCGGTGCCCGCCGAGGCGGTCCGGTCCGCGTAGCGAACCGGCGGGCAGGGGGCGCCCCGTCCCCTGCCCGCCGCTCCGCACACCGTCCTGGAGTGCGGAGCCGATGTCGAAACTTTCGAAGGCCGTCAGGTCGCCACCCGTGCCGTACCCCGGCGGGCTCCGCGCCGACGCGCCACTATGGAAAGGTATTTGTCATGATCAAGGCAACTCGCTCGGTCGCGGTCGGTTCCGCCGCCGCCGCGCTTCTGGTCTCCGCCCTCTCGCTGACCAGCGCGTCCGCCGCCACGGAGGGCGCCGAAAAGCACAGCAGGCCCTCCCACCACACCGCGCCGCAGACGCTCGGCAGCCTCGGCCTGAAGGCCGGGTTGCGGATCGGTACGGCGGTCGACACCTCCGCCCTGGCCGAGGACGCCCCCTACAGGGCCGAGGTCGCCCGTGAATTCTCCTCGGTCACCCCCGAGAACGTCATGAAGTGGGAAGTGGTCGAACCGCAGCGAGGCACGTACGACTGGGCCGCCGCCGACGAACTCGTCGACTTCGCGAAGAAGAACGGCCAGCTAGTCCGCGGCCACACCCTGGTCTGGCACAGCCAGCTGCCGGCCTGGCTGAACAACGGCGACTTCACCACCGAGGAACTGCGGGAGATCCTCCACCAGCACATCACCGACCAGGTCACGCATTTCAAGGGCAAGATCTGGCAGTGGGACGTCGTCAACGAGGCCTTCAACGACGACGGCACGATGCGGGACAGCATCTGGCTGCGGAAGCTCGGCCCCGGCTACATCGCCGACGCCTTCCGATGGGCCCACGAGGCCGATCCCAAGGCACGGCTGTTCATCAACGACTACAACATCGAGGGCGTCAACGCGAAGAGCACCGCCCTCCACAAGCTGGTGACCGACCTGCGCAAGCAGCGCGTACCGATCCACGGTGTAGGCATCCAGGGCCACTTGGGCGTCCAGTACAGCGCGCCGCACGACATCGCCGACAACATGCTGCGCTTCGACCGTCTCGGCCTGGAGACCGCCGTCACCGAGGCCGACGTCCGCATCCCCATGCCGGCCGACAGCACGAAGCTCGAGGCACAGGCCGAGGGCTACGGCGTACTGCTGCGCGGCTGCCTCCTCACCCCGGGCTGCAACGACTTCACCGTGTGGGGCTTCACCGACACCTACTCCTGGGTCCCGGACACCTTCCCCGGCCAGGGCGCGGCCAACATCCTCGACGAGAACTACGTCCCCAAGCCCGCCTACGGCACCCTGCGCCAGACCCTGACGCTCGCCGCCGGCCGGCACTGAACACGCACCACACCCAGGGAACGGAAGGCGACGGAATGACGACGGACCTCCGGATCACAGGAGTGAGGATCACTCCCGTTGCCTTCCGGGACCCGGCACTGCTGAACGCGGTCGGTGTGCACGAACCCTTCGCGCTGCGCGCGATCGTCGAGGTCGACACGGGCGAGGGCCTGGTCGGTCTCGGCGAGACGTACGCGGACGACGGGCATCTGAGCCGGCTGCGGGCAGCCGCGGCGGCGGTCACCGGTATGGACGTGTACGCGCTCGGCGCGATGCACCGCGCGGTGGCCGCGGCCCTGGCCGGCGACGACGGAACCGGTGGATCCGGGCTCACCGGGATGATCACCAGCAGCAGCGCGGTCGACCGGGTCTTCTCCCCGTTCGAGGTCGCCTGCCTGGACATCCAGGGGAAGGCGGCCGGCCGGCCCGTCAGTGACCTGCTCGGCGGCGCCGTACGCGACAGCGTCCCCTTCAGCGCCTACCTCTTCTACAAGTGGGCCGGGCACCCGGGAGCCGAGCCCGACGACTGGGGCCCGGCATTGGACCCCGAGGCCGTCGTCGCCCAGGCCCGGCGCATGACCGACGGCTACGGCTTCTCGGCGATCAAACTGAAGGGTGGGGTCCGGCCGCCCGAGGAGGAGATCGAGGCGATCCTGGCCCTGCGTGAGGCCTTCCCCACGACACCGCTGCGCCTCGATCCCAACGCCGCGTGGACGGTGTCCACCTCGATCGAGGTGGCCCACCGTCTGGAGGGGGTTCTCGAGTACCTGGAGGACCCGACCCCCGGCCTCGGCGGCATGGCACGGGTGGCACGGGAGACACCGATACCGCTCGCCACCAACATGTGCGTGGTCGCCTTCGAGCATCTCGCACCCGCCGTGGAGCAGGGATCGGTCCAGGTGGTGCTCTCGGACCACCACTTCTGGGGCGGACTGCACCGGTCCCGGCTCCTCTCCGGGATTTGCGACACCTTCGCGCTGGGCCTGTCGATGCACTCCAACTCGCATCTGGGCATCAGCCTCGCCGCGATGACCCACCTGGCCGCGGCCACACCGAACCTCACCTACGCCTGTGACACCCACTGGCCGTGGAAGACCGAGGAGGTCGTGGTCCCCGGCGCGCTCACCTTCGCCGACGGGGCGGTACGCGTCCCCCGGGGGCCGGGACTGGGCGTCGAACTCGACCGCGACGCCCTGGCCCGGCTGCACGAGCAGTACATCGCCTGCGGGCTGCGCAACCGGGACGACACCGGCTACATGCGGCGGATCGACCCGTCCTACGAAAAGAAGTCGCCTCGTTGGTGATCCGGTGCGGCCGTGCGGCTCCCCCGGCCGGCCGCACCGGAGCACGGACGCACATCAAGGAGTTCGCATGGCCCCGCTCGACTGGGCCGCCCTGGGCGGCTATTTCCTGGTGATGCTCCTCATCGGCCTCTGGTCGCACCGCCGCGTCGGCGACGTGAGCGACTACTTCACCGGCGGCGGCCGGATGCCCTGGTGGCTCTCCGGCATCTCCCACCACATGTCCGGCTACAGCGCCGCCGTGTTCGTCGCGTACGCGGCCATCGCCTACAGCTACGGCATCACCGTCTACGTATGGGCCTTCCTGCCGCTCGCCCTCGGAACCGCCGTGGGCGCCTGGCTGTTCGCCCCGCGCTGGCAACGGCTCAGGCAGCGGTACGCCGTCGCCTCCCCGCTGGAGTACCTGGCCAAGCGCTACAACGTCCCCACGCAGCAGGCACTCGCCTGGAGCGGAGCCCTGCTCAAGGTCTTCGACGTGGCCGCCAAATGGGCGTCCGTGGCCGTGCTGCTCAACGTGTTCACCGGCATGTCGATGACCGTGGGCATCCTGATCACCGGCATCGTCACCCTGCTCTACTGCACCGTGGGCGGCCTGTGGGCCGACGCGCTCACCGACTTCGGGCAGTTCGTGATCCAGGGCGCCGCCGCCCTCGCCATGGTCTGGGTCGTCCTGGACCGCCTCGGTGACGGCATATCGGGCCTCGCGACCATCTGGGACAAGCTGCCGGACGGTCACGGCCGGCCGCTCGTCGGCCCGTACACCGCGACCTTTCTCGGCGCGTACGTCGTGGTGAAGCTCTTCGAGTACAACGGGGGCATGTGGAACCTGGCCCAGCGGTACATGGCCACGGACTCCCCGAAGGCCGCCCGCCGTTCGGCCGGGCTCTCCGCGCTGCTGTACGTCGTGTGGCCGGCCGTGCTGCTCTTCCCGCCCGTCGCCGCGGCCGTACTGCTGCCGGACATCGCCGACCCGCAGAAGGTCTACGCGCTGATGGCGCAGTCGTACCTGCCCGCGGGGCTGGTGGGCCTGACGCTGGCCGGTATGTTCTCGCACACCATGGCGATGGCCTCCTCGGACGCCAACGCGGTGTCCGCCGTGGTGACCCGCGACATCATCCCCGCCGTGGTGCGCCGCGCCCGCGACCTGTCCCCGGCCACCGGGCTGCTCATCGCCCGGGTGTGCACCGTCGTCTTCATCACCATCAGCATGGTCGTCGCCATCGAGGCGGATCACTTCGGAGGCGTGCTGGGCATCATCGTGGGACTGGTCGCGGCGGTGATGGGCCCCATCTCCATCCCGATGCTGCTGGGACTGCTGCCCGCCTTCCGCCGGTTCGGACCGCGAGCGGCCCTGTCCTCCTGGACGCTGGGACTCCTCGGGTACGTCCTGGTGAAGTTCGTCCTGGACAGCACGGACCAGACGCTCGTGATCGTGACTCCACTGGTCACCTCGCTCGTCGTGTACGTGGTCGTCGGCCTGATCACCCCGGAACCCGACGACACCGCCGACGCGATCGTGGCCGCCCTGTCACCCGGACCCGGCGGTGACGACGAGCAGGTCGCCGCCGTCGCCCCGCAGCCCGCTGCCGCGACCGGCACCGCCGACTGACGCGAGCCCCACCCCCCGCACGCACCACCACGGGCTCACGCCCATCCAATTTGTCATCAGTGTGAACAAAATGGGGAGAGCAGTATGGACAAGCACGACCCGCACACCACCGGCCGCAGGGCCGTCCTCGGGGCCGGCCTCGGATTCACGGCACTGGCCGCGACGCCGCTCGGGTCGCTGATGGGCCTCGCCGGTGAGGCGGCCGCCGCTCCGGGTGGCACCGGTCCTGCCGGCCGGCCCACCGACCCGGGCGCGTACATCTCCTTCACGCCCCGCTCGGGAGCCTTTCCGCTCGTCAGGGCGGGCAAGGCGGCCCCGATCGTGGTCAGCGACGACGACCACGCGGGCGTCGTCCGGGTGGCAGGCGACCTCCAGGCCGACATCGAGCGTGTCAGCGGCGTCCGCCCCTCGCTCTCCCGGGCCGCGAAACCCCGGGGCAGGGAGATCGTCCTCGTGGGCACCATCGGACGCAGTCCGCTCATCGACGGGCTGGTCGCGGCAGGAAAGCTGGACGTCTCCGCCGTGGCCGGCAGGTGGGAGACGAGCCTGCAGACCGTGGTGGAGAAGCCGATGCCCGGCGTCGACCGCGCCTTCGTCATCGCGGGCAGCGACCAGCGTGGCACGATCTTCGGCGCCTACGACGTGTCCCGGGGCATCGGTGTCTCCCCCTGGTACTGGTGGGACGACGTCCTTCCCGTGCACCGCGACGCGCTGTACGTCCTGCCCGGCAGGCACACCCAGGGCACCCCCGCGGTGAAGTACCGCGGGTTCTTCGTCAACGACGAGAACCCGGCGCTCGGGACCTGGGCCCCCGCCTTCTTCGGCCCCGGCAAGGCCCCCGGCCACGAGGGCGGCTTCAACGCCGGCTTCTACGCCAAGATCTTCGAGGTGATGCTGCGGCTGAAGGCCAACTACCTGTGGCCGGCGGTCTGGGGCCGTGCCTTCGCCGAGGACGACCCGCAGAACCACGCCACCGCGAAGGCGTACGGCGTCGTCATGGGCACCTCGCACGAGGCGCCCATGATGCGGGGCATCGAGGAGTGGAACAGGCACGCCGTCGCGGCGGTCCGCGACAGCGCGGGAAACATCACCACCCCCGGCCACGACCCCTACGGCGGCACCGGCGAATGGTCCTTCCGCCGCAACGCCGAAGCCGTCACGGCGTACTGGAGGGAGGGTGTCCGCCGCATGGCGGACGAGGACTTCGAGGGCGTGGTCACCCTCGGCATGCGCGGCAACGGCGACGTCAGTCTGCCGGACGGCGACGGGATCGAGCTGATGAGCGAGATCATCGCCACCCAGCGCGCGATCCTCGCGGACGAGCTCGGCAGCGACACGGCGGTCCCGCAGGTGTGGACCCTCTACAAGGAGGTCCAGCGCTACTGGGACCGCGGACTGCGCGTCCCCGACGACGTCACGGTGGTCCTCACGGACGACAACTGGGCCAACATCCGCAAGTTGCCGGACCTGGAGAACGACGACCGCAGCGGTGGGTACGGCCTGTACTACCACTTCGACTACGTCGGTGTGGGACGCAACTACAAGTGGGTCGACACCACCTCGCTCCCCAACATGTGGGACCAGCTCCACCAGAGCGCGGCGTACGGCAACCACGGACTCTGGGTCACCAACGTCGGCGACCTCAAGGGCAACGAACTGCCCACCCAGTTCTTCCTGGAGTACGCCTGGAACCCCGACCGCTGGCCCCTGGAGAGCCTGCCGGAATGGGAGGAGCGGTACGCCGCGCAGAACTTCGGCGAGAAGCAGGCCGAGGACATCGC
Source organism: Streptomyces sp. B1I3 (assembly GCF_030816615.1). Lineage (NCBI taxonomy): Bacteria > Bacillati > Actinomycetota > Actinomycetes > Kitasatosporales > Streptomycetaceae > Streptomyces > Streptomyces sp. B1I3. Next base: position 7,037,877 of record NZ_JAUSYD010000001.1, read on the forward strand.
CGGGATCCTGCGCGCCTACGCCGCCCTGCAGTCCCGCCGCAAGCCCGAACTGCTCAACCGGAAGATCACCGTCGACCCGTCGAAGGACCCCGCGAAGGACTCCTCGGCCATCGTCTACGACGACCGGGCCACGCCGTTCAGCCTCGTCGACTACCGCGAACTGGAACGGGTCACCGAGGACTGGCAGCGGCTGGACGCCGCTGCCGAACAGGTCCGCCGCAGGCTTCCGGCCTCCGCCCAGGACGCCTGGTACGAACTGGTCGGCTACGCCGTCCGGGCGACCGCCAACCTGTACGTCCTGCGGGAGGCGGAGTTCACCAACCTGCACTACGCGCCGCAGGGCCGCGCCCTGACCAACCGGCTGGCGGCCGCCGCGGAGGCGGGGCTGGCCGAGGACTTCGCCCTGGCGCGGCGCTTCGACACCGAGGTGGCGGACGGGAAGTGGAAGGGTTTCCAGAGCCAGCCCCACATCGGGTACGGCGATGTGGACCGCTACGGCCCGAACGCGCCGTGGCAGCAGCCCGAGCTGAACAACGTGGCGATCGCCGACGAGATCTTCCCGGCGGTCCGGCGCATCGAGCTCCCGGCGAAGGCGGAGATGGGTGTGGCCGTCGACGGTTCACCGGCGTGGTGGCCCGCCGCCGGACAGGACGGGGCCGAGCCCGTACTGCCCGTCTTCAGCCCTTACCAGAGCCAGCCCGCGCAGTACATCGACGTCTTCAACCGCGGCAGCGAGCCCTTCGGCTACCGCATCCGCACCGGTGCCCCCTGGCTGATCGCGGACCGCACCCGGGGCCGGGTGGACGCCCAGACCCGGGTCACCTTCCGGGTGGACTGGACGCGGGCCCCGAAAGGCGTCTCGCGGGTACCGGTCACCGTCTCGGGTCCCGGAGGGAGCGAGGTCGTCGTCCAGGCGGTGATCGACCGCCCGCGGGTGGAGCGCGGGCAGCTCACCGGATTCGTGGAGGCCAACGGCTACGTCTCCGTCGAAGCCGATCATTTCCACCGGGCGGTCGGCCGCGACGGGATCTCCTGGCGGCGCATCCCCGGTATCGGACGCACCGGCTCGGGCATGGAGCCCTTCCCGGTCACCGCCGCGCGCCGGACCCCCGGGGGCGAGGGGCCCCGGCTCGAGTACCGGGTCAGCCTCTTCACCACCGGACCGGTCACCGTCTGGGCCTACCTGTCACCGCGCAACAACGCCCTGGCGGCCGACGGGCTCAGGTACGCCGTCTCCTTCGACGACGACGCGCCGCAGTCCGTCGACGTGACGACGGTCACCGGGTCCGACGACGGCACCATGAATCCGCAGTGGGCCCGCAACACCTCTGACAACGTCAACCGCACCGCCACCGTGCACCACATCGGCCGTGCGGGCGCGCATGTGCTGAAATTCTGGATGGTCGATCCGACGGTGGTGCTCCAGAACCTCGTGGTGGACACCGGCGGCCTCAAGCCCAGCTACCTGGGCCCGCCGGAGAGCCTCCGGCTCGGCTGACCGGAACAGGACGAGGAGGCGCGGGATGAACATCGAGATCCAGGACACCGAGGGACGGGGTGGGACGCTGGAGGTGGTCCCCGCCACGGCCGGGGGAGCGCCCGGGGTCGGCATCCTGGCCCGGGGACCGTCGGTCCGCGCCTCCTGGTCCTGTTCCCCGGCGGCGGCCAGGGAGCTGGCCGCCGCACTCGTGCGGGCCGCCGCGGAAGCGGAGAGCTCCCTGACGGAGGAGCCCGTCACCGTCAAGGCGCGTGACCTGCAGCGCGGCGACGTGCGGGACGGGAACCGGTTCATGACGGTGGAGGCCGTCAGGACGGACGGGGCGAACGTCCAGGTGACCTGGAGCTCCGGCGGCGGGCGCAGCTGGAGCCAGATGTACGCGGCCGAGGCCGACATCACGCTGCGGCGCCGGCTGCGTCCGGGCAACTGAGGCCGCGCGGGCGTGGGAGCGGTCGGGCGGCCCGGGCCGTGGGCGGGGCAGGCCGTGGGCGGGGCAGGCCGGGTACGGGAGACTTCGTAATTCGATGAGTGCCGTAGTACGGTGTTCATCGTAGTACGGTGAATCTCGTACGAAGTGCGGTCCGGCGCGCCCGGGCCGGACGCCCTGCCTGCCGTCGCGTCCCGAGGAAGCGGAGACCCCCGTGAGTTCACTCTTCGAGCCCTGCACCCTGCGCTCGCTGTCCGTTCCCAACCGCATCTGGATGGCACCGATGTGCCAGTACAGTGCGGAGGCGTCCGGGCCCGAGACAGGCGTGGCGAACGACTGGCACTTCACCCACTACGCCGCCCGCGCGGCCGGGGGCACCGGCCTCGTCCTCGTGGAGGCGACGGCCGTCAGTCCCGAGGGCAGGATCAGCCCCGCCGACCTGGGGATCTGGAACGACCGCCAGATGGAGGCGTTCCGCCGTGTCACCGGCTTCCTCACCCGGCAGGGCACCGTCCCAGGCATCCAGCTCGCCCACGCCGGGCGCAAGGCCTCGACCGACCGCCCCTGGCTCGGCGGCGGCCCCATCGAGGCCGGGTCCCCGGGTGGCGAGGGCTGGCAGCCGGTCGCCCCGAGCCCCCTCCCGTACGACGAGGGCCACCCGGTGCCCACCGAGCTCACCGTCGACGGCATCCAGGAGATCGTCGGCCAGTTCGCGGACGCCGCCCGCCGGGCGCTCGCGGCCGGGTTCCGCGTCGCCGAGATACACGGCGCGCACGGCTATCTGATCGGCCAGTTCCTCTCCCCGCACAGCAACCGCCGCACCGATGCCTACGGCGGCTCGTTCGAGAACCGCACCCGCTTCGCCCTCGAGGTCGTGGACGCGGTGCGGGCCGTGTGGCCCGACGAACTCCCGCTGTTCTTCCGCGTCTCCGCCACCGACTGGCTGACCGAGAACGCGGAGGACGCGCGCGAGGGATGGACCGCCGACGACACCGTCCGCCTCGCACGCGAACTGCGCGCACACGGCGTCGACCTGCTGGACGTCTCGACCGGAGGGCTCGCGCCCAAGGCGCGGATCCCCGTGGGCCCGGGATACCAGGTGCCGTTCGCCGAGCGTGTGCGTACCGAGGCGGGCCTCCCCGTGGCCGCCGTGGGACTGATCACCGACCCCGTGCAGGCCGAGAAGATTCTGGCGGACGGCAGCGCGGACGCCGTCCTGCTCGGCCGGGAGCTGCTGCGCGACCCCTACTTCGCCCGTAGCGCGGCTCGTGCGCTCGGCGGCGACGTGCGGGCGCCCGAACCGTACGGCTACGCCGTCTGACGCGCTGTCAGACGGTAGGCTGGGGGCCGATGTCCACTGCACACGGCCCCACCTTCCGAGAACTGGCCGAACAGGCGCTCTCCTCGACGATGCGCGGGTACGACCTGCTCGCCCCGAAGTTCGACCGGTCGCCCTACCGGACCCCGGACAGGGTGCTCGAAGCTGTCGGCCGCGCGGTGCGGCCGCTCGGGCCATTCGACCGGGGCCTGGACGTGTGCTGCGGCACCGGAGCGGGTGTGGGGGTGCTGCGGGGGCTGTGCCGGGAGCGTGTCACCGGCGTCGACTTCAGCGCAGGCATGCTCGCCGTCGCACGGTCGGCGCACACCCCGGCGGCCGGCGGACCGGCGGTCGACTGGGTGCGGGCCGACGCACGGGCGCTGCCCTTCGCGCCCGTCTTCGATCTGGCCCTGAGCTTCGGGGCGTTCGGGCACTTCCTGCCGGCGGAGCGCCCCGACCTCTTCGCCCAGGTGCGTGCGGCCCTGCGACCGGGCGGCCGCTTCGCCTTCCCGGTCGGTGCGCCACCCGCGGTGGGCTCGCTCGCCTACTGGTCGCTGTTCGGCTTCGATGCGGCCATGCGGGTACGCAACGCGCTGTGGCGTCCACGGTTCATCATGTACTACCGCACCTTCCCGCTCGCCGGCGTGACGGATGATCTCGAACGGACCGGCTTCGCGGTACGGCTGCTTCCGCTGGAGGAACTGGGCCGCAGGCCGGACGGCAGCCCCCGGGCCCGCCTCGTGGTGGCCACCCGGCAGTAGAACGGCGACGGCTCTCGTACGAAAACTACGACGACTCTCGTACAATGGGTGTTCCTGGACGAAGTGGAGCCGCCGTGACGAACGCCGCCCGTGTGCTCGCCCATCCCTCGCGCGAGGAGATCCGTGTCGAGGGCGTGCTGCACGCGCTCTCCGACCCGATACGGCTGCGCATCGTGCGTCAACTGGCCCGTGACGCCGACGAGCTGGCCTGCTCCCGCTTCGACCTCCCGGTCTCCAAGTCGACCAGCACGCACCACTTCCGCGTGCTGCGTGAGAGCGGCGTCATCCAGCAGTTCTACCGCGGCACCGCCAAGCTGAGCGGCCTGCGGACGGGCGACCTGGACGCCCTCTTCCCCGGCCTCCTGGACAGCGTCCTCGCCGCGGCCGACCGGCAGGCGGAACGCCTCGGCGAGGCAGCTCCGCAGGTCTGACGGGGCGACCGACCGATGGGACGAGACGCCCGGGCGGGTCCCGGCGCCTCCGGCAGCTCCCGTCACCGGCTCCCGCCCCCGGCCGCATCGAGCAGCCCGGACCAGTCGGCGATCTTCACCCGGCCACGGCCGAGCGAGTGCCCCAGCGCGGCCTCGGCCCGTTCGATCGACAGCCAGCCGTCCCATTCCACCGGCCGCAGCCCCGCCGCCCGCAGGGCGCCCAGCGGGTCGGCCGACACGTCCCTGGCGGTGAGCAGCGGCGCGTCCTCGACAAGCGAGGCGACCGTCTCCTTGGCGCACGACCTGTTCGACCCGATGACGCCGGTCGGGCCCCGCTTGATCCACCCCGCGACGTACTCGCCGGGCGAGGACACCCCGTTGCGGAGAACCCGGCCGCCGAGGTGCGGCACGGTGCCGCGGACCGCGTCGAAGGGCAGCCCCGGCAGCGGCGTCCCCCGGTATCCCACGGCCCGCAGGACCAGCCCCGCCTCGATGTCCTCGTAGACGCCGGTGTCCCGAACGCCCCCTGTGCCGTCGGGTGCCGTCCGCGCGAACCGTACGCCGGCGACCCGCCCAGCCCTCTCCAGCAGTTCCACCGGCCGCAGGAAGAAGCGCAGCCGGACGGAGCGCTCCCGGTCCGGAACCCCTGGCGGCGAGGCCGCCCATCCGCGGAGCACCTCCAGGTTGCGCCGTACGACAGCGGGCAGGGGCGGCGCCCCGGCCCCGCCCGCAGGCGCCGCCCAGGCAGGGTCCAGAGCCAGTTCGGCGCCGTCCACGAACGTCCGCGCCCCCGGCAGTGCGCCGAGTTCGCGCAGTTCCTTGGTGGTGAACCTGGCCTGCGAGGGGCCGCGCCTGCCCACGATGTGCACATCGCGCACCAGGCTGGCCCCGAGCGCGTCGAGCACGGCACGCGGTACGTCGGTGGAACGCAGCTCGGCCGCGCCCCGGGCGAGGATTCGGGCCACGTCGACCGCGACGTTCCCGACCCCGAGCACCACGGCCGCACGCGCCCGGAGCGTGAAGGCGTCCACGGCCGCGTCCGGATGGGCGCTGTACCAGGAGACGAAGTCGGTGGCCGAGAGACTGCCGGGCAGACTCTCGCCCGGAACGCCGAGCGGCCGGTCGGCCGAGGCGCCGACGCAGTAGACCACGGCGTGGTACAGCTCCTTCAGCCGGTCGGGTGACGGACCGCGCTCGCCGCCCACCTCGACATGACCGACGAAGGTGATCCGCTCGTCCTCCAGGACGGCCCGAAGACTGCTCTGCAGCGACTTGATCTTCTCGTGGTCGGGCGCCACTCCGTAGCGGACCAGCCCGTACGGTGCGGGCAGCCGGTCCAGCACGTGCACCCGCACGTCCGGCACCAGCGACTGCTGCACAAGGGCCTGGGCCGTATAGATCCCACTGGGGCCCGAACCGACGACGGCGACACGGAGCACGGCGCACCTCTTCCCGCGGATGCCTCCAGCATGGCACCGCGCGGCGGAACGGGGGAGGGGCGCGCGGGCCGTCAGGTCATCAGTCCGCGCATCCGGTCGATCTCCACGCTCTGCTGGGCGACCACGTCGTTGGCCATCTCCTCGACCAGGACGTCGTTGCCGTCCGCCAGCGCCTCGGTCGCCATGGTCACCGCCCCCTGATGATGGGTGATCATCAGCTCCAGGAACAGCTTGTCGAAGGCCTTGCCCCGCGCCGCGCGCAACCGCTCCAGCTGCGCCTCGGTCACCATGCCGGGCATCGCGGAGTGCTCGTGGGCCTCCTCATGCCCGTGACCACCGTTGTTTTTCAGCCATCCCTCCATGGCGCCGATCTCCGGCTTCTGGCCTGCCGAGATGCGCTCCGCGAGCCGTTCGACAGATGCGGACGCCGCTCGGCCGGGGACGAGAGCGGTGAGCACGAGCGCCTGCTCGTGATGGTCGATCATCATCCGGGCGTAGCGGAAATCGGCGGAGTTGGGGGTGTCGTCCCCGGCGGCCTTCTTCGCCTCCTCGGCCGAGAGCGTCCTGGCAGGCTCGCCCGGTTTCCCCGGGGCCACCACCGTGAGGCCCTTGTCCGGCCCGGCTTCCGTCCCCGCGTCGGAGCCGCCCGCGTCGCAGGCGCCCAGGGCCAGCACGGCGGCGGCGAGCGTCGTCGCCAGAGCGGTTGTGCGCACGCGCGTATTCCGACGGTGGATCAACACGGCGGCCTCCAGTGCCACATGGGTGTGTAGGGAACCGTCCTAACATCTTCCACCAGCCATTGATCAAAAACTTTCATTACGTCTCTGTTGCCATCTGTTGGTGTGTACACGAGAGGGACGATACTGCCGGGGTCCAGGAACCGTTCGCCTACGAACGGATACAAGGGAGGACGCAGTGACCTCGTTGCACACCACCAGCGTGCGGCGCAGACGTCTGGGTGTGGCGGCAGCCGCGGCCGGGCTCATCGCCACTCTGCTCACGGCCGGACCCGCGGCCGCGACGCCCGATCCCGGTGACACCGCCGCCACCCGCAGCGGTGTTTCCGTGAGCCAGCAGGCCGAAGCACGGGCCGCCATCGAGAGCGGCGACATACCCGGCGTGGACGAGATCGTCCACAGCGACAACATCGAGCACCTCACCAACGTCCCCAAGGACGCGCTGCAGGGACTCAACACGGACCTGGCCTTCCAGGGGAAGTACGCCTACGCAGGCAACTACGACGGCTTCCGCATCTTCGACATCAGCAACCCGAAGAAGCCGAGGACCGTCGCGCAGGTCCTGTGCCCCGGATCGCAGAACGACATCTCGGTCTCCGGCAACCTGCTCTTCCTGTCGACCGACTCCTCACGCAGCGACAACTCGTGTGCGAGCACGACGCAGCCCGCCACGGAGAAGTCCTCCTGGGAGGGCATGAAGGTCTTCGACATCAGCGACAAGCGTCACCCGGAGTACGTCGCCGCCGTCGAGACCGCGTGCGGGTCGCACACCCACACGATCGTTCCCGAGCGCAAGAACGTGTACGTGTACGTCTCCTCGTACTCGCCGAACGTGACGTTCCCTGACTGCCAGCCGCCGCACGACGGAATCTCCGTCATCAAGGTGCCGCGCAGCGCACCCGAGGACGCCCGGATCGTGAACTTCCCGGTGCTCTTCCCGGACGGCGGCAACCCGGGTGCGCCGACGAACCCCGGCGTCTCCAAGACCACCGGGTGCCACGACATCACCGTGCTGCCGTCGAAGGACCTGGCGGCCGGGGCGTGCATGGGCGACGGCCTGCTGTTCTCCATCGAGGACCCGGAGAACCCGAAGATCATCGACCGGGTGCAGGACAACGTCAACTTCGCCTTCTGGCACTCCGCGACCTTCAACCAGAAGGCCGACAAGGTCGTCTTCACCGATGAGCTCGGCGGCGGCGGCGCGGCCACCTGCAACGACGAGATCGGCCCCCACCGGGGTGCCGACGGCATCTACGACATCACCGGCCGGGGCGACCACCGCAAGCTGGTCTTCCGCAGCTACTTCAAGATCGACCGCCCGCAGGCCGACACCGAGGTGTGTGTCGCGCACAACGGCTCGATCATCCCGGTGAAGGGCAAGGACCTGATGGTCCAGGCCTGGTACCAGGGCGGTGTCTCGGTGTGGGACTTCACCAACTCCTCGAAGCCCGTGGAGATCGCGTACTTCGAGCGCGGTCCGGTCTCGACGGACGCGGTCACCACCGCCGGCCCGTGGTCGGCGTACTACTACAACGGCTACATCTACTCCAACGACATCGCCAAGGGCTTCGACGTCCTGAAGCTCGACGACCGGCGGACGGACCCGGCGAAGAAGGTACGGCTTCCGGAGCTCAACGTGCAGACGCAGCCGGACTACTTCGGCCGCTGACCCGTCCGCACCACCCGCTCAGGAGAACGCATGGTCCCGCCGGGCGGCTTCCGCCCGGCGGGACACGGCCCCCACCGCCGCCACGGTGGAGAGGGAGGTCATTAATTCATTGACCGACGAGCCGCGCGGGGACATGCTGTACCCCTGATTCCGGCGACGCGGGGGATCGCCGGAATCAGCGCAGCGTGACAGGGGCCACCCTCAGGCGGCCGGCCTGACGCTCGTACCCGCCGCCGCGGCCCACTCCACCAGCAGAAGCTGGTACTCCTTCTCGTCGTCCGGGGACAGCAGTCCGCCCGAGCGCTGCCACAGGGCGCGAATCTCGTCGTTGACCACGGAGACGGAGCGCACGGAGACGGGACGCACGGAGACCGGCGTGTTCGGATACGGGGACATGTAACCCAGATTAGGGCCCCGGCCGGACAGTTGGCCCTCTGAGGGCAGGGACATCCCTCACACCTCCTCCGGTATCCCTCACACCTCCTCCCGGAAACCTTCACGGCGGGTGCGCGACCTGCCACTGCGGGTACGGGCCGGCGGTCTCCGGGCACGCCGGTTCACGCGAGGTCCTGGACCAGTCCGAGGGCCCGGAGCCCGTCCGGCCGCTCCGCCACCGGCAGGTGGTCCACGAAACGCACGTCACAGCCGAGCGCCGCCGCGCCTCCGTCCGCGTGGCGGTCGTCGCCGACCATGACCACGTCCGCCGGATCGCGCTCCAACAGCGTGCACGCCGTGCGGAACAGGCGGACATCCGGCTTCTGGATGCCGTGTTCGCAGGACAGGACGTAGACGTCGATCAGCTCGTCCAGTCCGTGCGCGCGGAACACGGGCCGGAGGTCCCAGCCGATGTTGCTCACGACACCGATGGCGGTCCCGCTGTCGCGGAGGCCCCGCAGTACCGCGGGGGCGTCGGGGTACGGCTGCCAGGCGTCCGGGCTCATGTGGCGCTCGTACAGCGCGTCGTAGAGGTCCTCCTCCGGCAGCGCGGCCTCACGCGCGAGGCCCGTGTACGCCTCCCGGTGCAGTGGCGCGCTCCGGTCACGTGAGGCCCACACGGCGGCGAGATGCGGCGGGATCCGTTGCGGGGGCGGGCCGCCGGGCAGCGCCCCGGCAACCGTCAGCCGCCGTACGTACCGCTCGACGTCGGACGGCTCCATGGCCGGGCCGCGCTCGTCGAGGACGGCCCGGAACCAGGAGCCGACGTCCTCGACGCGGAAGAGGGTCCCGGAGAAATCGAAAAGCACACCCTTGATCTGCATGGGCTGATCATCCCGGCTGCGGGGTGGCCCTACAACGGCGCCCTTTCGCCGCCCACCGCCCGGCGGGCTGCGTACCCGGCAGCCGAGAGGGCGGCCACGGCCGCACCCAGCAGCAGCCCGCCCAGGACATCGGTCAGCCAGTGCACGCCCAGGTAGAGACGGGTCACGGCCACGCCCACGACGGAGACCACGGCCACCGCCAGTGCCGTCCACCACAGGAGCGGTGCCGTGCCGTACAGCCGCAGCAGCCACAGAAGCAGCCCGCAGGTCACCATCGCCGTCATGGCGTGACCCGAGGGGAAGGCGGCGTAGTGCGCCGAGTCCACGGGGTCCGGCCACTGTGGGCGCTCCCGTCCCACCGCGGCCTTCAGCCCCTGCTGCAGCAGGGTCGCGAGCGCGCTGGTCGCCGCCACCCACACGGCGAGGGGACGCGCTCCGCGACACCACAGGGTGACCACCACCACAGCGGTCAGGGCGCGCATCGTCCAGGGATCCCACACCCAGTCCGTGAGCACCCGGTTGACGTGCACCAGCCCCGGCTCGGTGACGGCCGCGCGGTGCAGCGTCTTCGCCACCGTGCCGTCCAGCGACATCAACGGCGACCATCGCACGGTGACGAGAACGGTCAGGACGGCGGAGAGAGAGGCGCAGACGACACCCGTGCCCAGCAGAAGTCTTCCGGTGTGCGAGGAGGGCGGCGGGGAGTGTGGAGGGGAGTGCATGGGAGTGATCCTCGCGGACGACCCGCGGATCCGGCTATCCCAGAGCTCTGAGTCCCGGCACGAACGCCACCAGCAGCGGCACGACCGGCACCAGGGCGGCCGCGGCCGTCAGCCGCAACCGGCGGCCCGCGGTGAGACGTTCCACCGGGGCGAGCAGCCGGTTGACCCGGAGCGGCACCTGGGCGTCCGGCGCGGAGAAGGGACCGAACACCCCGCGGTCCTCGTTGAGTCCGACCAGGGCGAGCGCGGTCGTCAGCCGGCCGAAGCGCCGTGACGCCACGTCGTCCGCCGCCAGTTCGACGAGGCGGTGCATCTCGTCGCGGAACGCGGCGAACACCGGGACCTGCGGGAAGCCGGTCGCGAGCGCGGCCGAGCAGTGCAGGAGCCAGTCGTGACGAGCCTGCGCGTGCCCCTGCTCGTGAGCGAGCACCGCATCGAGCTGACGGCCTTTCAGCCGTCCGAGAGCCGCGGTGGTGATGACGAGTTGGGGGGCAGCCCCCGGCAGCCACCAGGCATCCGGGCGTTCCCCCTCCAGCACCACGAGGCGCTCGCTGCCCGGTTCCTCGCCGGGCAGCAGCGGAGAGCGGACCAGCAGTTCCGTGCGCCGCCGCCTGCGGCGCAGCCGGGCCCGGTGGATCTCGCGCACGAGCATGGCGGCGGTCCACAGTCCGCCGAGCGCCAGCAGCACCGCGATGACCGCCGACCACGGCCCATACGCTCCGAGCGCGTAGGCCTCGACCACGCCGTGCGGGGCGGGGGCGAAGACGTGCCCGCGCACCGCCTGCCAGGCGGCCGCCGCGCTGAACGTCATCGAGAGCCCGAAGGACAGCAGGACCCCCGCCACCACGCACTGCCAGACCCACAGGGCCACGACCGGCTCGCGCTCCGGCCACCGCGCCCGCGCCATCAGGCCCGGAGCGACGACGGCAGCCAGTGCACCGAGCAGCAGCAGCGTGCAGGAGACCAACATGGGCGTCAGCCTATGAGTGCCGCGGCACCCACGGGTACGGCCGCGCGTGGCAAGTGACGCACGACACGGTTTGCCGTGGCCGCCGTCTCACAATGTGAGCAGCATGGCGAACATGGCTATGGCCATCGTCAGTCTGCACGCCGGAGTCAGGTCGAGCCCCCTGCCGATGCCGGCCGTACCGGGACCGCCGGGGACGGCCGGAACGCCCGCCGGGGTGGCCACCGGTACCAGCCGGCCCGCCGAGCGCAGTACGTAGAGCGCGTAGTAGGCCAGCAGGACTCCCGTCAGCAGGGGCACACCTCCTGCGGCCCCGGCGGTCCCCGCGGCGCCGTGCGCGAGGTGGCCGCCGTGTCCGCCGGGAACCGCCCAGGGGGCCATCGCCACGGCCATGTAGACCATGGCCAGGGACCCCACCAGGTGGTGCAGGTGGTGGCCGCTGTGCCGGGCGCCCACGAGAGCGCGCAGCGCCGCACCGCCGAACACCACCGCGTACACCGCCCACATCCGGTCCGGGAGCGGCAGCAGAGCCGCAGGCACCGTCATCGCGGCCATGCCGAAGCCCATCACCGCCTCGGCGCGTGCCGTCCTGCGTTCCTCTTCCGTGCCGCTGCGCGTACGCAGCAGGCAGTACGCGCCCGTGGTCGCGCACAACACCATCAGCAGCCAGCCGGACAGCGCCGGTCCGTGCACGGTGCACCTCCCCCTGGGGCGAATGACGCCGGTGTCGCCCCATCGATGCCCCACCCGGACCTCTCCTACCGGGGCGCATTGAGGTATTGGGGGAGCGCGACCCGGCCTGCGGGGCGGTCGAGCGGCTGCACGGCCCCGCCCGCGCGCCGTTAGTCTCGGACGGCACTGTCGGCAGCACACCACCGGAGAACGCCACATGGACACCGCACCCGCCCCTGGCCAGGCACAGCTGACCTTCCGCCATGCGACCGAGGACGATGTGCCGGTCCTCCTGCGACTCGTCGAATCCGCCTACCGCGGGGACGCCAGCCGAGCCGGCTGGACCACGGAGGCGGACATCCTCGAGGGGCAGCGCACCGACGCGGAGGGAGTGCGCGACGCTGTCACCGCCCCGTCCGGGCGCATGCTCCTGGCCGAGCGCGACGGGGAGCCGGTCGCCTGCTGCCAGCTCGAACACCGCGGCTCGGCGGCGTACTTCGGCATGTTCGCGGTCAAGCCCGAGCTGCAGGGGGCGGGCCTCGGCAAGGTGATCATCGCCGAGGCGGAGCGCGCGGTCCGCGCGAGCTGGGGCGTGAGTGAGATGCACATGACGGTGATCACCGTCCGTGAGGAACTGATCGCCTGGTACGAGCGCCGGGGCTACCGCCGTACGGGAGAGCTGACCCCCTTCCCGTACGGCGACGAGCGCTGCGGCATCCCCCGGCGCGACGACCTGGTGTTCGAGCTGCTGGTCAAGAAGTTCTAGCACCCCTCCGGCACTCGCCGGCCACGCCCTGCCCGGGGGTGGACGCAGCCGGTCACGGCGCCAGGGCGCTCAGGCGGTGAAGCGGCCGGCGCGACGGATCTCCGGGTGGTCGGTCGTCGCGCCGTCCAGTCCGAGCGCCCGCGCCAGCCGCAGGTGGTCCTGCGTGTTCACGACCCAGCCGATCACCCTCAGGTTCTGCGCGTGCGCCTCCTCGACCACCTCCAGCGTGAGGCGGCGGATGTTCAGGGCCAGTGTCGCGGCGCCCACCGCCTTCGCCCGCTCCACCACATCACCGCCCCAGCGGCTGGCGACGAGGACCGTCCGCACCCCGGGAACCAGCTGCGCGATCCCGGCGACCGCCTCGTCGTGGAACGAGGACACCTCGACCCGGCCGGCGAGCCCGCGCCGCACCATCACCTCGGCCAGTGCCCGCGCCGCCGCCACGTCCTTGATCTCGGCCTGCAGGGGCGAGCCGACCGCGTCCAGCACCTCCTCGAAGACGGGCACCCGCTCGCCCTGCCCCGCGTCGAGCCGGCGGAGTTCGGCCAGGGTCATGTCGGCGATCAGGCCGGTGCCGTCCGTCGTGCGGTCCACGGTCGCGTCGTGCATGACGGCGAGCGCGCCGTCCTTGCTCAGGTGCAGATCGAGCTCGATGGCGTCCATACCGGCCTGCTCCGCCTGCGTGAACGACCGCAGTGTGTTCTCCGGTGCGACACCCATCACCCCGCGATGACCGATGGTCTGAAAAGTCAAGGCACTCCCGCTTCCGTCCGCCGTTCCGGCCCCGTCCGCAGTTCCTGCCCACAGGTAACCAGTTCCGGCGGCCCGGAGGCCGGATGTCCCACGCTCTCAGCGGAAGAAGTTGTCGAGCTAGTGTCTGACAGGAAAAATAGCGGTGACCATGTGAAGTGGCAGGATAATTTTCAGAGCCCCACTTGTCTGGAGGAACGGCCCGCGGATACGGTTGCCGGACGCGAGGTTCTCCCGTGAAGGAAGTGTTATGACGGAAATTCTTGAGCAAGCCCCAGTATCCGGCGCGATAGCTGCTGCCCAGCGGGTCGTCGAGCACCCGGCCTGGCCCGCGCTCAAGAGTGCCGTGGAAGAGCTGCGCCCCTGGCAGTCGAAGGACGGATCCATCGACTTCTCCGCCGAGGGCGCACCCTCCCCGGAGCAGGCGACGGCCACCCTGGAGCGGGTGAGCTCCGCGATCGAGCAGCTCTCCCCGCTGCTCCCGCACGACGCCGACTACCACCGCGCGCTCGTGACGGACCTGGCCCGCTGGGCCGCGGACGGTTTCGGCGTCCCGGACTTCCTCGACTCCCTGCTCGCCTTCCAGCCCGCCAGGAACCGTGCCGACGGACTCCAGCACCTGGTCGTGTTCGCGATGTACACGCAGAACGGCAACCCCGACCGCAACCTCGAGGCGGTCGTGCTGCGGATGGTGTGGCCCGAGTGGCTCGCCGACCTTGAGGCCACGCGCTACGACAACCCCCTGTTCTGCGGCATCACCTTCGAGGACTTCACCTCGGGCTACGACACCAACTCGGCGGTGCTCTTCCCCGAGACCATCGCCGTGCGCGAGGCCCCGGAGCGCTTCAGCTGGGGCGGCATCTTCTGCGACCGCGAAGCCGCCCGCTTCCGCCGGGTGACCGAGGCCTCCGTCGACCTCCTGGGTCTCGAACTTCCGGACGACATCCGTGAGATGGTCGGCGACCAGAAGCGCTGCGAGCAGGCCTTCGTCCTCTGGGACATGGTCCACGACCGCACCCACAGCCACGGTGACCTGCCGTTCGACCCCTTCATGATCAAGCAGCGCCAGCCGTTCTGGATGTACGGCCTGGAGGAACTGCGCTGCGACCTGACCGCCTTCAAGGAGGCCGTGAAGCTGGAGGCCGACGGGTTCGGTCAGGGCCGTGACGTGCAGTTCGCGGTGCTGTTCGACCGGATGTTCCGCTTCCCCGTCACCGGCGAGCGCGTACGCAACTACGACGGCCTCGGCGGTCAGCTCCTCTTCGCCTACCTGCACAAGCACGATGTGGTCCGCTGGACCGACAACACGCTGAAGATCGACTGGGCCCGCGCCCCCCAGGTGACCACCCAGCTCTGCGGTGAGATCGAGAAGCTCTACCGCGACGGCATCGACCGCCCCAAGCTGGTGCACTGGTTCGCCGCGTACGACCTGGTCGCGACCTATCTGGCCCCGCACCCCGGATCGCGCTGGGCCAAGGGCCCCGACGCCCTGGACCTGACACAGCCGCCGCGAAAGCTTGTCGACGACGTGCTTCCCGACGAGTTTCCCCTGAGCATGTTCTATGAGGCGCTCGCCAAGAAACTGAAGCACGTGATCGCCTCCACCAAGGGCATCACCGCGACGGACGCAGGGCGGGCAGCCGCGTGAACGCAGGTTCTGAGGAGGCGGTGGCCATGAACGCGACAGGCACGGGCGACAGGAGCGGTGCGCTCGAGGGTGCGGTGATCGCGGTGGCCGGAGCGGCCGGCCCGGCGGGCCGGGCCACCCTCCTGAGGCTGGCGGAGGCGGGCGCGACCGTGGTCGCCTCGGACGCCAACCCGGAGCGGCTCGCCGAGGCGGTGGACGCCGCGCGCTACGCACACGGCGGTGCGACCGTCACCGGCGACACCGTGGACCTGCTCGATCTCGACGCCACCCGGGACTGGGCCGTCAAAACCGAGAAGGAATTCGGCCGGATCGACGGCCTGGTCCACCTCGTCGGCGGCTGGCGCGGCAGCGCCGGCTTCGCCGAGACGCGCCTCTCGGACTGGGACTTCCTGGAGAAGCTGCTGATCCGTACCGTCCAGTCCACGACGCTCGCCTTCCAGGAACCCCTCCAGCGCAGCGACCGCGGCCGGTACGTGCTCGTCAGCGCCGCGGGGGCGAGCAACCCCACCGCCGGCAACGCCGCCTACGCGGCCTCCAAGGCCGCGGCAGAGGCCTGGACCCTCGCCCTGGGCGACGCCTTCCGCGCGGCGGGGGGCGACGCGGGGCCGGCTGCTGCTGCTGCGATCCTGGTGGTCAAGGCACTGGTGCACGACGCCATGCGCGCCGAGCGCCCGAATGCGAAGTTCGCGGGATTCACCGACGTCAAGGAGCTGGCCGAGGCCATCTCCGGCGTCTGGGACCGGCCCGCCGGAGAAGTGAACGGAAAGCGCCTGTGGCTGACCCCGCAACCATGAGGACCGACGCGCGACAGCACCACGATCCGCAGGTGCGCGGCTTCGCGAGTGACAACTACGCGGGCGCGCACCCGGAGGTCCTCGCGGCCCTCGCCCTCGCCAACGGCGGCCACCAGGTCGCCTACGGCGAGGACGACTACACCGAGCACCTCCAGCGGGTCATCCACAGCCACTTCGGCCCGACCGCCGAAGCGTTCCCGGTCTTCAACGGCACCGGCGCCAACGTCGTCGCCCTCCAGGCGCTCACCGACCGCTGGGGTGCGGTGATCTGCGCGGAGTCGGCCCACATCAACGTGGACGAGGGCGGCGCCCCGGAGCGGATGGGCGGGCTGAAGCTGCTCACCGTCCCGACCCCGGACGGAAAGCTGACGCCGGAGCTCATCGACCGCCAGGCCTACGGCTGGGACGACGAGCACCGGGCGATGCCGCAGGTGGTGTCCATCGCGCAGAACACCGAGCTGGGCACCGTCTACACCCCCGACGAGATCCGGGCCATCTGCGACCACGCCCACGAGCTGGGCATGAAGGTGCACCTGGACGGTGCCCGGATAGCCAACGCGGCCGCGTCGCTGGACGTGCCGATGCGCACGTTCACCAACACGGTCGGCGTCGACGTGCTCAGTTTCGGCGGTACCAAGAACGGCGCGCTGTTCGGCGAGGCGGTCGTGGTCCTTCAGCCGGACTCCGTCCGTGCCATGAAGCACCTGCGCAAGCTGTCGATGCAGCTCGCCTCGAAGATGCGCTTCGTCTCCGTCCAGCTGGAGGCGCTCCTCGCGCGTGACCTCTGGCTGCGCAACGCCCGGCACGCCAACGCCATGGCCCAGCGGCTCGCCGAGGGGGTCCGCGCCCTGGACGGCGTGGAGATCCTGTACCCCGTCGAGGCCAACGCGATCTTCGCCCGGCTGCCGCACGAGGTGAGCGAGCGGCTGCAGAAGCGCTTCCGGTTCTACTTCTGGGACGAGACGGCCGGCGACGTCCGCTGGATGTGCGCCTTCGACACCCGCGAGGAGGACGTCGACGCCTTCCTCCTGGCGCTCAAGGAAGAGATGGCCCGGTAGCCGCACGGCGAAACGGCCGGTCGCAATGGTCCGACCGGCCGCTTCGCCGTGTCCTGGCCTCCACGGGCCGCAGCGGGTCCGCCACGGCCCTGCCGGCCGGTCAGCCGCGCTCGCGGGCCTCCGCGGGCGTCGGAGCCGTACCTCCGAGGTGCGCCGGCACCCACCAGGTGTCACCCGCGTCCTTCGGGCGCACCGGATAGGCGCGCTGCGCCGCCTCGAGCAGTTCCTGCACCCGCTCGCGCAGCCGGCGGGTGATCGCACCGGCGTACTGGTCGGCGGGGGCCTCCATGGGCTCGCCGACCCGGATGGTGATCGGGGTGTGGCTGCGCCGGAAATTGCGTGGCCGGCCCTTGGTCCACAGGCGCTGGGTGCCCCACAGGGCCATCGGGATCAGCGGCACGCCGGCCTCCTGGGCCAGCCGCGCGGCGCCCGACTTGAAGCTCTTCAGCGTGAACGACTGGGAGATCGTCGCCTCGGGGAACACTCCGACGATCTCACCGGAGCGCAGCGACGCGAGGGCGTGCGCGTAGGCGTCCTCACCCTGCTTGCGGTCGACCGGGATGTGCTTCATGCCGCGCATCAGCGGTCCGGAGACCTTGTGCCGGAAGACCGACTCCTTCGCCATGAAGCGGACGAGCCGCTTCTGCGGCAGCGCGCCGAGTCCGGTGAAGATGAAGTCGAGATAGCTGATGTGATTGCTGACCAGAACCGCGCCACCGGTCTTCGGGATGTGCTCCGAACCCTGGGTGTCGATCTTCAGGTCGAGCGCCTTGAACAGCGTGCGAGCGGCGCCGATGACCGGCCGATAGACGAGTTCTGCCATCTGGATGAAGACCCTTCTTCAATGCCTGGGGTGGGTTCTCCCGGCGGAAGTTACGCAGCCGTAGGTTTTCGGCATTGGGGCGATCGTGCCCCATGTGCGACGCCGTGGCCAGCCCCAAAGGCCTCGGGGCGAGAGATTCTCGTCACGTGAAACCTCCGGGAATGTAACGCGGTGGCCCGGTGCTGACCCTTTGCGCAGAGCTCTGAGGAGGAGACCGGGATGGACGGGCAGACGATCGGCGACCCCCTGGACGCCGCGCAACTCGGTGCGCCGCTGGGGGAGCGGGCCACTCTCGTGCAGTTCTCGAGCGCGTTCTGCAGGCCCTGCAGCGCCACGCGGCGCACGCTCGCGGAGGTGGCCGGAATGGTCGACGGGGTCGCCCACATCGAGATCGACGCCGAGGCGCACCTCCCGCTCGTCCGCAGCCTCCGCATCAGCCGGACGCCGACCGTCCTCGTGCTCGACGCGGACGGGCGCGTCGTACGCCGGGCGGCCGGTCAGCCCCGTACCGCGGATGTCGTCGCGGCGCTGGGAGAGGCGATGTGACATGCCGTGACGCATCTCCCACATGACGGTCCGCGCTTGACTGCACACACCACTCATCGTCAGTCTGACGCTATGCCGCCAGAACTCCTTCTCTTCTGCCGGGTGCACGTGGACCTCGTGCGCCACGCCAGTGCGCGCTGTCCGGGTGCCTGAGGAACCCACGGCCCCGTACGCCCCCTCCCAGAAGGACTCGTCGATGACGGCCTCGCCCGACCTCGCCACTCCCCGAACGGCCACGCCCGAGCTCCTGCGCTCCGTGTTCCGGCAGCATGCCGCCGGAGTCGCCGTGATCACCGCCGCCGGCGAGCGGCCGGTCGGCTTCACGGCCACCTCGCTCAGCTCCGTCGCCGCCGAGCCGCCGCTCATCTCCTTCGGGGTGGGCACCTCCTCCTCCAGCTGGCCCGTCGTGGCGGAGGCCGAGCACGTCGGCGTACACATACTCGGGGAGCACCAGCGGGAGCTCGCGGCCACCTTCGCGCGCAGCGGCGCCGACCGCTTCGGCCCTTCCACCGAGTGGCGCCGCGGCCCCCAGGGGGTGCCCCTGCTCGGCGGTGTCGTGGCCTGGCTGGTCTGCCGGGTGGTGGCCCGTGTCCCGGCCGGGGACCACAGCCTCGTGATCGCCGAGGTGGTGGGCGGAGACCCGTCGGGCGGCGGTCGGCCGCTGGTCTACCACCAGGGTCGTTTCACTGCTCTGCGAGACTGACGGCGCGCAGGCGGCGCAGGGGCGGCCACGTTGGCAAGGTCACAGTTCCAAGCGCTTGCTTATGGGGAATGCACTGGATGTACTGACGAGTAATATTTCCTTCGGAGCCTCGGTCGCCCCGACCGGAAACCGCCCCACAAGGCGCCTATGCTGCGTGCAACAAGGCAGCCCAGAAATGACGATGCAGTAGGAGAGCCGGCGTGAGCTTGAGGATCGTTGTCTGTGTGAAGTACGTACCCGACGCCACCGGGGACCGGCACTTCGCCGATGACCTGACCCTGGACCGTGACGACGTCGACGGTCTGCTGTCGGAGCTCGACGAGTACGCGGTCGAGCAGGCGCTGCAGATCGCCGACGAGGCGGACGACGCGGAGATCACCGTGCTGACGGTGGGCCCCGAGGACGCCAAGGACGCGCTGCGCAAGGCCCTGTCGATGGGCGCGCACAAGGCCGTCCACGTCGAGGACGACGACCTGCACGGCACCGACGTCATCGGCACCTCCCTGGTGCTGGCCAAGGCTGTCGAGAAGACCGGTTACGACCTGGTCATCTGCGGCATGGCGTCGACGGACGGCACCATGGGTGTCCTTCCGGCGCTGCTCGCGGAGCGCCTCGGCGTCCCGCAGGTCACGCTCCTGTCCGAGGTCTCCGTCGAGGGCGGCACGGTCAAGGGCCGCCGTGACGGCGACGCCGCGAGCGAGCAGCTCGAGGCCTCCCTCCCGGCCGTGGTCTCCGTGACCGACCAGTCGGGTGAGGCGCGCTACCCGTCCTTCAAGGGCATCATGGCGGCCAAGAAGAAGCCGGTCGAGTCGCTGGACCTCGAGGACCTGGAGATCGAGGCGGACGAGGTCGGTCTCGGGGGCTCCTGGACCGCGGTCGACTCCGCGGCCGAGCGCCCGGCCCGCACGGCGGGCACGATCGTCAAGGACGAGGGCGAGGGCGGCAAGCAGCTGGCCGAGTTCCTTGCGGGCCAGAAGTTCATCTGAGCCCCGGCCGTTCCCTCCACCGCCCCGCACTCCCTCGCACGCAGGAGATTGAAGTCCCATGGCTGAAGTTCTCGTCTATGTCGACCACGTGGACGGTGCCGTCCGCAAGCCCACCCTGGAGCTGCTGACGCTCGCCCGCCGCATCGGCGAGCCCGTCGCCGTCGCCCTCGGCAACGGGGCCGCCGACACCGCCGCCGCGCTCGCCGAGCACGGCGCGGTCAAGGTACTCACCGCCGACGCCCCGGAGTTCGCCGACTACCTCGTCGTACCGAAGGTCGACGCGCTCCAGGCCGCCTACGACGCCGTGTCGCCGGCGGCTGTGCTGCTGCCCTCCTCCGCGGAGGCCAAGGAGATCGCGGCCCGCCTCGCGCTGCGCATCGGCTCCGGCATCATCACCGACGCCGTCGACCTGGAGGCCGGTGAGCAGGGACCGGTCGCCACGCAGTCCGCGTTCGCCGCCTCGTACACCACCAAGTCGCGCGTCTCCAAGGGCACCCCGGTCATCACGGTCAAGCCGAACTCGGTCGCCGTCGAGGCCGCCCCGGCCGCGGGAGCCGTCGAGACCCTCACGGTCTCCTTCTCCGAGCAGGCCACCGGCACGAAGGTCCTCTCCCGCACGCCGCGCGAGTCGACCGGCCGTCCGGAGCTGACCGAGGCCGCGATCGTCGTCTCCGGCGGCCGCGGCGTCAACGGCGCGGAGAACTTCGGACTCATCGAGGCGCTCGCCGACTCCCTCGGCGCGGCCGTCGGCGCCTCCCGCGCCGCGGTCGACGCCGGCTGGTACCCGCACACCAACCAGGTCGGCCAGACCGGCAAGTCGGTCTCCCCGCAGCTGTACATCGCCTCCGGTATCTCGGGCGCGATCCAGCACCGGGCCGGAATGCAGACCTCGAAGACGATCGTCGCGATCAACAAGGACGCCGAGGCGCCCATCTTCGACCTCGTCGACTACGGCGTCGTCGGCGACCTGTTCCAGGTCGTCCCGCAGCTCACCGACGAGGTCAAGACCCGCAAGGGCTGACCTCGAAGAGGCTGTGCCCGTACGACGGCCCGGGGCCGCGCGGTGTTCCCACCGCGCGGCCCCGGGCCGTTCGCGATCACCATTGACGCGTGAGCCGGAGACTTATAACTTCACCATGCGGATGAAAGCTTCCGGGAAGCGGAAATACTGAACACGTGGAGGGTGCGGTCATGGGTCAGCAGGAGAAGGTGGCGACGAGCCTCGCCGGCGCGGTCGGTGAGCAGATCAGCGCCTCCCTCACGGCGGTGGACGCCGAACTCGCCCGCCGTTACCCGGGAGACCCCGGGACCCGTCAGCCCGTCCACACCGTCTACGTCCCCGCCGACACCTTCGGCGCCACCACCGTCCGCTCCTGGGGCGACCGCGCGCTGGAGGCCCTCGACGAGCACGCCCCGGACGCCGCCGCGCTCGCCGGCATCCTCGGCATCCCCGAGGAGCTCGCGGAGCCCGTCCACGACCGGGTGCGCGCCAAGCTGGAGCGCGAGCCCGTGGAGGACCTGCGCATCGACTTCGAGGACGGCTACGGGCCGCGGCCGGACGCCGAGGAGGACGAGGCCGCCGCGCGAGCGGCCCGGCTCGTCTCCCAGGCGTACGCGAACGGCACCGCCGCGCCGTACATGGGCATCCGGACGAAGTGCATGGAAGCCGCCGTCCGGGACCGCGGCATCCGCACCACGGACATCTTCCTCACCGGCCTCATGCGGGCCGGCGGCCTCCCCGACGGGCTCGTACTGACACTGCCGAAGGTGACGTACCCCGAACAGGTCACCGCCTTCGTCCGGCTGCTGGAGGCATTCGAGGAGGCCCACGGCCTGCCGGCCGGGCGGCTCGGCTTCGAGATCCAGATCGAGACCAGTCAGTCCATCCTCGCCGCCGACGGGACAGCGGCGGTGGCCCGCATGATCGACGCCGCACAGGGCCGAGCGACGGGCCTGCACTACGGAACGTTCGACTACAGCGCCTGTGTCGGGGTCAGCCCCGCCTACCAGGCGAGCGACCACCCCGCCGCCGACCACGCCAAGGCCGTCATGCAGGTCGCCGCGGCGGGCACGGGCGTGCGCGTCTGCGACGGCTCCACCAACGTGCTGCCCGTCGGTCCCGCCCAGCAGGTCCACGACGCCTGGCGCCTGCACTACGGGCTCACCCGCCGCGCCCTGGCGCGCGCCTACTACCAGGGCTGGGACATGCACCCCGGCCACCTGCCCACCCGCTACGCGGCCGTCTACACCTTCTACCGCGAGGGCATGGGCGCGGCCGCCTCCCGTCTGGCCGCCTACGTGGCCAAGGCCGGCGGCGACGTGATGGACGAGCCCGCCACCGCGAAGGCGCTGAGCGGCTACCTCCTGCGCGGCATCGACTGCGGCGCCCTGGACACCGCGGAGGTCGTGGAGCTGACCGGCCTGTCCCGCGCGGACCTGGACGGCTTCGCCTCGCCCCGCCGGGGCGGACTGACCGTGACGGCCCCGTAGGCCCTCGGCCCGGCCAGGCGGCTGCCTCAGGCCCCGGCCGGTGGCAGTTCACCCGAGCCCCGCGGGATGAGCCGGGTCGGGAGCTCCACCCTGACCGGGGCGTGGTCGGCCCCGTCCAGGCGGCGGAAGAGGTGCTCCGCCGCCGTACGGCCGACTGCCGCGGCGTCCTGCGAGATGACGGTGATGCCGAGCAGGTCGGCCAGTTCGATGTCGTCGAAGCCGACCAGGGCGATCCTGCGGTCGCACTCCGCGAGGACGCGGACGGCGGTGACCGTCACGCGGTTGTTGCCGGCGAAGAGCGCGGTGACCGGCTCGGGTCCCCGCAGCATGGTCTCGGCGGCCTCCCGGACCCGTGCCGGGTCGGTGGAGCCGAGGGAGACCCAGGAGTCCTCGACCGTGATCCCGGCGTCGGTCAGGGCCGTGTGGTACCCGCGCAGTCGTTCCTTCGCCGTGTGGATGCGCGGCCGGTCGCCGATGAAGCCGATCCTGCGGTGGCCGTGCGCGACCAGGTGGGCGACGCCCTCGCGCGCGCCGCCGAAGCTGTCCGAGAGGACCATGTCGGCCTCGACCCGGCCTGCCGGACGGTCGACGAACACGGTGGCGATGCCCGCCTTTATCTCGGGCTCGAGGTACCGGTGGTCGTCGCCCGCCGGAATCACGATGAGGCCGTCCACACGGCGTGCGCAGAGGGCGAGTACGAGTTCCTGCTCGCGCTCGGGGTCCTCGGCGCTCGATCCGTTGATCAGCAGGGCGCCGTGTGCGCGGGCCACCTCCTCCACGGCCCGGCTCAGCGGCCCGTAGAAGGGATCCGCGAGATCCTCCAGCACCAGACCGATCGAAGCGGTACGCCCCTTGCGCAGCACACGGGCGCTGTCGTTGCGCCGGAAACCCATCGCCTCGATCGCCTCCTGGACGCGGCGCTCGGTGTCGGGTGTGACCCCGGGTTCGCCGTTCACCACCCGGGAGACCGTCTTGAGGCCGACTCCGGCACGGGCCGCCACATCCTTCATGGTCGGCCTGTTGCCGTAACGGGACTCGGAATGACGGGCGGTCATGGCCACGGTGTGCTGTCCTGTCGTCGGATGCGGGCGGTTTCGGCGGCGCTGTCAGGGGTCGGAGGCTGTGGCGTCGAGCATAGGCCCTGGACAACGTTGTCATCTCCAGGGACACTGTGCGGACCATTTGACGGAAGCCGCAGGTCTGGCGCCTCACCCCTCCGGAGAGACAACACCGATGCATACCGACCTCGTCGCCGCGCTCGACATCGGCGGCACCAAGATCGCCGGCGCGCTGGTGGACGGCGGCGGGGCCCTCCTCGTACGGGCGCGGCGGCCGACGCCCGCCCGCGAGGACGAGGAGGCGGTGATGGGGGCGGTGAGCGAGGTCCTGGCCGAACTCATGGCGTCCCCGCTGTGGCACAGGGCCGCCACGGTCGGCATCGGCAGCGCCGGGCCGGTGGACGCCTCGGCGGGCACGGTCAGCCCGGTGAACGTCCCGGGGTGGCGGGACTTCCCGCTGGTGGAGCGGGTCCGCAGGGCAACGGGCGGCCTTCCCGTCGTGCTGGTCGGCGACGGTGTCGCGATGACGGCGGCGGAGCACTGGCTCGGCGCCGCCCGCGGGTACGACAACGCGCTCTGCATGGTGGTCTCCACCGGTGTCGGCGGTGGGCTCGTCCTCGGCGGCAGGCTCCATCCGGGTCCCACGGGCAACGCCGGCCACATCGGCCACATCTGCGTCGACCTGGAGGGTGATCTCTGCCCCTGCGGCGCACGCGGCTGCGTCGAACGCCTCGCCAGCGGCCCGAACATCGCCCGGCGGGCGCTGGAGAACGGCTGGCTCCCCGGCCGGGACGGGGATGTCACCGCGGCGGCGGTGGCCGCCGCCGCCCGGGCCGGCGACCCGGTCGCCATCGCTTCGTACGAGCGGGCCGCCCAGGCGCTCGCGGCCGGTATCGCCGCCACGGCCACGCTGGTCGAGATCGACATCGTGGTGATCGGCGGCGGAGTGGCCGGCGCGGGTGACGTGCTGTTCGCGCCCCTGCGACGGTCGTTGCGCGACTACGCCACGCTGTCCTTCGTCCAGGGCCTCACGGTGGCGCCCGCCGTCATGGGTACCGACGCCGGCCTGGTGGGCGCCGCGGCCGCCGCGACGGCGGTCCCTTCCGGAGCCGGTGACGTGCGGGCCGTGGCCGCGCAGTAGCCGCGCCCCGGCCCGGCGGCCCCGGCCCGGCGGCCCTGGTCGGCCGGCTGCTGCGGCACGACCACCAGGAACGCGTCCCGGTCCAGGTCCATCACGACCTGGGCGGCCACGCCCTCGCCGCGGCGGGCCGCCGCGAACTCCTCCGCGGGCCTGCTGCCCCGCGGCCCTCCCGCGGGGAACTGCTCAAGTACCGTGCGGCGCACCGCACACCTCCTCGTCGCTCCTGTGACTGTCCGCTCCAACGACGTCACACCGGCGTCCGTCACGGCCGGACGGCCGCCGCCCGGACTCGCCGAGCCGGACGTCCCCTGCGGGCGCCGGGGACGGCCGGGTGCCCAAGGGCATCGCCCGGTGGGGTTTCCGCAGCGGGGTGTTGCGGGCAAGCCACAGGGGGCTACGGAAGAGGGGGACGCGTGATCGTCTGGATCAACGGTGCGTTCGGTGCGGGCAAGACCAGCGCCGCGTGCGAACTGATCGACCTGATCCCGAACAGCACCTTCTACGACCCCGAACTGATCGGCGGGGGACTGCGCCACCTGCTGCCCCAGAAGAAGCTCGCCGAGGTGACCGACTTCCAGGACCTGCCGATCTGGCGGCGTCTGGTCGTCGACACGGCCGCCGCCCTCCTCGCCGAGCTGCCGGGAGTCCTCGTGGTGCCCATGACACTGCTGAGGCAGGACTACCGCGACGAGATCTTCGGCGGGCTCGCCTCCCGGCGCATTCCGGTGCGCCACGTGCTGCTCTCACCTGAGGAAACGATCCTGCGCAGGCGGATAGCCCACCGCGAGAAGTCCGCGGACGACCCCGAGCAGGCCGGGCGGACCCGGCAGTGGGCGTACGAGCACATCGAGCACTACCGGGCGGCGCTCGACTGGATCACCGCGGACGCCCACACGGTCGACACCAGCACGCTCACACCGCGCGCGACGGCCGAACGTATCGCCGAGGCCCTGCGCACCGGTGAGGCCCGGGAGTGCGGGATAGTCCAGACGCCCGAGCCGCGTGCGGAGACCGTCGCCTCCGGGGTTCTCCTCTTCGACGAGCAGGACCGCGTCCTGCTCGTCGACCCGACCTACAAACCCGGCTGGGAGTTCCCCGGCGGCGTGGTGGAACCGGGGGAGGCCCCGGCGCGGGCCGGGATGAGGGAGGTCGCCGAGGAGCTCGGCCTCCACCTCGGGACGGCACCGAAGCTCCTGGTGGTCGACTGGGAGGCCCCGAAGCCGCCCGGCTACGGAGGCCTGCGCTTCCTGTTCGACGGCGGCCTCCTGCGGGGCGAGGACGCCGGCCGGATGCTGCTCCCCGGGGCGGAGCTGCGCGGCTGGCGTTTCGTCACCGAGGCCGAGGCGGCCTCGCTGCTGCCGCCCACCCGTTACGAGCGGCTGCGCTGGGCCCTGAGGGCCCGCGAACGGTCCGCCGTACTGAATCTCGAGGCCGGAGTGCCGGTGGGCGGGTAGCGAAGGCTTCGCACCCTGCTCGCCTCGGCCGACGGGCGAGCGTCCGGCTCGCTCGCCGACCGAAGGTGCCCTGGTGATTCAATCCCTCGAACTTCTTGAAGCGGGTCCGCAAGGCGCGCAGCTGTGGGGTCGCGTTGTGCCGGTCCAAGTCTTCTCGGGCGCGCCAGACCTCGGTGACGGTCCCGAACTCGACGCCTGCGTCCAGGAGCACCGGCGGAAGCGACTGCAGGAGCTGGACAGCCGCATGACCGACCTGCAACGTGCCCGCACCTCACTCAGCGACCTCCTCGGCACCTCGACGCGAGCTTCCCGGGCCGCGTCCTCGCCCGCCTGAGTCAACCTCAGGACGCCCCCCTCGCCGGGAGGTCTAAGCTCGGCAGATGACCTTGCAATGGGAACAGGTAGTCGTCCACTCGGTGGACCCGGCGGCTCTGGGACAGTGGTGGGCCGAGGCTCTCGGCTGGGTCGTGGTCCACTCCTCCGACGACGAGTTCGAGATCCGCCCGGAACCGGATCGCCTGCCGGGGCTGGACTTCGTCCGGATCGACGAGGGCAAGAAGGCCAAGAGCCGGCTGCACCTCGACTTCAGGCCTGACGACCAGGACGCCGAGGTGGCTCGTCTGGAGGCCCATGGCGCGCAGCGGGTCGACATCGGCCAGGGTGTTCAGTCGTGGGTCGTGTTGGCGGACCCCGAAGGCAACGAGTTCTGTGTCCTCGGCCGGCGGCGTCAGTGAGGCCCGCGTCCGGGTGGGTCCGCTGGTGTACCGATCGACCGGCGGTTCGGCCCTCGCGCCGAACGCCGGCGGATCGCCCCGGCAGAGCGTGGTTGCGCGAACGCGGAGCAACCGTCGATCCCCCTGAGCTCTCGCTCCCGCACGGGCGAGCCGTCCCTGCGGCCGGCCCGGCAGGGAACCGGCCGGAGTGCCGTGGTGTCAGCTGCCACGGCGCCGAGCCGTGGGAGCACGGCTCCATCAGCGGCTGAACCGGTTTCTCCGCGGTCGTGGGAGCGGGCCGGCCACGTCAGGGGCTCGCACGGACGCGCAGATACTCCGACACGGTAGCCGTGCGCAAGCCTCGCGCATCGATGACACGGATCGGTGCGGCAAACTGCCGCCGCACCACCTGGACACCCGCACGGGCCGCAGCCTTCGAGCCCGTCGGAGCCGTGCGCCGGCCGTCCTCCGCCCGCTCGGTGAGCAGCGTCGGACGGCGGCGACTTCCGCGTCCACTCCAGGGGGCAGCCCCCGGCCGGGCCTCACACCTTCTTGGACTCCGCGTAGTTCCGCAGGAACAGTGCCTCGGCGACCGAGAGCCGCTCGAGCTCCTCGGGCGACACGCTTTCGTTCACCGCGTGGATCTGCGCCTCGGGCTCACTGAGCCCTATCAGGAGGATCTCCGCCTCGGGATACAGCTCGGAGAGGGCGTTGCAGAGCGGGATCGAGCCGCCCATGCCGGAGGCCTGCATCTCCTCACCCGGGTAGGCGACCCGCATGGCGTCCGCCATCGCCGTGTACGCGGGGCTGCTGAGGTCGGCGCGGAACGGCTGCCCCTGACCGACCTGTTCGACCGAGACCCTGGCACCCCACGGTGCGTGCGACTCGAGATGGGAGGTCAGCAGCTTCGTCGCCCGGCCGGCGTCCTGGCCCGGCGGCACCCGGAGGCTGATCTGCGCCCGGGCGCTCGCCTGCAGCGACGGCGTGGCGCCCACCACCGGAGGGCAGTCGACACCGATGACGGTCACCGCGGGGCGCGCCCAGATCCGGTCGGCCACCGTGCCCGTGCCGATCAGCTCCACACCGTCCAGCACCTTGGCGTCCTTGCGGAACTCGTCCTCGGGGTACTGCAGCCCGTCCCACGTGGCGTCCGTCGTGAGTCCGTCGACCGTCGTCGTACCGTCCGCGGCCCGCAGCGTCGACAGCAACTGGATCATCGCGGCCAGCGCGTCCGGGGCGGCACCGCCGAACTGCCCGGAGTGCAGATTTCCCTCGAGGGTGTCCAGTCGCACGCGCAGCATGGTCATGCCCCGCAGCGTCGAGGTGACGGTGGGCAGACCGACGCGGAAGTTGCCGGTGTCCCCGATCACGACGGTGTCGGCGGCGAGCAGTTCCGGGTGCGCCTGCGCGTACTGTTCGAGACCGCCGGTCCCCTGCTCCTCGGAACCCTCCACGATCACCTTGACCGAGACGGGGACGCCGCCGTCCGCCTTGAGGGCGCGCAGCGCGAGCAGGTGCATGATGAAGCCGCCCTTGCAGTCCGCGGCGCCCCGGCCGAACCAGCGGCCGTCGCGCTCGGTCAGCTCGAACGGCGGGGAGATCCAGGCCGACTCGTCCAGCGGCGGCTGCACGTCGTAGTGCGCGTACAGCAGGACCGTCGGCGCGCCGGCCGGTCCGGGCAGGAAGCCGTAGACCGACCGGGTGCCGTCGGGCGTGTCGAGCAGGGCGACGTCCTGGAAGTCCTCGGCGCGCAGCGCGTCGGCGACCCAGTCGGCCGCTGCCTCGCACTCGCTCTTCGGGAACTGCGCGGGGTCCGCCACCGACCGGAAGGCCACCAGCTCGGTCAGCTCCGCCTTCGCGCGGGGCATCAGCGAGGCAACGGTCTCGGTCATCGGACGGGCGGTCATGGGCACGCTCCTCGTGGGTGCGACGTCAGGTCTGTGGGGCGCTGTGTGCGCGTCCGGGGGCGAGGCCGTCGGTGCGGCGTTGCCTGTACGACGAAATCATGGCTGATCCTCCCACAGCGATGCCGGGCCACCGCGCGCCGTAGGATGCCGGGAGCAGCTGGGGCCACTGGTCGGGATCGGGAGCAGAAGCACATCGTGAGCAGCGAGAACGCAGACGCCGGACGTGAGCCGGAAGAGTCGTCGGTACCGCAGGAGTTGTCGGTGTGGGACGTCGTGGTGGTCGGCGCCGGCCCGGCCGGCGCTTCCGCGGCGTACGCGGCGGCCGTTGCAGGCCGGCGGGTGCTGCTGCTGGAGAAGGCGGAGCTGCCGCGGTACAAGACGTGCGGCGGCGGAATCATCGGATTCTCCCGGGACTCCCTGCCCCCGGGGTTCGAACTCCCCCTGAAGGACCGGATCCACGCGGTCACGTTCTCGCTCAACGGGAAGCTGTCCCGTACCCGCAGGTCCAAGCGCATGCTCTTCGGGCTGATCAACCGGCCGGAGTTCGACGCCGGCCTGGTGGAGGAGGCGCAGAAGGCGGGTACCGAACTGCGCACCGGTGTGACGGTGACGCGTGTCGAGCAGCACGGGCCGGCCGTTCCGGACCGGCGCACGGTCGCCGTGGTGCTGGCCGGCGGTGAGACGGTGCTCGCCCGGGCGGTCGTCGGCGCCGACGGCAGTGCAGGCCGCATAGGAGCCCACGTCGGGGTGAAGCTCGACCAGGTGGACCTCGGTCTCGAGGCCGAGATCCCCGTGCCCGCGACGGTCGCGGAGGACTGGGCGGGGCGGGTTCTGATCGACTGGGGGCCGATGCCCGGGAGTTACGGCTGGGTCTTCCCCAAGGGCGACACGCTGACCGTCGGGGTGATCGCGGCGCGTGGTGACGGTGCGGGGACCAAGCGCTATCTGGAGGACTTCATCGGCCGGCTGGGCCTCGCCGGTTTCGAGCCGACGATCTCCTCGGGCCATCTGACGCGGTGCCGCAGCGAGGACTCGCCGCTCTCCCGTGGCCGGGTGGTGGTCTGCGGTGACGCGGCCGGACTCCTCGAGCCGTGGACGAGGGAAGGCATCTCCTTCGCCTTGAGGTCCGGACGGCTCGCGGGCGAGTGGGCGGTACGCATCGCGGAGGCGCACGATGCCGTCGACGCCCGGCGCCAGGCACTCAACTACGCCTTCGCGATCAAGGCGGGGCTGGGCGTCGAGATGGGTGTCGGCCGGCGCATGCTCAAGCTGTTCGAGCGGCGCCCCGGAATCCTGCACGCGGTGCTGACCGGTTTCCGTCCCGCCTGGAAGGCGTTCGCCGGGGTCACCCGGGGGACCACCTCGCTGGCCGAGCTGGTCCGTACGCACCCGCTGGCGCAGCGGGCCATGTCGGCGATGGACCGCTGAGGGCGGGCTGCCCCGGGCCTGCCCCGCGCCTCGCCGGGCGTGTCAGCCGTCGACGGTGATGCGGAAGACCGGGTGGTCGGGGCAGGCGGCGAGGAGCTCCGCGTCCGTGGACCGCGCGGTGACGCCCTGGAAGTACTGGTCGACCTCCCAGCCCCATCGCTGGAGGTAGGCGCGTACGACGCGCGCCTTCTGCTCGTCGTCCGCGATCTCCACGGCCGTGAAGCTGCGGATCTTCCGGCCCACCCGCAGCTCCCCGCCGCCAGCCACCCGCATGTTGCGCACCCACTGGGAGTGGCCGCGGGCGGAGACCAGGTACTGGGCGCCCTCGTAGGTGTGGGGGTTCACGGGGATGCGCTGCATCTGTCCGCTCCTGCGGCCGCGGACCGACATCTCTGCGGTGCCGAGGAGGCTGATGCCGCGGCGTGCGAGCCGGCCGATGATGCTGTTCATCCGGACGGTGAAGGGGCCGCCCTGAAGGTAGTACGGCTGCTGAGACATGGTGCTGACTCCCGTTTTGGCTGTAGTCCGGCGCTCTCATTCGAGAGCACTGCTCTCGCTCGAGATCAGTGTGCACGCGGGCCCGCCCTGAAGCAAGAGCAGTGCTCTCGTTTTAGGTCGCTGCTCCGTATCCGTGGCAGACTGACAGCATGAGCACCATCCGAGGAGCCAGGGAGCGCGCCCGCGTCGAAGTCACCGCGGCCATCAAGGACGAAGCCAGGAGGCAACTCGCGGCGGACGGCGCCGCGAAACTCTCCTTGCGCGCCGTGGCCCGTGAGCTGGGCATGGTCTCCTCCGCGCTCTACCGCTACTTCCCGAGCCGCGACGACCTCCTCACGGCCCTCATCGTCGACGCCTACGACGCGGTCGGCGAAGCCGCCGAGGCCGCCCGGGCGACGGCGGGCGGCTCCACCGGCCCGCATACCGCACGCTGGGCGGTGGTCGCCTGCGCGGTGAGGGACTGGGCGCTCCGCCACCCGCACGAGTACGCCCTGATCTACGGCTCGCCCGTCCCCGGCTACACCGCCCCGCAGGAGACCGTCGGCCCCGCGTCCCGGGTGGGCCTCGTCCTCGTCGGACTCGCGCGCGACGCCCACCGCACGGACGGCCTGGCCGTCCCCCGGCTGAGCGCGGAGCTGCGCCCCGAGGTCGAACGCATGGGGTCGGACCTGGCCCCCGACCTCCCGCCCGCCGCGGTGGCCGCCCTCGTCGCAGCGTGGGCGCAGCTCTTCGGGCTGATCTCCTTCGAGTTGTTCGGCCAGTTCACCCGGGTCGTCGAGGACCGGGAACCGTTCTTCCGCCACGCCGCCCTGGAGCTCGCCCGTTCGGCCGGACTCATGGACGGCCCGCACGGCGGCGCCGCCTGAGCCGGGAGCGGATGCGGTACGGGTCCCGCGTGCGGCCCTCTCCCGCCCCGTGACGCTCCCGGGGCTCCCCGTGTGAAGCTCAGGCTCCCCGCGCTCCCCGGGCTGCCGGGCGTAAGGCTTCCGGCCTCCAAGGCCGCAGGGTCCGAGGCCTGCCGCAGCCGCAGGGTCCCCGAGCCGCCGTGGGCCCCGGACGCCCCGCTCCACCCGGTTCCGGCGCCGGGCGCCGGGCGGAGGGGTACTACGCGGGGAGTACCCGGGACCACCACGCCCGGCTGACGCCCCGGGCGGTTGCGCACGTCTAGCGTTGCCGTATGGACGAGCAGCGAGCGCACGGAAGCACGGGCCCCCGCCGCGGCCCCGGCGGCTACGGGCCTCCGGGGCGGCTGCGCGGGCTGCGGCTGCGGGACGGCGACCGGCTGCCCTGGCTGTCGACGGTGGTGCTCGGTGTGGTCGTGATGGCCGGGACGACCGTCGCGGCGCACGGGCAGGGCCGTGAGCCGCTCGGTGCCGTCGCCCGGTTGCTGCTGACCGTCGCGGTCGCGGTCCTGCTGGTGCGTCACCGCCATCCGGTGGCGGCCGTCGCCGGGACGTCTGCCGCGACCCTGGCCTATCTGGCGCTGGGCTATCCGTACGGCCCCGTGCTCCTCGCCGTCGCCGTCGGATGCGTCAGCGCCATCGTGTCGGGGCACCGAAAGGCGGCCTGGTGGTCGCTGGGTGCGCTCTGGGCGGGGCACGTCCTGGTGTCCCACTGGCTGTACCGGTGGCTGCCGCCGGAGGGTGACGGTCCGGCGCCGTGGGGCCAGGAGGCGTTCATCACGGCCTGGGTCGTGGCGATCGTCGCCGCGGCGGAACTCCTGCGGGTACGCCGTGAGCAGTGGGCGGCGGCGCGGGCGGAGCGGGAGGCCGCGGAGCGGCGACGGGCCGACGAGGAGCGACTGCGCATGGCCCGTGAGCTCCATGACGTGCTGGCGCACAGCATCTCCGTCATCAACGTCCAGGCCGGGGTGGGGCTGGCCCTGCTAGACGCGGATCCGGAGCAGGCCCGCACCGCCCTCACCACCATCAAGTCGGCGAGCAAGGAGGCGCTCGGCGAGGTACGCCAGGTCCTCGAG
This sequence comes from Streptomyces sp. B1I3, assembly GCF_030816615.1. Taxonomy (NCBI): domain Bacteria; kingdom Bacillati; phylum Actinomycetota; class Actinomycetes; order Kitasatosporales; family Streptomycetaceae; genus Streptomyces; species Streptomyces sp. B1I3. The sequence continues at coordinate 7,070,518 of NZ_JAUSYD010000001.1, forward strand.
AACCTCCGTACCCCGGGTGACGCCCCCCGGGCCCCGGCCCCGGGGCTGGACCGGCTCCCCGAACTGGTCGATCAGGCGGCGGACGCGGGTCTGACCGTGACCGTGGAGCCGGAGGACGGCACGCGGAGAGCGGTTCCGCCCGGCACCGACCTCGCGGCCTTCCGCATCGTGCAGGAGGCTCTGACGAACGTCGTGCGGCATTCGGGTTCGCGTACCGCGGAGGTCCGCATCGCCTACGGCGACGGGCGCATCCGGCTCCGCGTCGACGACGAGGGCCCTGCGACGGGCCGCGACGCCGGAGGCAGCGGAAACGGGCTCATCGGCATGCGGGAGCGGGCCGCCGCGCTGGGTGGCACGATCGACGCGGGCCCTCGCCCCGGCGGCGGTTTCCGGGTCACGGCGGAGCTCCCGCTGCGACCCGGTCCGGGCGGTCCGGACGCGCCCCCGGACGGAGCGGGACCTGAAGCGAAGGAGACACCGTGATCCGCGTCGTGCTCGCCGACGACCAACTGCTGGTCCGGGCGGGTTTCCGCGCCCTCCTGGACGCCCAGCCGGACATCGAGGTGGCGGGGGAGGCCGCCGACGGCGCGGAAGCCGTGCGTCTCGTGCGCCGGCTCCGGCCCGACACGGTGCTCATGGACATCCGGATGCCACGACTGGACGGGCTGGCCGCGACCCGCGCGATCACCTGTGACCCCGCGCTGCACGAGGTGAAGGTGGTCATGCTCACCACCTTCGAACTCGACGAGTACGTGTTCGAGGCCATCCGCTCCGGGGCTTCCGGCTTCCTGGTCAAGGACACCGAGCCGGAGGAACTGCTGCGGGCGGTACGGGCCGTGGTGGCAGGGGACGCCCTGCTGTCACCGGGGGTGACGCGCCGGTTGATCGCCGAGTTCGCCGCCCGGTCCAAGGAGCCGGCGACGGCCACGGTCCTGGACGCACTGACCGAACGCGAGCGCGAGGTGATGGCGCTCGCCGGCATGGGGCTCTCCAACGAGGAGATCGCCCGCAGACTGGTCGTCAGCCCGCTGACCGCCAAGACCCACGTGAGTCGTGCCATGGTGAAGCTCGGCGCCAGGGACCGGGCGCAACTCGTCGTACTCGCCTACGAGTCGGGGCTCGTACGGCCCGGCTGGCTGGGCTGAACGGCTGGTCCGGGCCGGCCTTCCCCGGCATGCGGGAAACGCCACAGCACATGGACCACGCGCACCGCGAACGCCAGCGTGCCCAGCACCGCTCCGGCCCGGAGCAGGAGGCGGTCACCGGCACCGGGCAGATCGAGGAGCAGGGCGGGCAGGAGGACGCCGAAGAACGTGGCCGCGGCCACCAGGGCGCCGCTCGCCACGGCGTAGCCGGTCTCGATGGTCATCGCGTCCCGTTCCGCCTGTGTGCGTCGTCCCATGTCCGAAGTGTCACAGGGGCGGTGTCAGGCGGCAAGGGCCGCGGCGCCTCCCGCGAGGCCCCCCGCCCGGTCACCAGGCCCCGGGCACCCTGCCCCGGCTCCGCGCCGTCACGACCAGGTGATCGCGGAGTTCTCGGTGAAGAGCCCGGCGACCTCCCGGTCGCCCGTGAGCGCGACCGACGTGAGGGGCAGGCGGTTCCACAGGACCAGGTACAGCTCTTCGGCGGTCCCGCTGACCTCGCAGTCGGCGGGGGCCTCCGGCACGGCTTCGTCGCGTACCGTCCGCGGCGGGTCGGCCGAAAGCCGCACGGTCCACGCCGCGTCCGCGTCCACGGCCCGCACCCGCAGGGTGCGCGGCCGGGCGGTCCGCACGCGGCTCTTGGGCCGGGCGTGGAATCCGGCCAGCAGTTCGTCGATGCCGTCCACGGCATGCGGAGCGTCGACCGGAGTGAGCGGTCCGCCGCGCGCCGTCTCCGCGTCCACCCGGTGGATCCTCGTCTCATGCGCCTGCCGTCGGGCCCAGAAGGCGAGGGGGGACGGCGCCGGGAGGAAGGCCCAGCACTCCAGCCCAGGCGGGGCGGTCCGGAGCGCGTCGACCAGCAGGCCGTGGCCCTCGGCGAACCAGCCGACCAACTCGTCACCGTCCAGGTCCGGTTCGCCGCCGGCGGGCCGGTGGGTCCTGTGGCCTTCGGCCACGAACGCGGTCGCCCAGCGGTGCACCGTGCCGGTGTGCCGGAGGAGGTCACGCACACGCCAGCCCGGACAGGTCGGTACCGGTGCGTCCGGTCCCGCCGCCCGGGCGGCCGCGACAAGTGCCCGGCCCTCCGTGGACAAGGCGGTCACATGCTCCGTTGTCTCCACGGACGCGATCTTGCCAGGCGCGTCAAGCCCCCTGCGGGCGGGCGGAGCGGCCCCGGCCGGTGCCGCGCAGCAGCTGCGAGAACCAGCCCAGCGCGCAGGCCTGGACGAGCACCGACACGACCAGGCCGAGGTACAGGAACCACGCGGGGCCGCCCGCGTCCGCACCGGCCACGGAGCCGCCGACGAGGAAGACGAAGACGGTCGGCGCCGCCAGGAAGAACAGCCATACACCGGCGAACGAGGCATCGTCGTGCGCCACGAACAGCGTGTCCACGGCGACGAACACCGCAGCCGCCGCCACCAGGGCGAGGTAGACGCGCGAGGCCGCGTTGCCGAAGGTCAGCCGCGCCGACTTCCTCAGCCGCGCGTTGTTCATCCGGAGCCGTGCGTTGTGTATCCGGTCGGTCATGTCCAGCTCCCCGTGATCGTCGATGCCTCCAGCGTGCCTCCGGGGAGCCGGAGACGCCTGAGTACGGCTACTCAATCGCTCATGTGTGCGGCGTTCCGGGCCCCGTGCCCCGGCGCGGCGTACAGGGTCGCCGTCGGGGCGACGGGGCAGAGGCGGTCCGAGGCGGTGTCTCCGTCAGGCCCCCGGCAGCGCCGTCCTCGTTTTGTTCAGCAGCGGCACAAAGTGGGCGTAGGATGGCGCCGACGACCCGCGCAGGGCCTTCGGCACCCGTGACCGGCCGGTGAACGGTGCGGGGCGCCGGAGCGTCGGCAGTGGCTCCGGATCATGGGAGACTCGCCCCCATGAACGGCAAGTCGACCACCACGCGGACGAAGTTGGAGAGGGGCCGCAGCGCGCTCGGGCCTGCCCTGGAGCTGGTGCACACCGGCCGGGCGCCCACTCGTGCCGTCCTGACCTCCGAACTCGGGGTCACCCGTGCCACCGCGGGCGCCGTGGCCGCCGAGCTGGAGGCGCTCGGCCTCATCAGGGTCGACTCGAGCCCCGGCTCCGCGGCAGGTTCGCAAGGTCGCCCCTCGCACCGGCTGTCCGTGAGGGACAGCGGCCCCGTCGCCCTTGCCGCCCAGGTGCACTCCGACGGCTTCCGCGCCGCGCTCGTGGGGCTCGGGGGCAGGATCATGGCCACCGCGCCGGGCTGCGTGACCGTCATGGCCGACCCCGCCCAGGTGCTGGGCGAGGTCGTCGAAGCGGGTGCCCGGCTGCTGCGCGAGAGCGGGCTGCGCTGCGTGGGCGCCGGGCTCGCCGTGCCCTCCGCGGTCGCCGAACCGGAGGGCACCGCCCTCAACCCCATGCACCTGGCCTGGCCGGCGGGCGCCCCCGTCCGGGAGATCTTCTCCGCCCGCGTGCGTGCGGCCGGGATCACCGGCCCGGCGTTCACCGGCAACGACGTCAATCTCGCCGCCCTCGCCGAGCACCGGCACGGCGCCGGCCGCGGCGCCCAGCACCTGCTCTGCGTGGCCACCGGCCACCGGGGCGTGGGTGGCGCCCTCGTCCTGGACGGCCGTCTGCACACAGGGAGTTCAGGGCTCGCCCTGGAAGTGGGACACCTCACGGTGAACCCCGAGGGGCGCCCCTGCCACTGCGGTGGACGCGGCTGCCTGGACGTGGAGACCGACCCGCTCGCCTTCCTCACCGCCGCGCGCAGGGACCCCGGCCCCGAGGAGTCGCTCCTCAAGCAGGCCGGCGACCTGCTGCGCACGGAGTACGGCGACCCCTGCGTGCGGGCCGCCGCGCAGGAGCTGATCGACCGGCTCGGCCTCGGCCTGGCCGGCCTGGTCAACATCCTGAACCCGGACCGCATCATCCTTGGCGGGCTGCACCGCGATCTCCTGGAGGCCGATCCCGAACGGCTGCGGGCGGTCGTGGCCGACCGCAGCCTGTGGGGCCGCAGCGGCAGCGTGCCGATCCTGTCCTGCACCCTGGCCCACAACAGCCTGGTGGGCGCCGCGGAACTCGCCTGGCAGCCCGTGCTCGACGACCCGCTGGCCGCCCTGGCCTGATCAGGCTCCGGCCACGGCGAACGCCAGGGCGCGCGCTGGGCCGGTCACGCGGACCTCACCACTGCCCGGTCCGGGCCAGCCGTGCACGCTCCGGGGCGGAGAGGTGCAGTACTTCGTAGCGGTCGCCGGGCACCGGCCCGGGGGGCTCGTGTTCCCACAGCGTGAAGTGGAGCAGTTCCCAGAGGCGCGGATCGAGGGCGAGCGCCGCGGCGACGGCCCCCGGCGAGGCGGCCGTCCCGCGGTGCTCCGCCAGCGCCGCCTCCACCGCCTCGGCCGGTCGCACCGAGTCCTCGATCCGCACACGGTGGCGGAGCGCCGTTCGGGGGACCGCGTCCGCCGAGGGGCCCTCGAGGTAGGAGAGCCCCGACCAGTGCTGCACCTGCGGGCGCCCGAAGTCGTCGACGATGCCCTGGAAACCGGGACAGCGCAGGAAGGCGTTCATGCCCTCGGGCGCCGACCACAGATACAGCGGGGCGTACTGATCGACCGGTGACGTCTCGCCGCGTTCCCGGATCAGGAACGCCTTGAGGCCGAGACCCGGGAAGTCGTCCAGGAGGTGGCCCCTCGTCGCGATGCGCCTGCGGATGATCTCCATGTCGTAGTCGGCGGGCAGGGTGATCTCGTACTGCATGGCGTGCAACGCGTGCTCCTCAGGCAGTCGGTGTGCGGGGGGCGAGCAGGGCCAGCAGGCCCGTGACCGCCGCGTCGAACGCGACGGGTGAGCCGGACGCGCGGGCCAGGACGTATCCGCCCTGGACGGTGGCGACGACGGCCGCCGCTGTCTCCGCGGGAACGAGGTCCGGCGAGAACTCGCCCGCGTCCAGGCCCTCCTGGACGATCTCGGTGAGCCGGCCCCGCAACCAGCCGATCGTCTCCTCCACCGGTGCGCGCAGTCCGTCGTCGGCCACGATCTCCGGATCCATCGTCAGACGCCCCACCGGGCATCCCCGCAGGACCTCGCGCTCCCGCAGCAGGTATGCGGAGATCCGCCCGTACGCCGTGCCCGGGGTGTCCAGCAGGCGCCCGGCAGCCTCCCGCACCTGCGCGCACGTGCGGAGGACGGCGGCGAGGGCCAGATCCGGCTTGCCCCCGAAGTGGTGGTACATGCTGCCCTGGCCGACGCCCGCCCGCCGCTGGATCGCCTTGGGGCTGGTGCCCACGTAACCGCGCTCCCACAGGAGCTCCCTGGTCGCCTCGACCAAGCGGTCCGGAGTGTTCATGCATCCACTGTACATACCAGTAGGTACAGATTCCTGGCGGCAGTGCGCGTCCGCCCGGAAGCAGTGCCCGGCGGGCGCGGTACTCCCTGCGGGGTAGGCGGAGTGCCGCCGGCGGTACGACGCCCCGGACCCCCCTGACGGGACAGGCTCGGACGTGACAGGAACACATGGACGACGTACCGACCGAGGAGCTGACCGAGATGAACACCCTGGCGTACGGCGGACCCGGGCCCTGGGTCCTTCTCTTCCCGATCATCTGGGCGGCCGTCGTCATCGGCGTCGTCACACTGCTGCGCCGCACCGTACGGTGCGGGCGCCACGCCTCGTGGCAGCAGTACGGTGGCCGCCGGGGCGAGCGCGCAGAGCACTCGCCGATCGACCTCCTGGGCAGGCGGTTCGCCGCCGGGGAGATCGACGAGGACGAGTACTGGCGCAGGCTCTCCGTCCTGGACGAGCCCTACGGGCGCTTCGGCAAGGACGGTCCGGCATGACCGTCCGGAACATGGGTCCGGGCGGGGGGAGCGCGTCGATCACACGTGATCGACGCGCTCCGTCGTGCTCCGCGTGGTGGCAGGCCGCAGGGCGGCCGTGACGGTCAGCCGACGACGGTCGACCGGGACCGTGTTCGGGCCGCCACCGGCTCCGTGAGGATCCCGGGGCCGGAGCCGAAAGGCCCGTCGGTCGTCGACCCGTACACCGGAAGGGGCGGTAGGGCGGTGGCGAAGGAAGGGGCGGGGAGGGTGAACCAGACGACCTTCCCCGCGTCGTCGCTCGGTCGTACGCCCCAGCTCTCGCTGACAGCGGCGACGAGTGCCAGCCCGCGCCCGGAGGTGGCGGAGGCGTCGGCATCGTTCACCGTCGGCAGCCGGGGGTCGTGGTCGTGGACGGAGACCGTCAGGCGGTCGAGCAGCAGCTCGATCTCGACGGTGCACGATTTGTCCGGCTGTGCATGCCGGTGAACGTTGGTCAGCAGTTCTGTGACGCCGAGCGCGGCATGGTCGATCAGGGGATCGAGATGCCAGTAGCGCAATTGCGCCGAGATGATTCTGCGGACCTGACCGATCCGCGACGGCAGGGCCTGGAGCTCCACCGCGCAGTGCCTGCTTGGCTCGCTGATCACGGCTGCGACTCCCCGAAATAGGTCCGGAAGAAGACGAAGGGACGGATCCAGCAGATGGCTTACTGCTGTTTCTGGTCTGGTCATGCGTGGTCCGCCCTGCGTGGGCCCCGGCGAAGTGGTGCTCGCTGTCACCGCCGGTACACCTTCAGTGACGTGGGACCAGCGTGACTCAGGGGGTTGAGCTCCGCAACTCGCGGTGTTCGTACGGCACCGCTGCGTCGGACCCGTTGCCGTGCCCGCCCCGCAGCACCGCCAGGAACCGGCGGACCGGGGCGGCGCCGCCCGGCCTGCGGTTGCGCTGGCCCATCGTCAGCCGGTAGCGCACCCCGTTGATCCTCGCCACCGCCGAGTCGGCCGCGAGGAACCACCGCTTTCTGGCCCTCACCGCGCTCACCGGTGCGCTGACGATCTCCCGGCCGTCGCTGGTCAGCAGCGCCACCCGGCCGTCCTTGACGATCACCTGACCCGCCCTGGTGAGGGAACGGGCCCACCGCTCGATCCGGACGTCGCTCGCGCGGAACTCTGCTTCGGCCATGACGGCTCAGCCCCCCTCGTACCGGTTTCTCCTGAGAAGTGTGCCCCTTGCCGGGCCCGTCCCACCAGGGGCCGTCAGACATGGCCGCCCCCGATGGTGCCGCCCGCCTCGCGCGCCCGGGGCTCAGGTGCCAAGGAAGAGGCCATGGGGTATCAAAGTGAAGGTTTGTGCAGGTGGGGGGAATATCGTGAGCGGTACCGGAGTACCGCCGTCACGACAAGGAGCCCCCTGATGGACGCCAGCGAGCACAGAGGTGACGGAGGGGTCGAGGCGACCGTGGACGTCGACCGCAGCGACCCCGAGTACCGGGCCTGGCTCAAGGAGGCGGTGCGCAAGGTCCAGGCGGACGCCAACCGTTCCGCGGACACCCACCTCCTGCGCTTCCCGCTGCCCGAGGGGTGGGGCATCGATCTCTACCTCAAGGACGAGTCCACGCACCCCACGGGCAGCCTCAAGCACCGGCTGGCGCGTTCGCTCTTCCTCTACGGGCTGTGCAACGGCTGGATCCGCCCCGGCAAGCCGGTCATCGAGGCGTCCAGCGGCTCGACCGCGGTGTCGGAGGCGTACTTCGCCAAACTGATCGGTGTTCCGTTCATCGCGGTCATGCCCCGCACCACCAGCCCCGAGAAGTGCCGGCTGATCGAATTCCACGGCGGACAGGGCCACTTCGTCGACGACGCCCGCAGGATCTACGAGGAGTCCGCACTCCTGGCGGCGGAGACCGGCGGACACTTCATGGACCAGTTCACCTACGCGGAGCGAGCCACGGACTGGCGGGGCAACAACAACATCGCGGAGTCCATCTACCAGCAACTCAGGATGGAGCGGTACCCCGAACCCGCCTGGATCGTCGCCACGGCCGGCACCGGCGGCACCTCCGCGACCATCGGGCGCTACGTCCGCTACATGCAGCACGACACGCGGATCTGCGTACCCGACCCGGAGAACTCCTGTTTCTTCGACGGCTGGACCCGCCAGGACCCGCTGGCCACCAGCGACTGCGGCTCACGCATCGAGGGCATCGGACGGCCCCGGATGGAGCCGAGCTTCGTGCCCGGCGCCATCGACCGGATGATGAAGGTACCGGACGCCGCCACCGTCGCCGCCGTTCGCGTACTCGAGCGCGCCATCGGCCGCAGGGCGGGCGGTTCGACCGGCACGGGCCTGTGGAGCGCCCTGAGACTCGTGGCCGAGATGGTGGAGCAGGGCAGCACCGGCAGCGTCGTCACGCTCTTCTGCGATCCGGGCGACCGGTACCTCGACAAGTACTACTCCGACGCCTGGCTGAGCGAGCAGAACCTGGACATCCGGCCGTACACGGAGACGATCGAGCGCTTCCTGGCCACCGGGGCCTGGAGCGGCTGAACCCGGCCCCCGGGACGGATCCCGGCCGCATCCGGATGCACGTCCGCGGGATGTGCGGGGCGGCGCTCAGTCCGCGAGGAGAGTGTCGAGCACACGGCCGAAAGCCCGTCGCCCCGCCGTCCTGAGAAGTGGGTCGCCCCACCGGGGCAGCAGCCGCACCCGCACCTCCTCGACCCAGATGACATGCGCTCCCGAGCCGGTCGGCCGGACGTCGATCGACGCCCGGCCCAGCACCACGGACCCGCGCTTCTCCAGTTCGCACAGGCCCGCCCGGCCGGCTGCGGGCGGCAACCACCGCACCACTTCCATCGGGTCGTCGAACCCCAGCGGCCCCAGTCCCGTGCGGGCCACGAAGACCGTGCCCGTCCTGGTGGGCGGACCCGTCGGGACGGTGACCGAGGTGAGCGGGACGGTCCCCGCGTGCCGTTCCCAGTCGGTCACCCGGCGCCACGCCTCGGCGGCGGGGAGGGGAGTGAAGCGCTCGATCCGGAAGACGGCCACCCTCCGATAGTAGGACGTCCGGCGCCTGTCGGCCGGGGAGCGGAACGCCCGGCCGGGCTATTCGTCCGCGGCGCCGCCCGCCACGACCAGGCCGGGCAGGTGCTCCTCGATCTCCTGGCGCGGACCGGCCGGCAGGCCCGCGTCCGTGACGAACGTGTCCACCTCGTCGAGCGAGGCGAACGAACTCAGCCCGACCGTGCCCCACTTGGTGTGGTCGGCGACCACCACGACCCGCCGTGCGGCGCGCACCAGGCGGCGGTTCGTCTCGGCCTCCGCGAGGTTCGGGGTCGAGAGTCCGGCCTCGACCGAGATCCCGTGCACCCCGATGAACAGCACGTCGAAATGGAGGGAACCGATCGCGCGGTCCGCGACCGGGCCGACGAGCGAGTCCGACGGCGTACGGACCCCGCCGGTCAGCACCACCGTCGCCGCCCCCGACCGCGTGCCACCGGCCGCCGTCGGACGCTGCGCGTCGTGGAAGACGTCGGCGACCCGGACCGAGTTCGTCACCACCGTCAGCCCCGGTACGTCCAGGAGGTGACGGGCCAGCGCGAACGTGGTCGTGCCGCCGGACAACGCGATCGCACTGCCGGGCACGGCCATCGCGGCCGCAGCCTGGGCGATCTCCTCCTTGGCGCTGAGCTCCAGCGTGGACTTCGCCTCGAAACCCGGCTCGTGCGTGCTCGCCTCGACGACCGGGACGGCGCCGCCGTGCACCTTCTCGATGACCCCCTGGCGGGCCAGCGCGTCCAGGTCCCGGCGGATGGTCATGTCGGAGACGTTCAGCTTGCGGGTCAACTCGTTGACCCGGACCCCGCCGCGCTTGCGCACGTCGTCGAGGATGAGGGCACGCCGCTGCTCAGCGAGCAGGTTCTGGTTCTCGCTCAACGCCGGCCCCGGCCCTTCCCTCTGTCCGCACGGTCCGGCAGCGGCCTGCAGGACGGTCTCATCCTCGCACGCACTTCCGCCGGCGGTGCCACTGGGGAGATTCGGTGAGAGCGGTGCGCCGGGGGCCCCGCGTCCGCGACAGTGGTGACTGAGCATCAGCCCGGAGCCCGGCCCGGCACCGACCGGTCCCGCCGTTCCCCCAGGCCGCGAAGCCGGACGGACCAGAGAGCGAGACACCTCAATTGCCTCCTGTCACCCAGCCCCCGCAGAGCACCGGGGCCGCACTGGAACTCCTCGTGCACGGTGTCGGCGGAACCACCCCGCAGGAGATGCTCGGCGACTGCCGTACGACCAGGGTCAGCGGTGACGCCACGGCCGCCATCCACCGGCGCACCGAGGACATCGAGGCCGAGCAGCAGCCGGACCGCCACCGGGACGGGCCCGTCGCCGAGGCCTACTGCTGGTCCAACCTCACCTCCGGCAACGGCTCCCGCGCCCTGTGGCTCCTGCTGCTCCCCTTCATGGTCGTCAACCTCGCCCACTGGATGCGGCCCACCGCCCAGGGGCACACCGCGGCGGTCCGGCTGTACGGGACGGTCGTACGGCTCGCCGCCCTCAGCCTCACCGTGCTGCTGACCGCCGCGGTCTGCGAGGTGGCCCTGGACCTGGTGGCCTGGCAGTGCGCGGGTGTGGCCCGGTGCTCCGGCCGGCGCTCCTGGCTGGGCTTCCTGTCCGCCCAGCAGGACGGCTGGTGGTCCCAGCCCGGACGCCGGCTCGCGCTCGCCTCACTCGTGCCCTCCGCGTTGGTGGGGCTGCTGTGGTACCTCTCCAACCGCACCTGGAGCGCCTACGAGTCGCAGCGCCCGCTGAGCTGGGACGAGTCCGAGGAGGACCCGGCGCCGCACCCCGCCCCGTCCGGCGCCCCCGTCGTCCGCCCCGCCCTCGGCCGGCCCGGATTCTGGTACGGCCGGCGGCTCGTGGCCCGACTGCGCGCCGCGCACACCGCTGCGGGGTTCCTGACGATCGCGGCCGCCGTCGGGGGCGCCGCCGCCCGGTACGACCGAGCCGCCGACGGGCCCGTACCCACGGTGGCCGGCGGACTGTTCCTGGCGGCCCTGGTCGTGTGCGGACTCGTCGTCGTCGCGGTGGTGTGCCGCCGTGGACGCAGCGAGCGGCGCCTGGACAACCGGCTCGACCGCACCGCCACCACGTTCCTGCCCGCCGCCGCGCTGGCCCTGCTGGTCGTCACCGCGGTGTACGCCGCCTGGTCGCGTCCCGGTTGGGTCTCCTCGGGCAGCCTGCCCGGAGAGGCGGCCTTCGGACTCCTCGCGCTGGGCCAGGGCGTCCTCGTCGTCGTACTCGCCGTGGTGGCGCTGACCCTGTACCGCAGCGCCCCCGAGCCGCGCACCATCCTCCACGGTCTCGGCGGCCCCGCCGTGGCGATGCTCGCCTGCGCCCTCGGCGGAGTGATGACCGGCGGGGTCGCCCAGCGCGTGGCGGACTGGCTCGACGGCCCCGGCACCCCCGGCATGGGCAGCGGTTCCGCCATACCGGGCCCGCCCGTACTCCTCAGCTGGCAGGCGTCCGTCATCCCCGTCCTGCTGCTGCTCCTGCTCGTCCCCGTCACCTGGCTCGCGGTCCGCACCGCGCGGCGCGCCCGCCGGATGGGGCCACGGATCGAGGCGGAGTACGAGGAATCACGCCCCGACCACGGCCGCACCCGCCACATCGCGCGCACCCGGGCCACGGCCGCACTCACCGACTCCGCGCCCCGGATCGTGGGTCTGCTCTCCGGCGCCACCCTGCTGCTCGGTGCCGGAGCCGCGGCCGGCGCATGGCTCAGCGACGAGGTCCCGGGCCTGGCGATGGACGGGGCGGGCCCTCTGGCCGAATCCCTCGCCGACGCGGCCCAGGCGACCGGATCGTGGATGATCGGCTTCGGCTTCGTACTGTTCGTCACCTGGGGGCGCAGGGCCTACCGCGACGTGTCCGCCCGGCGCACCATCGGCATCCTCTGGGACGTGGGGACGTTCTGGCCGCGCGCCGCACACCCCTTCGCGCCACCCTGCTACGCCGAGCGTGCCGTCCCCGACCTCTCGTCCCGGATGTGCGCCTGGACGGCCCGTACCCGCGGCAGGCTCGTCATCTCGGGCCACTCGCAGGGCAGTGTGCTCGCCGCCGCCGCCGTCTGGCAGTTGCCCGACGCGGCGCGCAGCCGGGTCGCGCTGCTCACCTACGGCTCGCCGATCGAGCGGCTGTACGGGCGCTGGTTCCCGGCCTACTTCGGCCCCGGCCCCCTGGACGGATTGCACCGCTCCGTGCACTGCTGGCGCAACCTGTGGCGTGCGACGGACCCGATAGGCGGCCCGGTCCGGATCGACGAGGGCCAGGGACCCGAGGTGGACCTGGGCCCGCTCAAGGACCCGCTGGTCTACGGCCGCACCGCGGAACACCCGCTTCCCGCGCCGGTCCTGGGACACTCGGACTACCAGGCCGACCCCGTCTTCGCCGTGGCGCGAGCGGCACTCCTGGAACGCCTCGGTCCGCCCGTACTGCCGCAGCAGGCGGGCGCCGGCTCCCTGCACCCCGGCCCGGGCACCGGCACCGAACGGGCCGGTGAGGGAGGCCAGGAGGCCGACGGGGGGCCTCAGGGGAGTACGGGGAGATCCTCCGGATAGAGCATGGTGAGGTCGTCCGTACTCGGCTCCGGGAGCTGGGCGACCCGGCCCGCGTGCCGCTCGACCATCGACTCGAAGGTCTGCCGGGCCGTTCGGCCGTTGCCGAAGGCGGGACCCTTGGGAAGCGCCGTGAAGTACGCGAGCAGCGCTTCCCCGGTCCCGTCCGCCAGGCTGTACTCGTGCTCCTCGGACTGCTGCTCGACGATCCGCAGCAGTTCCTCGGGCAGGTAGTCGCTGAACGTGATCGTGCGCGAGAAGCGGGAGGCCACCCCGGGGTTGACGGTGAGGAAACGCTCCATCTCGTGTGTGTACCCGGCCACGATCACCACGACCGCTTCGCGGTGGTCCTCCATGAGCTTGACCAGCGTGTCGATGGCCTCCCGGCCGAAGTCGCGGCCGGAGTCCTCCGGTGACAGCGCGTACGCCTCGTCGACGAACAGCACCCCGCCGCGGGCCCGTTCGAACGCCTCCTGGGTGCGGATGGCGGTGGAACCGATGTGCTCACCGACCAGGTCCACCCGGGACACCTCGACGAGATGGCCGCGCTCCAGCACACCGAGCGAGGCCAGGATCTCCCCGTACAGCCGGGCCACCGTCGTCTTTCCCGTGCCGGGGGAGCCGGTGAAGACCAGATGCCGGCGCACCGACGCCGCCTTCAGGCCTGCCAGCCGCCGGCGGCGGCCCACCTCGATCATGTCGGTGAGGGCCCGCACTTCGCGTTTCACGCTCTCCAGGCCGACCAGTGCGTCCAGCTCGCCGAGGACGGCGTTCGAGTCACGGACCGGCTCGGCCGGAGGCGCGGGCACGGGGGCAGGGGCCGGGGCGGCGGCCCGCTGCTCCGGCATCGCGCCGAGAAGGCCGGGTGTCGCCTGCGTCGCCGTCAGGACCGCCGGGGCCGGAGGGGCGGTGCGGAGCCCGCTCTCGTCGCTGGTGCACTCCTCCACCACGGGGCCACCGGGGCGTCCTTCGCCGTGCAGGGAGGTGCCGTCGGCGAACTCGTAACCACCGCGGGCACACCGCTCGGTACGGCAGCGGGTGAGGGTGGAACGGCATCCGTCCATCACATGGAAGCCGTAGCCCTCGCTCCCCGTGACACGGCAGCTGTGGAAGGTCCCACGCCCCTCGGCCGAGACGTAGAAGCCGGCCTCGGCGGGTGAGGTGACCGTGCACCGCTCGATCGTCGGGTCGGCGCCCTTGGTGACGATGACGCCTGTCTGTGCCGCGTCGATGGTGCAGTTGTTCAGCGTGCCGCCGCTTCCGTGGTCGCGGAACCACGCTCCGGTGGACGCCTCACGGATCCGGCAGTCGTCGAGCTGGGCGGTGGCCCCGTCGCTCACGGAGACCGCGGTGTTGCGGATCTGGAAGAGATCGCTGTCCACGACGTCGGCGCGCGAACCCCGGTCGAGGACGAAGAGGGCGTCGGGGACGTCGTGGACGCGGCAGGAATCGAGTATCACCGTGGCGCCGTCGCTGACCCAGACCGCCGGGTAGTCGCCCGTACTGTCGTGGATCTCGCACTGGTTGGCATCGACACGGGTGCCCGGGTCCCAGATCGAGAGCCCGTTGCGGCCGAACCTGCGGACCGTGGACCGGGTCAGGGTGAGGACGGAACGCGAGCGCAGATCGATCGCGTTCTCCGGGATGTCGTGGATGTCGCAGTCGGCGAGGGTGAGGACCGCGTCGGTGTCCAGCGTGACCCCGTCCGCGGACGTGCGGTGCACGGTGCACTCGGTGAGGTGCGCGGCACCGCGGGCGGTCACCTGCACCCCGCTGCCCTTGATCTCGTAGATCTCGCAGCCGACGGCCTCCAGGCCGCTGCCCTCGCCGGTCACGCTGAGGCCCGCCCCCGACGCATGGTGGACGCGGCAGCGATCCAGCCTCGGGTGTGCGCCGTCGCGCACCGAGACGCCCGACTGCCCGGCCGAGACGATCTCGCACTCCTCGAACACACCTCCGGCGCCGTCGAGTACGGCGATGCCCACCCCGGCCGGATTGTCGACGGTGCAGCGGCGCACGGTGGGCCTGGACGCGCCCCGCACCTCCAGGCCCACGGCCGACCGCGTCACGATGCGCAGATCCGACAGCTCGGGCGCGCCCCCCTCGACGAGGAGGGCGGGGGCGGCGGAGTCCTGACCCTCCACGTGGAGGTCCTGGATGACGGCGGAGGCCCGGACGGTGAGGGGGACGCCGTCGACCGGCGCGATCCGGACCGAACCGACGGAGCCCTCGGGGCCGCGCAGGGTCACCGCGCGATGGACGACGAGGTTCTCCCGGTAGGTGCCGGGGGCGACGGTGAGGACGTCACCGTCCGCTGCGGCCTCCAGAGCTGCGGCGAGGGAGGCGTATTCGCCCGTGCGGCGCCGCCATCGCGATGTGCCGGTGTGCGTCACCTGGACCGTGCCCTGTGCCATGGTGCTGCTGTGCCCCCGCCTCGTGCCGTGTGCGCTGCCTCGTGCCCGCCCGCATGCCGGCGCCGCCGTGTACCGGGCGGTTCCGGGTCCGCCTGCCGAGGAGTCGGGCGGGCCGGTCCACCGTAGCGCGCGTGACGGGCACGGGTTGACGGGGCGGCTGTGTCCCCGCCCCGGCCCCGGACGGCCCGTGAGGACGCCGGGGAACGGCCGGTGCGCACGGAGGTGTCAGTTGCCCGTGCCCGTCCTGCCCCAGTCGGGTCCCGCTGCGGCCCAGGCCCTGTCGAGTCGGACGTACCGCTGTTGCATCATGCGCCATACGGCCAGCCTGCGGGCGGTTTCCACCAGACCTGCTGCGAGCAGCGTCGCACCGATGCCCGCCAGCACCGCGTGGGTCCGGGCGGTGGAGGTGTCCATGGGGCGCAGCGCGGGGCTGCCCCGGTCGTCGGTCCAGACGCGTATCCGGTCGCCGGGAGCGGTGGCCGGGGAGGCCGTCGACACCCTGCCCTGGCGGGCGGAGCCGTCGGGAGCCTTCCAGGCCGCCACCACGGAGGTGCGCGTGGTGTCTCCCGCGACCGCGGACTCGGGGTCCTGGGCGAAGCGCGACGCCCCCGAGGGCTCCCGCACCACGACGGCCTCGGTGACGTGCCGATGCGCGCGCTGCGCGCGTGCCACCTTGTGGAGGGCGTCGTCGGTGAGTGATCCGCACAGCCACCCGAGCGCCGGGGCCGCCAGCAGCATCAGGAGGAGGGCGGCCAGCGCCGCCCCTGCCTCGTGACGGTCGGTGGGCCGGCACAGGGGATTGTGCCGCCAACGCCGGATTCCCAGAAGCGCTCGCACCGTCATGCACCCCCTTCCGTGTCCGTCATAGCCCGATACGGCACCGGTATACGCGCGGGAGCGGCAAAGAGAGAGCAACCTCACGCCGCCGATGCCCCCTACGCGTCCCAACGCGCGTCCACGGCCCATGAGTTCCCCGGCCCTCGGGACCCCGGGATCCGGGCATACGGGACCGGGGTCCTCGGGCAGCGGCGTCCAGAACCGGGGCGGTCAGGCCAGGACCCGCACCGGGTCCCCCACCCGGATCACGCCCGGGCCGTCAGGGATCAGGTTCTGCCCGAACAGCAGGTGCTTCCCGGACCGCCGGTGGCGGGCGAGCGTGTGCAACGGCTCCTTGCCCCGCTCCGCCGTCCGCTGGTCGGTCGTGGTGACGACGCAGCGGCCGGACGGCTTCACCACACGGAAGACGACCTCCCCGATCGCTATCCGCCGCCATGCGTCCTCGGCCCAGGGCGCCGTGCCGTCCACGACCACGTTCGGCCGGAAGCGGTTCATCGGCAGCGGGCCCTCGTCCGGGTGCCCGCCCTGCTCGATCAGCGAGTTGAGGGCGTCCAGCGAGGCGCACGTGGTGAGGAGCAGGGGGAAACCGTCGGCGAAGGAGACGGTCTCGCCGGGGCGGGCGAACACCGGGTCGATGTGCCTGCGGTGCGACGGCGCGTCGAGATGGACGAGCCGGACCTCCGCCCCGAGGCGGGCACCGAACCAGGCGTGGGCGGTCTCGGCGGCCTCCACGACCTCGACCTCGCGCCTGAAGAGATCCGCGACCAGGGTGCGGACCGGATCGGGCACCTCCACGGTCAGCGGTGTGCTTCCGGGCGCGGACAGGGTCACCCCGCCGCCCGGCAGGGGCTGGGCGGACAGCCGTGCCAGTCGCGGCTCCTGACGCTGTGTGACGGCCCTGGCCTCGCTGTCGATCAGCATCCAGCGACGGTCGCCGCCGAGTCCCCATGGCTCGACGGCGGCCTCCTCGACCGGGTACGCGGCCAGCGCTTTGACCGGATGGACGCGGACGTCCCTGAGTACGGGGGAGTTCATGCGTCCATACTGTCAGCCACCGCTCACGACGAGCTCTCGCGTCGGCTCAGTACCCCCGGCCCTGGTACGGGCGGTTGTACGGGTCCTCGTACGGCGACTGCGCGGGCGTGGGCCTCGGCGCGGCCGGACGCATCGCCTCGTACCCCGTGCCGGGCCGCTGCTGCTGCTGGGGCTGCGGCTGGTAGCCGCGGGGCGCGGCCGGCTGCTGGGGGATGTACGGCGCCGGCGCGTGCTGCAGCTGTGCGGGCTGCATCATCGGTGCCTGCTGCATTCCCGCGTTCTGGTACTGCGGCTGCTGCGCCATCTGCTGCGGGTAGCCGTAGGACCCGGTGGGCTGGGACGGGGCGGCGGGCAGCGCCGGGAGCGCCGACTGCAGGGCCGGCAGGTAGCTGTTGCCGGTGTCGTAGGCGGCCGGGACCCGGATCGGTGCGATCTGAGGGGTACCCCGCTCGGCGACCAGGGAGTCGTAGATCGGGGTGTCGGGGAACGACGGCGCGGCGTAGTAGCCGCTGCCGTAGGTGGAGCGGGGGGAGGTCATGACACATAAGTTAAGCCCACGATGTGCTGGTTGGGGAGCCCGATAAGAGGGTTGTTTCACGTGTTGTGTGCGAACCTCGTTCCCCAATGCGAGCGAACTTGGCAAAAAGGGGCACCGAACGCCCCTGTGATCGTGTAAAGACCGAGTTCACAGGGGGTTACCGGCGGATCGCCGACAGCTGTCCCGTCAGGACTGTGGGCTTCCCGGCGGAGCGGGGATTAGGTTGGCGGGAAACTCTCCGGCCGGCCGGACTCGAGATGGGGGCGAGCATGACCATGCAAAAGGGAACCAATGTCGCGGTGCCGGCTCCGGCCGTGCGGGTCGAATTGGGCTGGCGCACCACTCCGGGGGCGCCGGACGTGGATGCCTCCGCGCTCCTCCTCGTGTCGGGAAAGGTGCGCAGCGACGCGGACTTCGTCTTTTACAACCAGCCGGCCCACGCGTCCGGTGCTGTGCGCCACGAAGGGAAGCGGACCACGGCGGACAGCGTGACGGACGCCCTCGCGGTCGACTTCTCCCGCATGGAATCCGCCATCGACCGCATCGTCGTCGCGGCCTCGGCGGACGGCGGCACCTTCGGCCAGGTGGCCGGTCTGTACGTACGGGTCGTGGACGCGGCGGACGGATCGGAGCTCGCCCGCTTCGAGAGCGCGGACGCCACGGTCGAGACCGCGTTCATCCTCGGGGAGCTCTACCTGCGCCAGGGCGCCTGGAAGTTCCGGGCCGTGGGGCAGGGGTACGACACCGGGCTGGAAGGCCTCGCGACGGACTTCGGTATCTCCGTCGACGAACCGCAGCAGCAGGCACCGCAGCCGCCCGCCGGGCGGACGCGGCCGCCGCGGCCGGCACCGGCACCTCCCACCGGACCCCAGGCCGCTCCCGCCCAGCAGCCCGCACCCCCGGTGGCGCCCCTCGCCGCGCCGCCGGTAAGGCTCACCAAGATCACTCTCACGAAGGAAACCCCTTCCGTCTCGTTGACGAAACAGGGCGGTACGTCAGGAGCGCTGCGCGTCAATCTCAACTGGGAAGTGCGCAAACAGTTCAAGGGCTGGGGCGCGAAACTCGGGCGGGCGGCCGCCATGCACGCCGACCTCGATCTCGATCTCTGCGCGCTGTACGAACTCACGGACGGAAGCAAGGGAGTTGTGCAGGCTCTGGGAAACGCCTTCGGCTCTCTCGGCCGGCCGCCCTATATCCACCTCGACGGGGACGACCGCACCGGCGCCCTCTCCACGGGCGAGAACCTCACCGTCGACCTGGACCACAAGGACCGGCTGCGCCGTGTTCTGATCTTCGTGACCATCTACGAAGGCGCCCGGAGTTTCGCCGATCTGCACGCCACCGTGACGCTTCAGCCGCAGAACGGTGCGGCGATCGACTTCTCCCTCGACGAATGCACGGTGCCCTCCACCGTATGCGCGCTCGCACTGATCACCAACGACGGCCACGACCTCACCGTTCAGCGCGAGGCCCGCTATCTCGTCCCCCAGCGCGGAGTGAGCCCGCAGCGGACCATCGACGCCGCCTACGGCTGGGGCATGGACTGGACCCCCGGCCGCAAGTGAACCGCCCTCCGGCCGGGCAGAGGGTTCCGGCCGGTCTCAGGACTCCGGTGCGGCCTCCGGACGAGGGTACGTACGCCCCTTCCAGGCCGCGCCGCGGCCCCTGTGGTGCTGGACGGCGGAGTCCACCGTCATCAGCAGGTAGAGCACGGCGGTGAACGGCAGCAGCGGCGCCAGCCACAGCGACTGCCGGTAGTACCCGAGCATCGGCATGTACGTCCCCGCCATCACCGCCCACGCCGCGCCGCCCGCCCATGCCGCCGACGCGTCGCCCGCCAGCAGCCCGGTGACGAGGGTGACGGGCGGTGCGACGTAGACGAGCCCCAGCCCCAGGACGGTCCCCAGCAGCAGCGCCGGGCTGTGCCGCAGCTGCGCGTACGCACTGCGCGAAACCATCCGCCACAGGTCTCCCAGCCCGGGGTACGGCCGGACGCTGTCCACCCGATCCGCGAGTCCCAGCCAGATCCGCCCGCCGCTGCGCCGCACCGCGCGCGCCAGCGACACGTCGTCGATCACCGCCTGGCGGATGGAGTCGGGGATCCCGGCCCGCTCTGCGGCCCCGGCCCGCAGCAGTACGCAGCCGCCCGCCGCCGCCACCGTCCGGGACTTCTCGCGGTTCACCCGGCGGAAGGGGTAGAGCTGCCCGAAGAAGTAGACGAAGGCCGGCACGACCAGCCGCTCCCAGGTGCTCGTCACCCTGAGCCGGGCCATCTGCGACACCAGGTCGAAGCCCTTCTCGCCCGTGGGCCCGGCCGCGGCCACGAGCTCCCGCAGACTGTCCGGTTCGTGGGCGATGTCGGCGTCCGTCAGCAGGAGGAACTCGGGCTTCCGCCGCCGGGCCAGCGCGATCCCGTGCCGCAGGGCCCAGAGCTTGCCCGTCCAGCCCGGCTCCGGCTCACCCGGCGTCACCACCGTCAGCGGCAGTCCTCCGTGCCGTACGGACATCGCGCGGGCGAGGTCCCCGGTGCCGTCGGCGCTGCAGTCGTCGACCAGGATGATCTCCGCGTCCCCCGGATAGTCCTGGGCGAGCAGTGAAGGAAGGCTGGCCGGCAGCACCCCGGCCTCGTCCCGCGCGGGCACGATCACTGCCACCGAGGGCCAGCGCCCCGGGTCGGCGCGGTCCGGCAGCCGCTGGTCGGTCCGCCAGAAGAACCCCTGCCCCAGCAGCAGCCACACCCACACGACCAGCGAACCGACGGCGATCCAGGCAACGGCGCTCATTCGCCGAAGTCTGCCCCACTCCGGCGGGGCCGCGAGGGCAGTCGACTATGGTGACCGGGTGAAGATCGCACTCATGGATTCGGGAATCGGCCTCCTCGCGGCCGCGGCTGCGGTGCGCCGTCTGCGGCCCGACGCCGATCTGGTGCTGTCGTCCGATCCGGGATCGATGCCCTGGGGACCGCGTGCGCCCGAGGACGTGACCCGCCGCGCCCTCGCCGTCGCGCGTGCCGCCGCGGACCACGGCCCGGAAGCCCTGATCGTCGCGTGCAACACCGCGTCCGTCCACGCCCTGCCTGCCCTGCGGGCCGAGCTGGAGCCGGGTCTGCCGGTCATCGGCACGGTGCCGGCGATCAAGCCGGCCGCTGCCGGCGGCGGCCCCGTCGCCATCTGGGCCACCCCGGCCACCACCGGGAGCCCCTACCAGCGCGGACTGATCCGCGAATTCGCCGGCTCCGTGGGCGTGACCGAGGTGCCCTGCCCCGGGCTCGCCGACGCCGTGGAGCACGCCGACGGGGCGGCGATCGACCGTGCCGTCGCCGCCGCGGCCGCCCTCACCCCGCCCGAGGTGACGCACATCGTCCTCGGCTGCACCCACTACGAACTGGTTGCCGAGCGCATCCGTACCGCCGTACGCCGGCCCGGCCGCCCGCCGGCCGTCCTGTACGGCTCCGCCGAGGCGGTCGCCGCACAGGCGCTGCGCCGCATCGGTATCGCACCCGCTCCGTCGGCCCAACCGCTCGGCACCCTCGCGGTCCTCCACGGCGGACGGCCCACCGGCCTGCCGGAAGCCGCTCTGGCCTATGCCGAGGGCCTCCTCCTCAAGGCCGTCAGCCCGGCGCTCTGACCCGCCCGGCCGCTCCGGTGTGTCCCCGGCGCCCCTCCCGGAGACACGGAACGTGGGTACGCTGCTGGGCATGACGGACCACCCCGGCAACGCGCGGCACGGTTCGAGCCAGGCCCCGACCATGGTCTGGACGGGCCGGGCCACCAACCGTTTCCAGTGGCTGCTCGCGGCCGCGGGAGCGGGATGCCTGGCGCTCGGTATCGAACTCGCCGTCGATTCGGCGTGGACCAACGGGATCGCCCCGCTGCTCATGTCCGTCATCGGCTGTCTCGCCGCCGGTCTGCTGATCCTGTTCGGCACCCTCGCCTTCGTCCACGTGGCGGTCAAGGTCGACGGTGACGCCCTCGAGGTGCGCTGCGGCCACATCGGGCTGCCCCGGCGGCGGATCCTGCTCACCCATGTCGTGGGCGCGGACTTCGCTCCCCAGGTCACTCCGCGCCAATGGGGTGGCTGGGGCTACCGCTGGCGCCCCGAGCAGGGCACCGCGGTGGTCGTACGCCGGGGCGAAGCCCTTGTCCTGAGACTGGGGGACGGCCGGACCTTCACCGTCACGGTGGACGACGCCGAGGCGGCCGTGCGGTTCATCCGCGACCGGCTTCACCTGCCGGCCCCGACCAGGAAGTCCGCGGGCCCCTCGAGCACCTGAACGGCGGCCACCCGGCGGCGGCCACGCACGAGCGTTTTCGTACAGCCGCCCCGGGCACCGACCGCCCCGCCACCCGCGTGCCGGGGACGCCTGGCACGCCCCGGCCTCCCCCGGCCGGCCCGGCGACCGGAGTGGCTGCCACCCGCACAGCCGGCCACCGTAGACTCCGGCAGGTGAGCGCCACCATCACCACCGTCGAGCCGCCGTCCGCCCCCGCGCCCCGCGGCCGTAAGCCGTGGCAGCGGCTCGTCCGGCCGGCCGCAGCCGTGCTCTCCGGCGCACTGCTCTACGCGAGCTTCCCGCCCCGGCCTCTGTGGTGGCTGGTCCTGCCCGGCTTCGCACTCCTGGGCTGGGTCCTGTCCGCCCGCAGACTGCGGGCCGCGCTGGGCCTCGGCCTCCTGGCGGGCCTCGGTTTCATGCTCCCGCTGCTCCACTGGACGGGCGAGGAGGTCGGCCCGGTCCCGTGGCTCGCGCTCGCCTTCGCCGAGGCCCTGTTCATCGCCGTGGGCTGCGTGGGCATAGCCGCGGTCTCCCGCCTCGCGTACTGGCCCGTGTGGGCCGCTGCCGTCTGGACCCTGGACGAGGCGGTCCGCGCCCGCGTCCCGTTCGGCGGCTTCCCCTGGGGCAAGATCGCCTTCGGACAGGCCGACAGTGTGTTCCTGCCGATCGCCGCGCTCGGCGGCACGCCACTGCTGTCCTTCGCCGTGGTGCTGTGCGGCTTCGGGCTCCTGGCGGTCGTGCGCCAGGTCCGTGCGTACCGCGCGACCGGCACCGTCGCCCGCACCGCTGTGGTGGCGGCGGTCGTCACCGTCGCGGCCCCCGTCGTGGCGGCACTCGCCTCCCTCCCGCTCGTCGACGACTCGGCCGAGGAGGGCACCGCCACCGTGGCCGCGATCCAGGGCAACGTGCCGCGCCTGGGGCTCGACTTCAACTCCCAGCGCCGCGCGGTCCTGGACAACCACGCCGCCCGTACGGAGCAGCTCGCACGGGACGTCCGGGCGGGCAAGGCGCCCCAGCCCGACTTCGTCCTGTGGCCGGAGAACTCCTCCGACCTCGACCCGTACCGCAACCCCGACGCCCGGGAGGTGATCGACAAGGCCGTGCGGGCCATCGGCGTCCCCACCGTCATCGGCGCCGTCCTGACACCCGACACGGGGGATCTCCGTAACACCCTGATCCAGTGGGACCCGGAGAGCGGCCCCGTCGACACGTACGACAAGCGGCACATCCAGCCGTTCGGCGAGTACATGCCGATGCGGTCGTTCGTACGCCTCTTCAGCAAGGACGTCGACCGGGTGCAGCGGGACTTCGGGTCCGGGAGCAAGGTCGGCGTGTTCGACCTGGCGGGCACCGAGGTCGGGTTCGTCACCTGCTACGAGGCCGCGTTCGACGACGCCGTACGGGACACCGTCGAGCACGGTGGCCGGCTGATCGCCGTCCCGAGCAACAACGCGACCTTCGGGCGCAGCGAGATGACCTACCAGCAGCTGGCGATGTCCCAGGTACGGGCGGTCGAGCACGGCCGCTCCGTCGTCGTACCCGTCACCAGCGGGGTCAGCGCCGTCATCCGGCCGGACGGCACGATCGTGCGTAAGACCGCGATGTTCACCCCGGACGCCCTGGTCGACGAGGTGCCGCTGCGCTCCTCGCTCACGCCCGCCACCCGGCTGGGAGCCCTGCCCGAAGGCCTCCTCGCGCTGGTCGCCGTCGCCGGGCTCGGCTGGGTGACCATCCGGTCCGTACGCACCAGGAAGGACCGGAGGACGGGGCCGGGGGACGTCCCGGCGGCCACGTAGGCTCGTCGCATGTCTACTCCCGACTTCATCCGAGCCATCCGCGCGACCGCGGGTCACCAGTTGCTCCTGCTGCCGGGCGTCACCGCGATCGTGTTCGACGACGAGGGGCGCGTGCTGCTCGGCCGACGGTCCGACACCGGGAAGTGGTCGGTCATCGGAGGCATCTCCGAGCCGGGGGAGGAGCCGGCGGCGACGGCGGAGCGTGAGGTGTACGAGGAGACGGCCGTGCGCTGCGTCGCCGAGCGGGTCGTGCTCACCCAGGCCCTGAAGCCGGTGCAGTACGCCAACGGGGACCGGTGCCAGTACCTCGACGTCACCTTCCGCTGCCGGGCGACCGGCGGAGAGGCAAGGGTGAACGACGACGAGTCGCTGGAAGTGGCGTGGTTCTCCGTGGACGCCCTTCCGCCGCTCAGTGAGTTCTCGCTGTTCCGGATCAAGCAGTCCCTCAACGACGGGCCCACCTGGTTCGAGCCGACACCGCGCGCCTGAGCGGGGTCCGCTGAGCGTGGGGCGGGCCTGGCTCCGCCCGTGGGCGGAGTCAGGCCCGTGCGCGTGGACGGTCCCTCAGACCGTGCGGGCGTCCGAAGGCAGCGTGGCCCGGTCCCCGGCGCCCTCCGGCCCTTCGGTGCCGGCCTGGGGACCGGCGGCCGTCCCGAGATCCGAGAGGTCCCGGTGCCTGGTCTCCTTGGCGCAGACGATCGCCACGACGGTGATCAGGGCGGCGGCTATCACGTACAGCGAGATCGGTGTCGAACTGCCGAAGTCGGCGAGCAGTGCGGTGGCGATGAGCGGGGCGGGCGCCCCCGCCGCTACCGACGAGAACTGCGCGCCGATCGACGCCCCCGAGTAGCGCATCCGCGTCGCGAACATCTCCGCGAAGAACGCTGCCTGCGGGGCGTACATGGCGCCGTGGAAGATCAGCCCCACGGTGACGGCGAGCAGCAGGCTGCCGAAGCTCCGGCTGTCGATCAGCGCGAAGAACGGGAACATCCACAGACCCACGCCGACCGCCCCGACCAGATACACCGGCCTTCGCCCCACCCGGTCGGACAGCGCACCCCACAGCGGGATCACGGCGAAGTGCACGGCGGAGGCGATGAGTACGGCGTTGAGCGCCGTCTGCTTGCTCAGATCCGCCGATGTCGTCGCGTACACGAGGATGAACGCGGTGATCACGTAGTAGCTGATGTTCTCGGCCATCCGCGCGCCCATGGCGATGAGCACGTCCCGCCAGTGATGACGCAGGACGGCCACCAGCGGCATTTTCTCGTCGGGTTCGGAGGCGGCCTTGCGCTCCTGGGCCTGGGCCAGCGCCGCCTTGAACACAGGTGATTCGTCGACAGAGAGACGAATCCACAGACCGAGGACCACCAGTACACCGGAGAGGAGGAAGGGGATGCGCCAGCCCCACGCCTCGAAGGTGGACTCGGACATGAGCGCGGTGAGCGCGGACAGCACCCCGGTCGCCAGCAACTGCCCGGCAGGGGCCCCTGTCTGAGGCCACGACGCCCAGAACCCGCGCCGCCGGGCGTCCCCGTGCTCCGACACCAGCAGGACGGCTCCGCCCCATTCGCCCCCGAGGGCGAAACCCTGGATGAGCCGCAGGACGGTGAGCAGGACGGGGGCGGCGGCTCCGACGGTGGCGTGCGTCGGCAGGAGCCCGATGGCGAACGTGGCACCACCCATCATCAACAGGCTCAGCACCAGCAGCTTCTTGCGCCCGAGCCGGTCGCCGTAATGACCGAAGACCAGGGCCCCTAGGGGGCGCGCCGCGAAGCCGACCGCATAGGTGAGGAAGGAGAGAAGGGTTCCGACGAGCGGGTCGGAGTCGGGGAAGAACAGCTTGTTGAAGACCAGCGCTGCAGCCGATCCGTAGAGGAAGAAGTCGTACCACTCCACGGTGGTCCCGACGAGGCTCGCGGCGACGATGCGGCGGAGGTTGGACGGGGGTGGGGGAGCGGTTGCGGGGGCGGCCATGGATACCACTTCCGGACAGTTGGCGGGGACGTTGCTGTGTCGCCATACCGTAGGAAGGGGCAGGTCAGGGGCGTATGTGGTGGGACACCATAGTTCGGGTGACAGGTGTGCGGGCGGGCGCTACGAGGAGGTGGTCCGGGGGCGATCATGCCGCGCCTGGAGGGCCGGGAAGGGTCTGTCCGCCGAGTGGTGCGGGGCAGAGATGGCGTCGGGGAACGTTCAGTTCGTCATCCGGTACTTTCCGCTTGCCCGTTGCCCGTTGCCCGGTCCAGCGAACTGACGTGACGGCGCGAGGTGCCCTCTGAGTCCTCTCAGCGGCACGCCTCTGTGTTCCTTCAGCGGCACGTTCGCGCGACGCGGGCGCGCGCGGTCGGGGGAGCCCGCGAAGGCGACGGTGGTGTTGGTTTCCCCGCTGCAGAAGCCGGGCAGCCGGCGCCGCCTATGCGTTGTCGCTGGGGGAGGTGTCCTCGCCGTACGGCCTCCGCAAGGGGCTCAGGCCATGCGCCGTATCCAGATGATGAGCAGGCATGCGCCGGCCAGCACTGCGCCGAGCGCTGCGGCCTTTCGTGCCTGCGGCGCCCGTGTGTCGCCGGGCATGAGATCGCGGGCACGGTCGAAGGCGCTGAGAGGGACGCCGAGGACGGCGTTGCCGGGAGGCCGACGGGGCACGGCTGGGTGCGGGTGGGTGGGGGCTGTCCGGCGCACGCTTTCCCACGCCGCCCCCAGGCGGCGCAGACGCCGGATGGTCAGGGACTGCTGCAGGCGCGGCAGCAGCAGGTCCTCCTCGTCCCGGACGTCCTGGCGGATCAGAGAAAAGGCCCGCCTCACCGTCTCCTCGTGCTTCGGGTCCCCAGGCCCCATGCGCTCCATCTCTGCGATCAGATCGTTGATCTCCTGATGCTCCTTCTCCACACGGGAAGTGAGCTCATGGCCGTCAGGCGACAGGCGACGGAGCACAGGCCAGAGCACGACCTCTTCGGCGAAGGCATGGCTGAACGTGAGCCGAACGATGGCTTCGAGCCGCCTCTGCCGCTGGTCCGGCGCTCCCTCGCCGGACTCGTGGAGCTTCATCAGGCGATCGAGCTCGGCGTGGTCGCGCCGCTGCCGCACCAGGACACTGCCGCCGCCTCCTAGTTGCCGAACGCTTTGATCGGATATGGAGATCGTTCCGCTCTCTTCCGCAGCCATATGTCGATTTTCTACCTTTGCCGACGCTTCTGCCTGTTCGTCATCGGATTCCTCGGTCGGGATCGGATCCCCGGCCTGCTCGGAGGGGCGGCTGCCGGGCGTGGCTTCATCGGCGGGGCGGTTCTGCCTGCCGGCTCAGGGCGCCGGTGCGCTCACTGATCGTTGACGGACGGGTCGAGCCGCACGACGTGTGCCCGGCAATCCTGGTCGGCAGGGGTGCCTGGGGGCGTTCCGGAGCGCACCGGCCCGGTGAGGCGTGCCGGTCGCCCGGTGGAACGCACCGGCCCGGTGAGGCGTGCCGGTCAGGTGGAACGCACCGGTCCGGTGGTCACGGCCGGACACGCGGCGCGGCCCGGTACGACGTCCGCAAGGGACTTCGCACCGGGCCGCCGTACGTCCGAAGGCCGCTCAGATCCGCAGGAGCTGCTCCCCGGCGTCACGGTAGCGCTGCAGCGCCACCCGCAGTTCCTCGGTCCGGGTCTCACTGTCCTGGCCCTGCCAGCCCGCGCGCAGCTCACGCCTGCGCTCCTCGAGTGCCTGCGTCAGATCCGCCACGATCCGGTCGAAGGCGCTGTCGGCCTCCTCGACGGCATGGCGCGGGTTCTCCACGAAGTCGGTGACGGCCTGCTGCATGCGCAGTGACAGGGCGTCCCGCCCCTCGGGGGGCAGGAGGGACAGGCCGGTGTGCCTGCCCTCGGCCGCGTCCGCAGGCCGGCCACCCGCCGGGGCGGGGGCGGCGGCGGAGGCGGCATCCCGGCCGGTGGCCTCCGTGCCGGGCATCCGGACCCCGCTCCGCTCCGGCCCCGTGGAGTGCTGCGATCCGGGCGGGGCGGTGTGCGGCGTGCCCGGTTCCGGGGCCATGGTGTGCCGCTCCTGCTCCGGGGTCTTCGCCGGCGGCACGGCCTGCGGGAGTCCGCCGGTGGGGCGGGGCTGCGTGGCGTGCCGCGTTTCCGGCGCGGGCCGGGACTCCTCGTCGGCGGGCAGTCCGAAGCGTTCGGTGTTGTGCGTCATGCCGTCGTCCTTCCGTCGGTCCCGTGCCGGCCCGTCTTCCCGTGTCCCGGGTGGACGTGCTCGGCGGGCGTGTCTCCGAGCAGTACGTCGAACAGCGCTCGCGCCTCGACCAGCGCCTCGCGCAGTTCCTCCGTGCTGCTCCGGTCGCGCACCGCACTGTGCACCTTGCGGTATCCGTCGATCTGCTCGGCATGGTGCACGGAGAGTGCGGCCGTCTGCTCCTCGAAGCCGGCGCCGTCCGGGAAGCCGCGGTCACGGGCCAGCCGCGCCAGCAGCGCGTCGGCCTCGGCGACCGCCTCCACGGGCGAGTCGATGAAGGTCTCCTGGATGATCGCCCAGCGACCGGCGTAGGCCTCGCGCGCCTCGGGGCTCAGCGGCCGCTCGTGCAAGGAGCCGTGCAGCCTCACCCGCTCGGCGAGCTCGTGCTCGGCGGCCTTCGTGTCCCCGCCGTGCCGGGCGACCGTGCGCTCGTACTCGGGTCCGAAGCGGCGGCGCAGGCCCTGGCCCCCGCCTTTCCGGGCACGGATGAGGAAGTACGCGATTGCTGCCAGCAGGACGACGGCAACGATGATCACCACGGTCGTCGTCATGACAGGCGCTCCTGTCGGTCGGCGGTCGATGCGTCGTGCAGTGCCACGGTCGTCAACTCCTCTCGGATCAGGGCCCGGCCGAAGCTCTTGCCCGGCGGTGCGCAAGCTGCGTGTACCCCCTTTCGCTCGTTCATGCCAGGAGCTGCCCGGTTTGTGGGAGCCCGGAAAGAGCCGGACCACCTCGGACGTGGAGGTGCCCTCCCGCGTGCGGCTCGGGCGGGAGGGCACCTACTCGACGCCCGCCTGTACAGGACAGGACAGGACAGGACAGGTTGGTCAGGCGTCCGCTGCGCTGCCGCGGACCACGCAGGAGCGGCTGCTCTCCCATCCCCAGCCGTCGCCGTCAGGGTCGGAGGAACCGCTCGCGCAGTACGGGTATCCGTTCGGGGCGGTGCCGCCGTTGCCGGCCGCGTCCGCTGCGCTGCCGCGGACCACGCAGGAGCGGCTGCTCTCCCATCCCCAGCCGTCGCCGTCAGGGTCGGAGGAACCGCTCGCGCAGTACGGGTATCCGTTCGGGGCCGTGCCGTCGTTGCCGTTGACGCCGCCGTACACGGTCGCGCGCTCGGACGTGGTGGAGATGCCGTTGCTGCCGTTGAAGAGGCGGTTGCCCCACCTGGTGAACGAACCGGCGTCGAAGCCGTTGACCATGTCCAGGTACTCGACTCCGCCGCCGTTCCCGCTCCAGGACCAGCCGAGGTACCCCACCCGCAGGGACCGGGCGGTTGCCATGATGGCGTCCTCGTCCGGGTTGCCGTCGCTGTGCTGATCACCGAACTCGCCCACGACGATGGGCAGTCGGTTGCCGACGAAGTGGTTCAGGTAACCCTGCACCTCCGCGGCGGTGTCGTAGACCCCGTACATGTGGATCGAGAAGACCGTGTTGCGGTCGGGGTCGGAGTCGAACACGGACGCCGCGTTGTCCCTCATCGTGTTGGACCAGTCCTGCCCCCAGTTGGGGGCGTCCACCATCAGGGCGTGATGGAGGCCGGCGGTGCGCAGTTTGCTGATCGCGTTCTTGGTGGCGCCGGTCCATGCGCTGTGGCCGGTGTTGCCGAAGGGCTCGTTGCCGATGTTGACGACGACGTAGTTCTCCTGGCCCGTCAAGGCGCTCTTGATGCTGATCCAGTAGTCGGCGGCCTTGTCCAGCGAGGCGGCCGCGCTGTCCTCGCCGAAGCCGGTCGTGTCGTGCACTTCCAGTACACAGATCAGTCGGGCGGCCTTGCACCGGTCGATAAGGGAGGACACCTCCGAGGTGCTGGTCCGGGTCCAGCGGTCACCGCTGCTCAGGACGATGCGGACGGTGTTGGCGCCCTTGGCAGCGATATCGGCGATCGAGCCGGTCCTGTCCGGGTACCAGGCGTGGGCGTGGTTCACGCCACGCATCACGAATTCGTTCCCGTTGGCCTCGTACAGGCGTCCGTTGCTGACCCGCAGGCCCGTCGCGGCCTCCGCCTGGGTGGTCGGCCCGAAGACCGACAGCAGAACGCCGACCAGGCCGGCGATCGTCATGGCCACGACCGTGTATCGCGAGTTTCTCGGTGGCAGTTTCATGTCTCTCCTCGAGTGGGGTCGGGATAGCCCGGGGCGGAGCCCGGCTGAGGGGCGGCGGGCAACCGCTTCCCCGGGATGGCGGTGTCGGGGAGCGGCCTGGGCCGGGATGCCCGCACAGGTGGAAGGCGCCGCGTCGGGCGGGCGGCCCGCTGCCGGTGCGGCGGTGGCAGGGACCCTTCTGCAAGAAAACAGACAACGTTGTCACCACCATGCGTGCCAGGGGTAGGGGCTGCCCATGGTGGCGGGTCGGGGCTCGGTGCCGTCGCTGCCTGTCGTGCCTACGCGCCGAACGTGTCCAGGCTCCCGCCGGGGTGCAGCGGGACGTCTGCGTCGCGTCTTTGATGCGTAGGCCGGGTGGCCGCCCCCATATGAGGCACCGAATGTTATTGCCATGTCAATAGATGTGTCGCCGACGTTTCACATTCCGTGAAGGCGTGCCGTTCACCCGAATGCCGCCGGGTGATTCGTTCCCGGAGGTGAGGGCCCATTGAAGCCCTGGAGCGTTCCTGTCGTGACCCTGTTTTTCGATCGGGGCGCCGGTCCCGCGCCTGCTGTGCCGAGCGTGATGGTGAGGGCGTCCGGAGCAGCGGAAATCCGGCATCAGGAGAAGCGGAAACAGCTGCCCGGGGTACACGAGCCCCAACAGCGCTTTACTAAACCATTGCTTGAATGAACAGCAAGAGCTAGACAACGTTGTCAAATGGAGGCACAGTATCGGTCCGGGGCGATCGGGCGCTCCTACCAGGAAAGGGCAGTACGTGATGTACGGAGCACTGGACATCGGCGGCACCAAGATCGCGGGAGCGCTCGTCGACGAGGAAGGGCGCCTCGTCGCCCGGGCCCAGCGCGCGACACCGGCTTCGCGGCCCGCGGGTGATCTGGCGGCGGCGGTTACGGCGGTGCTGGACGAGCTGGCGGCGCACCCCGCCTGGGCGGAACTGTCCTGCATGGGGATCGCGAGCGCAGGGCCGGTCGACACCGCCGCGGGTACGGTCAGCCCGGTCAACATCCCGGGTTGGCGAAGCTTTCCGCTCGTCGAACTGGTGCGGACGCATCCACAGCTGCCGTTCGGGATTCTCCCGGTACTCGTCGGCGACGCCGTCGCCATGACGGCCGCCGAACACTGGCTCGGTGCCGCACGCGGGGTCGGCAACGCGCTCTGCATGGTGGTCTCCACGGGTGTGGGAGGAGGGTTGGTCCTGGACGGGAAGGTGCACGCCGGCCGGACCGGCAACGCCGGGCACATCGGGCACATCAGCGTCGACCTGAACGGCCCCCGCTGCGCCTGTGGGGCGCCGGGCTGCGTCGAGAGCCTCGCGAGCGGGACAGCGATCGCCGCCCATGCCCGGACACTCGGATGGACGCCTCCGCCAGGCACCGCGCCCAACGCGGCGGCGATCGCCGCCGCGGCCCGCTCCGGTGACGCCCGGGCGCTCGCGGCCTACGGGAGGGCGGCACGAGCACTGGCTGCGGCGATAGCCGCGACCGCCGCCCTGGTCGAGCTCGAGCGCGTGGTCATCGGGGGAGGTGTCGCGCAGGCAGGGGACGTCCTGTTCGCTCCGCTCGGCCGGTACATGCACGACTACGCCGTACTCGACTTCACCCGTGGGATCTCCATCGTGCCGGCCGCCCTCGCGCTGGACGCCGGGCTCATCGGAGCCGCTGCCACGGCTTCCGCCCAGGGCGGCGGTCGACCGGAACCGGCATCCGCCCTGTGCCGCTGACGCCGTCACGTGCCATCTCCGTACGGACAGCTCCTTGAAGGAGAAACACCTGTGGATCAGCTCGTCAACGCGATTCGCCCTTACGCCTGGGGCTCAGCCACCGCCCTGCCCGGCCTGATGGGAGTCGAGCCTGACGGCACTCCCCAGGCGGAGCTGTGGATGGGAGCGCATCCGTCGGCGCCGTCACTGGTCGGGCGCCCGGCCGGACCCGCACCCCTGGACGCACTGATCGCGTCCGGGCCGGCTGCCGAGCTGGGAGAGGCCACGCTCCGCAGGTTCGGTCCCCGGTTGCCCTTCCTCCTCAAGCTGCTGGCAGCCGGATCGCCGCTCTCCCTCCAGGCGCATCCGGATCTCGCCCAGGCGGCCGTCGGTTACGAAAGGGAGAACTCCCAGGGCATCCCGCTCGATGCACCGCACCGCAACTACCGGGATGCGAACCACAAGCCGGAGATGATCGTCCCCCTCAGCGGGTTCGAGGCGCTCTGCGGCTTCCGGCCACCTGCGCAGTGCGCCGACCTGCTCGACGCACTCGGTCTGCCCGAACTCGTCCCCCACACCACGGCCCTGCGGCAGGAACCGGAGAAGGCCGCGCTGCGCGCGGTCTTCTCCGCCTTCCTCGCCGCCTCGCGCGGCCTGGTCGGAGCCGTGGCCACGGCAGTGGCACGCGAGGCGCGAGGCGCGGGGCCGCACCGGTCCGCGTTCGCGGCCTACGACGCCATCGCACGATCCCATCCGGGCGACACCGGACTGCTGGCGGCCTTGATGCTGCAGCACGTCCGACTGGTTCCGGGGAGGGGCTGTTCCTCGCGGCGGGCGTCCCGCACGCCTACGTGCAGGGGCTCGGGGTGGAGATCATGGCCACCTCGGACAACGTCCTCAGGTGCGGACTGACCTCCAAGCATGTGGACACGGAGGAGTTGCTGCGCGTGGTGCGGTTCGCCTCTCTTCCCCTGCGCATCCTGCGACCCGCGGAGGGCGGAGGAGAGAAGGTCTATCCGGCTCCGGTGGACGACTTCCGCCTCTCCCGGATCCGTCCCACCGGAGGCCCGGCCGTGCTCCTGGACGGGTCGGCTCCGCAGATCCTCGTCTGTACACGGGGGCGGGCCCGCCTGGGTGGCCCGCAAGGGCCGCTCTCCCTCCGGCCGGGCTGCTCGGCCTTCGTCCCGGCAGGAGAAGAGGTCACTGTGGGCGGTGAGGGAGAGGTGTTCCGGGCCACCGTCGGTCAGGCGCGGGAGCAGCACGGCCGCGTCGCCACCGCTCCGTGAACCGTCACGAAACTTGACCGGTTTCGCACTCAGACTGCACTGCCGTCGTTTGCTTCGCCCTCCAGCCTCCGCCCCGGTCACCGAACACTACGCGGCCTCTTTCGTACAGCCACTCGGGCGACTGTTTCGGGTGAAATTCTTCGGCGGTCATGTTTTCCCTCGCCCGGTCGAATCGACCATGTTCGGCACACGCCGACGGAATTGCGTTCCCGTGCGGGTATCGCGCTTTGTCCGCGCTGCGGAGCCGAATACCCGGGGATCCCCCATCGGCGACAGTCGGCTGCCGGACGGGCAGGGGAGTGCGTCCGGCCTGCGCCCACGCCCGCACCCGGAAGAATCTCGGGTACGCACTCTGCCGGACCGGCCCCGCACTCGACGTCGACGGACCCCGTGGGTCCAGCCCCGGGGGCCGCGCCCAGGATGTTCATCGCCGCGGAGCTCGCCGTCGTGACCCGGAAGAAGGGCGCCGGCGGACGGCTCGCCCCCTGGACCGTCCGCAACACCTCGGACCATCACCGTGCTTCGGTGCTTCACCGACGACAACGGGCACCTCCACCGTCCCGGCCCACACGGGTGAATCCCTCTCATGCACGCGCAATACGACGATCGTCCTGACCGACTTCAGGGACAACGTCTTCGAGGCCCCGAACGCGTACAGGGTGGCGGGACCGACCAGTAGTTCCTGGCCATCCAGGCCATCGGCGCGAACGGCCGGTCCTTCCGGTCGTGGACGTCCACCCGCCCCACCGGCACCTGGACCCCGTCGGCCTCCACCTGGAGCGCTTCGTTCCCCGGCGGGTCCGACGTCTCGTTCCACGGACCGGCCTGGACGAACGGCATCGGTCACGGAGAGCTCCTGCGCTCCGGCAATTCCGTACGCTCACCCTCGTCCCGTTTCACCGCAGTGCGTCGCGGTCACAGGGACGTGAGCCGAACCGCGGCGGTGGGAACTCTCAACTCTCGTACGGAGGCGTGCTGTTGACGTAGGCGTTGCGCACTGCTGGAGGGTGCCGTGCTTCCGGAGGCCGGGACGCGACGCGCCCTCAGGGCCGGCCGCGAGCGTATCGGCCTCCGGCGGCGTTCGTGCGGGGCGGGACGCGCGGTGGGGCGGTGGCGTCCGCTACTTGGTCGCCCCTGAAGCGAATCCGTTGTAGATGTAGCGCTGGAGGAACAGGAACGCGATCAGGGTGGGCAGGATGACGAGAACGGCTCCCGCCGAGATGTTCTCCCAGTGCGCCCCGAAGGGTCCCTTGAAGCGGAACAGCGCGGTGGAGATCGTGCCCAGTTCCTGCGAGGGCATGTAGAGGAAGGGGATGTAGAAGTCGTTGTAGGTGGTGATCCCCTTGATGATGACCACGGTGGCGATCGCCGGCTTGAGCAGCGGGAAGATGATCTTTCGGTAGATCGTGAACGAGTTCGCCCCGTCCAGCCGCGCGGCTTCGTCGAGGGATACCGGGATGCCGCGGATGAACTGCAGGAAGATGTAGATCGAGACGATGTCCGTGCCCATGTAGAGCAGGATCGGGGCCCACCGGGTGTCGAACAGTCCGAAGCTGTTGATGACCTGGAAGGTGGCGACCTGTGTGGTGACACCCGGGACGAGGGTGGCGACCAGGAAGAGGCCCATGACGAGCTTCTTGGCCCGGAAGTGGAAGCGGTCGACGGCGTAGGCCGTCATCGACCCGATGATCACGGTGCCGGTGATCGAGAAGAGCAGGATGAACGCGGTGTTGCCGAAGGCCGTCAGCATATGGCCGTCGGAGAAGGCGGTGGCGTAGTTGTCGAGGTTCAGCCAATTGCCGGGCAGCGACAGTGCACCGCCTTCGGTGACCTCCTCGGACGTCTTCAACGAGGTGAGGAAGACGACGGCCAGGGGGAGGAGTACGACCAGCGAGGCGACGACGAGCGACAGGTGGACGAGCGTCTGCCCGAGTCGGCCGCGCCGGCCGGGCCCGGGACGGGAGGGGGCGGCGGTCTGAGGGGCCGTGGTCATACGAGGTCCACCTTTTCGTCGGGCACGAGCCGGCGCTGGATCCACGTGATCAGCAGAATGATCAGCAGCAGCACCACGGCGGCTGCCGAGGCCAGCCCCGTCTTGTTGAACTGGAACGCGAGCTTGACCGTCTGGATGACGAACGTGGAGGTGCCGGTCGCGCCGCCGGTCATGATGTACGGGATCTCGAAGACCGCGAGGGACCCCGAGATCGCCAGGATGATGCTGAGGCTCAGGACGGGCCTGATGCCCGGGGCGATGATGTGGTGGAACTGCTGCCATCGGGTCGCGCCGTCCAGTTGGGCGGCTTCGTAGAGCTCGCCGGGGATCGACTGGATGGCGCCGAGGAACAGGACGAAGTTCAGGCCTGTGAAGCGCCAGACCGAGACGCCGGCGAGCGAGGTGTTGGCCGAGGCCGGGTCACCCAGCCACGCGTGGTCTGTCCCCGACCCGAACCAGGACAGGATGGAGTCGAGTGTGCCGCCGTCCTGGAAGAAATACAGGAAGACGAACCCGATCGCCACGCCGTTGATGAGGTAGGGGAAGAACAGGAGCCCCTTGAACAGGTTGCGGAACCGCAGATCGAAGCTGAGCACCGTGGCGAAGTACAGCGCTATGGCGATCTGTGCCACGGATGCCGCCAGGTAGTAGAAGCTCACGAAGAACACCCGGAAGAGCTCGGGCCGGGTGAAGATCTGGACGTAGTTGTCCGCTCCCGTGAAGTTCCGGTCCGGGCTGATGCCGTCCCAGTCCGTGAAGCTGTAATAGATCATGTTGCCCACGGGCACGTAGGTGAACGTGACCAGCAGCACCAGGGGTGCTGCCAGGAACAGCCAGGGGGTCGCGCGGCGGAGCCGCTGACCCCGCACTCCGCCTCCCGGTGGCCTGATGCCGCTTTCTGCGGGCCTGTGGCCGGTGGTCCTGTGGCCTGAGGCGGTGGCGCGGCGCGTCTTCACGCTCGCCGCCTCGGTCGTCTCGGTCATGTCGGGCCTTTCGTCATCCGCGTCGTCATTCGGTGCGCGGGAGGGTGGGGGCCCGGCCGGTGTTCTCGGCCGGGCCCCGCCTCACCGGCTCAGGAACCTGCGGCCTTTGCCGCCTCGTTCCACCTCGCGTCGAGTTCGGCGAAGTAGTCCTCGAGGCTGCCCTTGTCCGCACCGCGGGCGATGTCGATGAGCTTCTGGCGGTAGTCGGGCTTGTTCAGCCCGATCTCGGCCGCGTTGTCGATGTCGTTGACCTCGCCCGTGTTCCGCTCCGACCGCTCCACGAACGTGACATCGTTGTCAACGAAGTCGTCGAGGGTGTCCGGCATCGGAGCCGACTTGAGGGTGGGCACGGCACCCTCCTCGGCGGAGTAGCCGGACTTCTCGGTGAACCAGTCGACCCAGGCCCGGGCCGCCTCCTTGTGCTCCGAGTGGGCGTTGACGGCCTGCTGGTAGTCCGAGACGAGGGTGGCGCAGTACTCCTTGTTGCCCTTGCGGACCGGGAAGGGCATGAAGCCGATGTCGTCCGGGTTCGCTCCCGCCTTCTCGGCGGCGTCCTTCATCTGTGTGATCGACCAGGAGCCCAGCATCATGGTGCCGATCTCACCCTTGGCGAGCTTGGTCTTGGACGCTTCCCAGTTCGTGGTGTTGGGGTCCTTCTCCGCGAGTCCCGCCTTGACGGTGTCGTGCAGCAGCGTGTCGATCACCCGGAGCTCGCTGCCCTCCTTCCAGGGGGAGGCGGCGCCGGCGAGGCCGTTGGTGGCGTAGCTGTCGCAGGTCACCGAGCCGATGTTCGCGGTCCACTGGACCAGCGGCCAGCCGTCCTTGAAGTTGGTGTAGTAGGGGACGGCACCGGTCTTCGACCTGATCGCCTCGAGTCCGGCGAGGAACTCCTGGGGCGTGCTCGGCCAGGCGGTGACGCCGGCCTTCTTCCAGACGGCCTTGTTGTAGACGAACCCGTTGGCGGTGCCGAACTGGGCGATGCCGTAGACCTTGCCGTCGACGTCCGTCTTGTCGCTGAAGCGGTACTTCTTCGACATCTGGCCGGAGGTGCCGAGGGGGGCGAAGAAGGTGGGGTAGTCGTTCTTGGAGACGGCGGCCGGGATCATGAGGACATCGCCGTAGTCCTCGGTGTTCATCCGGATCTTCACTTCGCCCTCGTAGTCGGTGAGTCCCTCGAACTTCACCTTGACCTTGGGGTAGGTCTTGTTGAACTCCGCCGCGTAGGCGTCCATGGCGCCGCTCTGCACCAGGTCCGTCCGCTGGGTCAGGACCGTGATGGTGCCCGATGCCTTGTCCGGATCCGTAGGGGCCTTCGCCATCTCGGTCGACGGCGCGCCTCCGCCACCGCATCCGGTCGCGGCCAGTGTCGCGACGGTCAGAAGTGCGCCTGCGAGCGTCTTCGTCTTCCCCATGTGCCCAACTCCTCTGTGTGGCGGCTCAGGTCTGCGGTGGGATGTTGGCACTATGTCAGGACGGATGTGAACCGGTAAAGCTTTGATTTCCGTGACGATGCCCAATCGTTACCGCTTGGTGCATCAGGGCAGGCCGTGACCACCCTGCATGTGCAATGCGTGACGAAAGCGCGACTAGACCGGTTTATGGACAGTGCTCAATCGTGAGGTTAAGTTGTGCGACGTCGTACATCTGCCAGCGCGCCTCAGGCGATTGGAGCCGCACCATGAAGGACGTCACCCCGCTCACCGACGGCTGGAGCCTGCGCCATGGTCAGGCGCAGCTTCCGGCCCAGGTCCCCGGTTGCGTCCACACCGACCTGCTCGCCGCCCAGGTCATCGAGGACCCCTTCCTCGGGCGCAACGAGACCGAGGTGGCCTGGGTCGGACGACGGGCGTGGACCTACCTCAACGACGTCGCGCACGACAGCCGGCACGAGCGCACCGACCTCGTCTTCGAGGGCCTGGACACCGCAGCCCGGATCACCTTCGCCGACCGCGAGATCGGCACGACCCGGAACATGCACCGCACGTATCGGTTCGACGTCACGGGTCTGGCCGGGCGCCTGGAAGTGCGGTTCTCCTCCGCCTACGACGAGGCCGAAGCCGTGCGCGCGGTCACCGGGGACCGGCCCAACGTGTATCCCGAGCCGTTCCAGTACGTGCGCAAGATGGCCTGCAGCTTCGGCTGGGACTGGGGGCCGACGCTCGTCACCGCCGGCATCTGGCGGCCGGTCCGGCTGGAGCACTGGTCGACCGCCCGCCTGTCGTCCGTCCGCCCCCTGGTGACCGTCGACGAAGGCACGGGGAGCGTGGAGGTCAGGCTCCGGGTGGAGCGCACGGCGTGGGGAGCGAACCGCAGCCTGCTGGCACGCGCCGCAGTGGCGGGTCAGGAGGCGGAGGTCCGCGTCGACGGCGACGAAGCCGTGCTGCACCTGACGGTCGATCGCCCCCGGCTCTGGTGGCCGCGTGGATACGGTGACCAGCCCCTGTACGACCTCGACGTCACCCTGCTCGACGAGACCACGGAGCTGGACACCTGGTCCCGGCGCATCGGGTTCCGCACCGTCGAACTGGACCGGACCGCCGATGCACAGGGCACGGGCTTCACCCTCGTGGTCAACGGGGAAAGGGTGTTCGCCCGCGGTGTCAACTGGATCCCCGACGACGTCTTCCCCTCACGCATCACCCCTGAGCGTTACCGCACCCGGCTCTCCCAGGCGGTGGACGCCAACATCGACCTGGTGCGCGTCTGGGGCGGCGGCATCTACGAGGACGAGGCGTTCTACGACGCCTGCGACGAGCTGGGACTGATGGTCTGGCAGGACTTCCTCTTCGCCTGCGCGGCCTACCCGGAGGAGCAGCCCCTGCGGGGGGAGGTGGAGGCCGAAGCGCGGGACAACGTTGTCCGGCTCATGCCGCACGCCAGTCTCGTGCTCTGGAACGGCAACAACGAGAACCTGTGGGGTTTCCGGGACTGGGGCTGGGAGCCCGAGCTCGAGGGCGGATCCTGGGGAGAGGGGTACTACCTCGGTCTGCTGCCCCGTCTGGTCGCCGAACTGGATCCCACCCGTCCCTACGCGGCGGGCAGCCCGTGGTCCGGATCATGGGACCACCACCCCAACGACCCCGATCACGGCACCTACCACTCGTGGGAGGTGTGGAACCGCCAGGACTACGCCGAGTACCGCGCGAACGTACCCCGCTTCGTCGCCGAGTTCGGCTGGCAGGCACCCCCCGCCATGGCGACCCTCCGGCGCGCCCTCCCGGATGAGGTCCTGGCCCCCGACTCGCCGGGCATGCTGCACCACCAGAAGGCGGAGGACGGCAACGGCAAGCTCGACCGCGGGGTCGCGCGCCATTTCGAGCTGCCCGACGGCGACTTCGACCGGTGGCACTACCTGACCCAGGTCGTCCAGGCCCGTGCCGTCGCGGCAGGGATCGAACACTGGCGCTCCCACTGGCCCAGGTGTGCCGGCACCGTCGTCTGGCAGCTCAACGACTGCTGGCCGGTGAGCTCCTGGGCCGCCGTCGACGGGGACGGCCGCCCCAAACCGCTCCACCACGAGCTGCGCCGCGTCTACGCGGACCGGCTGCTGACCCTGCAGCCCGGCGACGAGGGCCCGGTCCTCGCCGCCGTCAACCAGGGTGCGACCGAGTGGCGAACGTCGGTGACACTGCGGCGTCTCGACGCCGACGGCACGACGGTCGCCCTGAGCACGTGCGAGGTCACCGTTGCCCCGCGTTCCGTCGGACGCCTGCCGATTCCGGCCGGACTGGTGCCGGCAGGACCGGTGCCGGCCGGGCGATCGGCCAGGGAATTCCTCGTGGCCGACGCCGACGGCCTGCGCGCGCTGTACTTCCCGGTCCCCGACAAGGAATTCGCCTACGTGCGGCCGGCCTACGACGTCGAGCTGGAACCTGTTGAGGACGACGACGCTAAGATCGACGTCGTGGTGAACGCACGCACTCTCGTCAGGGACCTCCTGCTCCAGGCCGACAGGCTCGGCCCCGATGCCGTGGCGGACCGGGGCCTCACGACGCTGCTGGCCGGCGAGCAGGTGCGGATCCGGGTCGACGGCTGCGGCACGGTGACCGCGGCCGGCGTACGGGCGGCCCTGTTCTGCGCGGACACGAAGTGAACGCTCCGGCACGCATCACCATCAAGGACGTGGCCGCCCGGGCGGGTGTATCCAAGGGAGCGGTCTCCCTGGCTTTCAACCACAAGCCGGGTGTCTCGGACGCGACGCGCGAGCGCATCTTCGAGGTCGCCCGGGAGCTGGGATGGGCACCGAATCAGACAGCCCGGAGCCTCTCCAGCCAGCGGGTCGACATCATCGGACTGGCCTTGTGCCGGCCGGCGAGGCTGCTGGGCCTGGAACCGTTCTACATGGACTTCATCTCCGGTATCGAGAGCGTGCTGGCCGAGCGGTCGTGTTCGCTGCTCCTGCGCCTGGTGCGCGATGTCGACGAGGAGATCGACCTGTACAAGTCCTGGTGGCGCAGCCAGACGATCGCCGGCGCCGTCCTCGTCGACTTCCGGGAGACGGACCCGCGCGTTCCGGCACTCCAGGCCATCGGCCTGCCGGCGGTCGCCGTCGGGCACCCGTCGCTCACCGGCTCCTTCCCCGCGGTCTGGACGGACGACGCCACCGCGACGGCCGAAGCCGTCCGATACCTGGCTGCGCTGGGCCACCGCCGCCTGGCCCGGGTGGGTGGCCCGGCCGGTTTCGGGCACAGCGCCATCCGGGCCAAGGCCTTCGCGGCGACCGTGCGGGAGCTGGGGCTGGAGGAGGGACGGCAGATCGCGACCGGCTTCGACGAGAGGGAAGGGGCGCGCGCGACCCGGTCCCTGCTCCTGTCGGCGGACCGTCCCACCGCCATCGTCTACGACAACGACATCATGGCGGTGGCCGGCGCCGGCGTCGCGGCGGAGATGGGTTTCGTGGTGCCGGACGACCTTTCCCTGCTCGCCTGGGACGACTCCCAGCTGTGCCGGATCACCCATCCGACCCTGTCGGCCATGAGCCATGACGTGCACCACTTCGGCGCAGAGGTCGCCCGGGCCCTCTTCTCGCTCATCGAGGGCACGCACACCGGTGCTCTCCAGGTCCCGACCCCGTCACTCACGCCGCGAGGATCCACCGCGCCGGCGCCTCAGTGATCCGTGCCGCGGGTCCGAGGCCGCGCCGGGGGCCGTGAGCGGCACTTCGTCCCCGATGCCTGTGTGCAGGCCCGCCCCTTCGGCCCTGGCTCACGCCCGCCCCTTCGGCCCTGGCTCACGCCCGCCCCTTCGGCCCTGGCTCACGCCCGCCCCTTCGGCCCTGGCTCACGCCCGTCCCTTCGGCCCTGGCTCACGCCCGCCCCTTCGGCCTGGACCGCGCGGAGGCCCTGTTCGACGGTGACCCGCCGCGACTGCTCGCCACGGCGGCTGCGTTCGTCGCGGCCGTCTGTCCCGACCGGGCGGCGCGGACGCTGCAGTTGGCCGGGGGCGAGCACGCCGCCGCCGGCGCGGCCTTGTTCGCCGGCTTAGGTCTCGCGCCGGAGACCGTCCGGTAGCCGCACCTCCTCGCGCGATGCCACGGTCTCCGGAGGCAGGAGCTCGGGTGTCTTCCGGCCCGCCCCTCCACTTCCCGCCAACGGGGCCCCGTCGATTCCGAGTCGGGCCCCCCGGCGACAGCCTGGGCAGTCGCGGTGTCCGCTGTTGCCCAGGCTGTCGCCGGGCCACTGAGGCAGGCAGGGAACTTTGAACTCACAGATGACAAAGTATGGACTTCTTCAGCAGAAGCCCCCTAGCGTGGCGGCGCAACCGTAGGCGTCCTGCCCATTTCACGGATCCGTACAGCCCGACCGGAGTGCAACCCCGTTCTGGAGGACCGATGCATCCACGGCTGTTCCCACGTGCCCGTAGACACCTCACCACCCTGCTCGTAGGCGGCTTCCTCGCGGGAGGTGTCTGGGTCGCACCCCCGGTCGTCGCCGCACCGGACGACATCCCGCCCCAGGAACCGGGCGTCACCCTGCGCGTCTTCGACACCCAGGTGCCACTCAGCAAGCTGTGCACGCTCAAGCCCGGCCAGACCCCCAACCACGACAAGCTGATGACCGCCGTGGACTGGTCCACGGTCGACGACTTCGGCGGCTACGCCGACAACTTCGTCGCCGAGGCGTCCGGCTACCTGATCGTCCCGGCTGACGGCACGTACGCCTTCCGCCTCACCAGTGACGACGGCTCGCGGCTGACCATCGACGACCGGGAGGTCATCGACCACGACGGTCTGCACGGTGCCGAGCCCAAGGACGGTTCCGTCCAACTCGACGCGGGCACACACCCCTTCCGCGTCGACTACTTCGAGCGAGGTGGCGAGCAGCAGCTGACGCTGGCGTGGAAGCCACCGGGCGCGGACGGTTTCGGCGTCATTCCGCGCGAGTCCCTGAGCACCGACGCCGGGGTCGTCCGGGTCACCGCGCCGGGCCGCAAGGAGTGCGAGTCGGGCGCGGACACCCCCGGCGACGGGCTGCCGCTCGCCGATGTGCGCCCGGACCTCGACCTCACCGACCTGCGCCCGGACGGCTTCGAACCGCAGGTCACGGGCATGGACTGGCTGCCCGACGGACGTCTGGCCCTCTCCACGTGGGGCGGCTCCGAGACCCGGACCGGCGAGGTGTATCTCCTCGACCACGTCACCGGTGACACGAGTCGCGACAAGGTGACGGTGAAGAAGGTCGCCGAGGGCCTGCGCGAGCCGATGGGCATCAAGTACGTCGACGGTTCGCTGTACGTCTCGCAGAAACACGAGCTGACGCAACTCGTCGACACGGACAAGGACTTAGTCACCGACGAGTACCGCACAGTCGCCACCTGGCCGTACGGCGGGAACTTCCACGAGTTCGCCTTCGGACTGCTCTACCGCGACGGCTACTTCTACGTGAACCTGTCCGTCGCCATCGACTACGGCGGTGCGACCACCACCCCGCAGCCGGCGCAGGGCCGCGGAACGACGTACAAGGTCAACAAGAAGACGGGCAGGATCCATGCCGTCGCGGGCGGCCTGCGAACGCCGAACGGGATCGGCTGGGGCCCCGGAAACTCCCTCTTCACCACCGACAACCAGGGCGGCTGGCTGCCCGCGTCGAAGCTCGTGCAGATCAAGCAGGACCGCTTCTTCAACCACTACACCCAGCCGTCGGGCCAGTTCGACAGCCGGCCCGTCACCCAGCCGGTGCTCTGGCTGCCCCAGAACGAGATCGCCAACTCCCCGAGCACACCGCTTTACCTGACGGAGGGCCGGTTCGCCGGCCAGATGCTGTTCGGCGACGTCACCTACGGCGGACTCCAGCGCGGCTACCTGGAGAAGGTGAAGGGCCAGTACCAGGGAGCCGTGTTCCGCTACACGCAGGGGCTCGAAGCCGGTGTCAACCGCATCACCATGGGGCCCGACGGTGCCGTATACGCGGGCGGGCTCGGTGCCGACGGCAACTGGGGCCAGGAAGGGAAGCTGAAGTTCGGCCTGCAGAAACTCACGCCGAACGGTGGCAACACCTTCGACGTCAAGGAGATGCGCGCCGTCCCCGGCGGTTTCGACCTCGAGTACACCCAACCGCTGTCGGAGGCGACCGCGGAGCAGCTGGCGTCCCACTACCAGGCGGAGCAGTGGCGGTACACCCCCACCTCCGACTACGGCGGTCCGAAGATCGCCGAGGAGCGGCTCGCCGTGCTTTCGGCGGCCCTCTCCGAGGACAGCCGCACAGTGCGGCTGCGTCTGGACGGGCTCAAGCCCGACCGGGTCGTGCACCTGCGCTCACCCCGCCCCTTCGCCTCCGCGTCCGGCGAGGCACTGTGGAGCACGGAGGCCTGGTACACGCTCAACGCCCTGCCGGGCAAGCAGCCGCCGCCGGCCACGCTGTACGAGGCGGAGGAGGCGCGGCTCACCGGCACGGCCGGCATCCACACCGACCACACCGGTTACTCCGGCAGCGGCTTCGTAGACCGCTACGGCACGGAGGGCCAGGCCGCTACGACCTTCGAGGTGACGGTCCCCGAGGTCGGCGACTACGACGTGGGCCTGCGCTATTCCAACGGCCCCAACCCCTTCCAGGGCACCAAGTCCCTCTCCCTCCACGTCAACGGAAAGAAGCTGAGACAGACGAAACTCGCCTCGACCGGCACCTGGGACGCCTGGTCGACGCAGACCGAGCGGGTCCGCCTGCACGCGGGGCCCAACACCCTCTCGTACCGCTTCGACCCCGGTGACACCGGTCATGTCAACCTCGACCTGATCACCGTGCACGCCCATGGTGCCCCCGTCCCCCTCTTCGACGGCACCGCCGCCTCCCAGCAGCAGTGGCAGCACACGGACGGCCGGCGCGTCGAATGGCCGTTGGCCGCCGAGCGGTCGATGGAGGTGTGCTGCGGTGACATCCGCACCAAGGACGCCTACCAGGACTTCAGACTGCGGCTGGAGTTCCGGGTGCCGCTCCTGCCGGACGAGGTGACCGGTCAGGACCGCGGCAACAGCGGCATCTACCTCCAGGACCGATACGAGCTCCAGATCCTGGATTCGTACGGCGACACCACCCTCGACACGAACGAGGCCGGCGCGATCTACCAGAAGAAGGCGCCGGACCGCAACGCGGCCACTGCCCCGGAGACGTGGCAGACGTACGACGTCACGTTCCGTGCGGCCCGCTTCGACGACAGCGGTCGCAAGATCGCCGACGCCCGGGTGACGGTCGTGTGGAACGGCCGGAAGGTCCATGACGACGTCGCGATCGACGGGCCGACCGGCGCGGGCGCGCCGGAGGGCCCGGCGGCCGGAGCGATCCGCCTGCAGGACCACGGGAACGCGGTGCGGTTCCGTGACATCCGCATCGAACCGCTGAGCTGACGCCCCGGACTCCGCCACCGACGCGGGGCACCTGCGAACCGCAGGTGCCCCGCGTCGCCCCGCTGCGCCCGCCGGGGCCGACGCAGATGACGCGTACACGGCGTCGCCGTTGGCCGAGAATAACGCGTGGACCACCCGCACGCCGTCGCGGGAGACTGCGGTTCCTGGCCTCCCGTACGCCCGCGGACAGTCGCCGCGAGCCGCGTGGGGGCTCCGCCGTCATGCCCGGCTCGTCGGAAGGCGACCCGGCCCAGGGCGACGGCCGAACCGGATCGCCCCGCGGCCGGTACCGCAACGGCGCCTCCCCGGAGACGCGAGGAGCGGGCTCGCCGCACGACCACACAGGGTGGACATGGGATCGCCTGAAGTGCGTGAGACATCGCCGGGCACGGGGTCAGTGCACCTGGCACTGCGTTACTACGGACGGGAGTTGGCCCGG
Organism: Streptomyces sp. B1I3; assembly: GCF_030816615.1. NCBI lineage: Bacteria > Bacillati > Actinomycetota > Actinomycetes > Kitasatosporales > Streptomycetaceae > Streptomyces > Streptomyces sp. B1I3. The sequence continues at coordinate 7,115,503 of NZ_JAUSYD010000001.1, forward strand.
CTCAGGTGGCTGACGGTACCCGCGATGCTGTCGCCGGCACTGGGCAACATCGGCATCAACTACATCGCACCGCTGATCGTCGCGAAGCTGGTCGGTCACATCGCCGACGACGGCAGCAGGACCCTCGGCTCGATGCTTCCCTACGTACTCGGCTTCGCCGCCGTCCTCCTGCTCGCGGAGGTGCTGTGGCGCGTCGGCCTGCACTTCCTCAACCGCCTCGACGCCCGGGGCATCGAGCACCTGTACGTGACCGGCATGGACGAGCTGTACGCCAAGGACGCCGTCTTCTTCCACGACAACTTCGCCGGGTCGTTGACCAAGCGGGTCCTGAGTTTCGCGTCCCGCTTCGAGGAGTGCGTCGACACCCTGACCTTCTCGGTCGTGGGCAGCTTCGTGCCGCTGCTGTTCGGGTCGGTCGTGCTGTGGAGTTACGAACCGCTGCTCGTCCTGGGCCTCCTGGCGATGATCGGGCTGACCGCGCTGTGCGTGACGCCCCTCATCCGCCGCCGCCAGGCGCTCGTCGACCAGCGCGAGGAGGCGATCGCCCAGGTGGCGGGTCACGTCGCCGACAGCCTGATGAACATGGACACGGTCCGGGCCTTCGGCGCCGAGGAACGCGAGGCCGCCGAGCACCGGTCCCGCGTCGCGGAGTCGCGGCGGCTCACGCTGCGGTCCTGGGACTACGGCAACCTGCGCATCGACACGCTGGTCGCCCCCATGTCCGTGCTGACCAACGCCATGGGCCTGCTGCTCGCGGTCACTCTCGGCGGGGGAGGGCACGGCGTGGAGGCGGTCGTCGTCGCCTTCACCTACTACAGCAACGCGACACGGATCATGTTCGAGTTCAACCAGATCTACCGCCGCCTGGAAAGCTCGATGACGGAGGCGGCGCAGTTCACCGAACTGCTGCTGGCACAGCCGACCGTGCTCGACCCGAAGTCACCGGAGCCGCTGCTGTCCGAAGCGGCCGATGTCCGCTTCGAGCAGGTGACCTTCGCCCATGCGGGTGCGAAACCTCTCTTCGAGCGCCTCGACCTCGAGGTGAGCAGCGGCGCCAAGATCGGTCTCGTCGGCCGGTCCGGCGGTGGCAAGACCACGCTCAGCCGGCTGCTGCTGCGCATGACGGACATCGACTCCGGCCGCATCATGATCGGTGGGCAGGACATCAGCAAGCTGCGCCAGGCCGATCTGCGCAGCCTGATCGCCTACGTCCCGCAGGACCCGGCGATGTTCCACCGCACGCTGCGGGACAACATCGCGTTCGCCCGGCCGGACGCCACCGACGCCGAGATCCGGCGCGCGGCCGAGGCGGCTCATGTCACGGAGTTCGCCGACGCCCTGGCGGACGGCTTCGACACCATGGTGGGCGAGCGGGGCGTCAAGCTGTCAGGCGGGCAGCGGCAGCGGGTCGCCCTCGCCAGGGCGATCCTGCGCGACGCGCCGATCCTGCTGCTCGACGAGGCGACCAGCGCCCTGGACTCCGAGAGTGAAGTCCTCGTCCAGAAGGCGTTGTGGCACCTCATGGAGGGGCGAACGGCCCTGGTGGTGGCCCACCGGCTCAGCACGGTCGCCACCATGGACCGGCTCGTCGTCCTGGACCGCGGCCGGATCATCGAGGAGGGCACCCACCAGCAGTTGCTCGCATCGGAGGGCGCCTACGCGAAGCTCTGGCAGCACCAGTCCGGCGGCTTCCTGGACGACGCCCCCGTACCGGCCGACCTGGGCTGAACGGGCGGGCCGAGGACAGCGGGGGCAGGGGTGGGCGCGTGATCTCGTGCGGCGACGTCCGGGGGCGCCCCCTCCTGCCACCGGTGAGCCCGGCGCCGCAGGCGCGCGCCGTCCATGGGCTTGGGTAGGCTCGGCGCCGTAAGCGACGGGTGAAGGCGAAATCGGGGGCGAATCGTGACGGCTCATCAGGAACCGGTACCGGCCGGCGGGGCGGGCGTTTCGGCAGCGGATCCGGAGGTCTTCCAGCCGCTGGCCGACGACGACCCGCGCAGCGTGGCCGGATATCTGCTCAGCGCCCGGCTCGGGGCCGGTGGCATGGGCAAGGTCTACCTCTCGTACACACCCGGCGGGCGCCCCGTGGCGATCAAGGTGATCCGCCCCGAATTCGCCGAGGACCCGGAATTCCGCCGCCGGTTCCAGCAGGAGGTGCGGGCCGCGCAGCGGGTGCAGGGCCTGTACACCGCACCGGTGATCGACAGTGACACCGAGGGCCCGCGGCCGTGGCTGGCCACCGCCTACGTACAAGGGCCTTCCCTGCACTCGGCGGTCGCCGCACACGGGCCGATGCCGGTAGCGTCCGTCCTGCTGCTCGTGGCGGGGATCGCCGAAGCGCTGCAGGTCATCCACCGCGCCGGTATCGTCCACCGCGACCTCAAGCCGTCCAATGTGCTGCTCGCGGTGGACGGACCCCGCGTCATCGACTTCGGTATCGCGCGCGCCGCGGACACCACCGCGCTCACGGGCACCGGCGTCAGCGTCGGCACGCCCTCCTTCATGTCGCCCGAGCAGGCGGCGGGGACGAGCTGCACGGAGGCGACGGACGTCTTCGCCCTCGGCCAGATCGCGGTGTTCGCCGCGACAGGTGCCGCCGCGTTCGGTGACGGCTCCTCGCACGCCGTCCTCTACCGGATCGTCCACGAGGACCCTGACCTGTCCCGGCTGCCGGACGAGCTGCGGGAAGTGGTCACCGGCTGCCTCGGCAAGGACCCGGCGCAACGGCCGTCCACCGCCCGGATCATCGAGATGTGCGGCCTTGCGTCCCAGGACCCGGCGCTGCGCCGCCCGGGCAGCTGGCTGCCGTCCTCCTACGCCGCTGACCTCACCCAGGCAGCCGCACCGACCCCGCCGCCGCATCCGGCGACGCAGGCGGCCCCGAGCACACCGCCGGCCTACCCGGCGACCCAGGCGGCCTCGCACACGCCGCCGGTTCATCCACCCACCCAGGCCGTACACCCGCAGCCCGCGCCCGCACAGCCCCGTCACCCTTCCGCGCCGGGTTCCTACGCCTACCCCCCGACTGCCGGCTACCCGTCCCAGCAGGCCGCCGGGGCCCCCGGCGGCTATCCGAACCGTCCCTTCCCCGGGGCCGCAGGGGGGCACCCGTCGGGCCCGTGGCAGCCGCAGCAGCCCCGCAAGCGGAACCGCGCCGGGCTGGTGGCCGCGGTACTGGCCGCCGCCGCGCTCATCGGGGGTGGCGCGTACCTGGTGGGACAACAGGACGCGGACAAGGGAAGCGCGAAGGACAGCGGGAGCGGCGCGCCGAAGTCCGGCGGCGGCGGGACCTCGGACGCGGAGGCCGGCACAGGCGGGAAGAGCAAGGCCCCTGCGGCTCCCGAGGGAACCGTGTACAAGAACCTCAGCATCCCTGTCGGCTACGCGGTGAAGTTCGCCGACCAGCCGCCGCAGCCGGAGGACCTGGACGTCAACTACGAGGGAGACTTCGGCTACTCCGGCGACATGATCAACGGCGACAGCCTCGCCACGAACCAGTCGGAGAACACCATGGCCCTCCTGGACCCCGCGGAGCCGGGGTCGCTGGCCGGCTGCCGCGCCAACACCCGGTACACCACGTCCATCGCCAAGGACAAGGTGGGCAAGGGTGACCGGATCTGTGTGAAGACCGGATCGGGCCACTACGGCCTGGTCACTCTCAACGGTTTCGCGTCGAAGGACTCCCCGAGCCAGTACGTCAGTGTGGACCTCACGGTGTGGCGCAACGTGACCAGCTCCTGAACCGGCCGCCACCCGTGACGGAGCCCGTCCGCCCGCAGGGTCTCCGTCCGACCCGCCCACCCGGGCACCCGCCCCCTGGTCGACGGGACCGGGCAGGGCGGGGGGTCAGCCCGGCGGAGCCTCCGACACGCGCCAGGCGGTCGCTAGCCCTTCCAGCCACGCCGGGGGCAGTTCGGCGTGCTCCCATTCCGCCCGGAGCGCCGACGGTGCGGCGGTGAGGCGTTCGAGTACGGCGATGCTCGTGGGGGAGTGGAGGAGGGAGTAGCGGCTGTGAACGGCGATGCGGCTGCGGGGCCCGTACTCCGCGTACAACTGGGCCAGCTGCTTCCGGTGTGACTCGGTGAACTGCTCCAGCTGCCCGGCGTATCCGACCCGCCCCACGACACTCATGGTGCCGAGTACCGCGGTGAGGACCTCGTCCGATTCCTCGGGGTCGAGGTCCGAGGCGTCACTGAACGCGAGGTAGAGCGGCGTCACGGCGACCTTCGCACGCTCCACCTCCACCCTTCCGACGGGGTGGCGGCCTCGTGCGGAACCCCCCGCCGAGCCGGACACCGCGGGCCCGATGGCCCGCTCGAGGGTTCGCTCGGCGATGCGGGCGAGCTCGTCGACGACGGCCTGGGCGCCGTCGCGCCGGCCGACGCCGTACGGCTGCCCGCCCTCGACCGGGGCGGCCGCCGCCTTCCCGGCTCGGCTGTGCGCGTCCGCGATCGCGCCGGCTTCGACGAGCGCGATCAGCGCTTCCGCCTCGTCCCGGAACACGCCCGCGCGGCCCAGGAGCTCGAGAAGGGTGCTCTTCGCGTTCAGGACGCTGGCGGAGTCCAGCGGGTGCGGGCCCGTTTCGGCGGTGTCGATCGTGTCCTCCTCGTCGGCCTTGCCCGGTGCTTGCACAGGTGGTTCAGCAGGACGTGGCTCCCTGCCGCACTCCCCGCGCCCCGGCTGTGGACGTCCGGCCGCGAGCGGCCGTCGCCCAGCTTCTCAAGTCTCCATGATCCGGCCGGCCGTCGTCGCGCACAGGCCTTTTCGGATCACACCGTGTCCGTCGGGACCGGGGAGTCACCTCCGCCGTCCGGAAGGGAGCGGCGCACGGCTGGCGGAGTGGATCGGCCGACGTCCGCCCCGCCGACGGGTGCCCGGTTCGGCGGGGTGCCGAATGGCGCCGTTCCGGCGGGGCACCCGATGATTGATCCCGGTAGGCACCACCCCTTTGGTCATCCTTGGAGGCAGCGTCATGAGTCTTCTCCGTATCCTCGGCCGCCCGATGCTCGCCTCGATGTTCGTCGCCGGCGGCATGAACTCCCTGCGCCATCCCGAATACGTGGCCTCGGCGGCCGAACCCGTCGTCCGGCCCGTGACCGACCGCGTGGCCGCGCTGCCGGACGGCACCGAGCAACTCGTCCGGCTCAACGGCGCCGTGCAGGTGGTGGGCGGTGTCCTGCTCGGGCTGGGCCGCTGCCCGCGGCTGTCGGCGCTGGCCCTCGCCGCGACGCTGGTCCCCACCACGCTGGCGGGGCACCGCTTCTGGGAGGCGGATGACCCCTCCGACCGGATGCAGCAGCGCATCCACTTCCTCAAGAACGTGTCCATGCTGGGTGGCCTGCTGATCGCGGCCGACGACACCGGCAGCGCCCCCTCGCTGCTGTGGCGGAGCCGGCATACCGCCCACGACCTGAAGCGCGACGCGCGGGTGGTGCGCCGCTCGGTCCGGGCGACCGCGCGTCCCGCGGCGGCGGCCGGCGGGCTCCGGGCCAAGCTGGGAGTCTGAGCGAGGGGATATCTCCGCGGACGTGGGGGCCGGCCCGCAGAGGCCGGTGCGAGCCGGCGCCCGCCGCGGCCGGTCCGGTGACCGCCGGCCGGCGCCGCGCCGACCGTGCATGCGGCCGCGTGGAGGAGTGGTGGCGCACCACCGCTCCTCCACGGGCATTACGGGGATTGCGGGGAAGCCGCCTGCGCCTCCGGCGCGGGCGCTCCGTCCACTCCGTCCGTGGGCTTCCAGCGCAGCAGGTCTCCCGGCCGGCAGTCGAGTGCCTCGCAGAGCGCGGCGAGCGTGGCGAACCGTACCGCCTTGGCGCCGTTCTTGAGGACCGCCAGGTTGGCGGGTGTGATCCCGACGCGTTCCGCCAGTTCCCCCGCGGACATCTTCCGCCTGGCCGGCATCACGTCGATGTCGACGGCGATCGGCATCAGATCACCTCGTCCAGCTCTGCCTTCACCCGGTCCGCCTCGAGGTCGCGCGCGACGGCCCGGGCGAGCAGCGTCCGCAGCACGAGCACGATGAGCGCGACCCCCATGACCGCCAGGGAGGCCCCGCAGATCAGGAGGACGACGCCCGGGGCCACGGGGCGGGATGCGGCACAGGCCGGGGGTGCTGGGCGCGGGCGTGGCCGGTCATGACCTCGGGCAGCCGGTGGCCGTGGTGCGCCGACGCCGCCAGCAGGCCGAGGGCGACCGTCTCCGCCTCCTGCGCCAGGCCGCAGCGTGCGAGGCCGAGCAGGACGACCGCGTTGTCGTGCGGCCAGGAACTCCCCCGGTGGTAGGAGAGCGGGTGGTGACCAGGCTGGTTCGAGGCGAGCGTCCGGATGGCCCATCCGGAGAAGAAGTCGGGTTCCAGCCGGCGTCGTCCCGCTCGACGGGCGTGCTGTCCGTCGAGGGTGCCGGACCACAGGAGCTGTCCGTCGAGGGTGCCGGACCACAGGAGCTGTCCGGCGTCGGAGGCCGGTGAGTCGGTCTGCCGCCCGCTGCCGTCCAGGGCCGGCGCGGGAAAGGTCGGTCCCCGGGCGGGAGTTCGCCACCGCGCTACGGACCGGCGCGGGCTCAGGCGTCGACGCGGCCCATGGCCTGCGCATACAGCGGCTGCTCGACCAGGCGGCGCACTCCTGCACGGCGGGCGGCCGGTGCCGTCGACGCGACGTAAAGAAGTGAACGCGGCTCCGGTCTATACCAAAGCCTTGACAGGCTCGACGTTCATTCCTTAAATCACGTAGTGAACTAACCGCTTCCGCTCCCGCGCTCTCCCTCCGGTCGGTGCGGGGTGTCCGGGAGGGGTCCGCCTGTCCGGCTCGCCCGTATATGACATGTGCACGTCACCCCCCTCACGCTCCCCGAAGGGAGATGGAATGAGTTCCACGCGTTTTCCTCGGCGTCTGGTCCTGTCCCTGGTCATGGCGCTCGGCCTCGCGTCCCTGTCCACCGGACTGGCGCAGAGCGCGCCCACGCCGGTGACCCCGCCCTCCGTGGCCGCAGCCGCGGCCGCACCGGCCGCCCTCACGTTCTCCGACGAGTTCGACGGAGCCGCCGGCTCCGCCGTCGACGGCGGCAAGTGGCAGATCGAGACCGGCGACAACGTCAGCAACCACGAGCGGCAGTACTACACCGCGGGCAACCGCAACGCCGCCCTCGACGGGCAGGGACACCTGGTCATCACCGCGCGCAAGGAGAACCCGGGCAACTACCAGTGCTGGTACGGGCGGTGCGAGTACACCTCCGCCCGGCTGAACACGGCCGGCAAGTTCACCACCACGTACGGCCGGGTCGAGGCCCGGATGAAGATCCCGCGTGGGCAGGGCATCTGGCCCGCCTTCTGGATGCTGGGCAACGACATCGGCCAGGTCGGCTGGCCCGCCTCCGGTGAGATCGACATCATGGAGAACGTCGGCTTCGAACCGTCCACCGTGCACGGCACCCTGCACGGCCCCGGATACTCCGGCAGCGCGGGGATAGGCGCGGGCTACACCCTGCCCGGCGGGCAGGCGTTCGCCGACGCGTACCACACCTTCGCCGTCGACTGGAGCCCGAACGCCATCACCTGGTCCGTGGACGGGACCGTCTACCAGCGACGCACCCCCGCCGACCTCGGCGGCAAGCAGTGGGTCTTCGACAAGCCGTTCTTCGTGATCCTCAACCTGGCGGTCGGCGGCTACTGGCCGGGCGACCCCGACGGCAGCACGGTCTTCCCGCAGCAGCTCCTCGTCGACTACGTCCGGGTCAGCTCCGGCAGCGGCCAGCAGGGCGGCGGCGGACCCATCACGGGTCTGGCGGGCAAGTGCGTGGATGTGGCGGCGGGTTCGGCGGCGAACGGTACGGCGGTGCAGTTGTACGACTGCAACGGTACGGGGGCGCAGCAGTGGACGGTGGGTGCCGACGGCACGATCCGGGCGCTGGGCAAGTGCCTGGATGTGGCTTCGGGTGGTACGGCGGACGGTACGAAGGTGCAGTTGTGGGACTGCAACGGTTCGGCGGCGCAGCAGTGGGCGACGCCGGCTGCACGGGACATCGTGAACCCGCAGGCGAACAAGTGTCTTGATGTGACTGGCGGCAACAGTGCCAACGGCACCCGGCTGCAGATCTGGACCTGCACCGGTGCCGCCGCCCAGAAGTGGACCGTGACCCGGTGACCGCGAAGCCCATGGCGCGACCGGTGGTCCGGGGCCTGCTGAGCACCGCAGCCGTGACAGCCGCCCTCCTCACCGGCCTGACCGCCGCACCCGCGAGCGGCGCCGCGACGGCCACCGGCCAGATCACGGGTCTGGCGGGCAAGTGCGTGGATGTGGCGGCGGGTTCGGCGGCGAACGGTACGGCGGTGCAGTTGTACGACTGCAACGGTACGGGGGCGCAGCAGTGGACGGTGGGTGCCGACGGCACGATCCGGGCGCTGGGCAAGTGCCTGGATGTCGCTTCGGGTGGTACGGCGGACGGTACGAAGGTGCAGTTGTGGGACTGCAACGGGTCGGCGGCGCAGCAGTGGGCGACGCCGGCTGCACGGGACATCGTGAACCCGCAGGCGAACAAGTGTCTTGATGTGACTGGCGGCAACAGTGCCAACGGCACCCGGCTGCAGATCTGGACCTGCACCGGTGCCGCCGCCCAGAAGTGGACCGCGCCGGGCGCAGGAGGCGGAACCCCCGGACCCGGAGCCATGGCCGTGGCCCCGTACCTGTACAACGGCTGGGGCAGCCCGCCCAGCCCCACCACCGTCATGAACGCGACCGGCGTCAAGTGGTTCACACTCGCCTTCGTCCTCAGCAACGGCTACTGCAACCCGCAGTGGGACGGCAGCCGTCCGCTGACCGGCGGTGTCGACCAGCAGACCGTCAGCACCGTGCGCGCGGCCGGCGGCGACGTCATTCCGTCCTTCGGTGGCTGGAGCGGCAACAAACTGGAGAGTTCCTGCTCGAGCGCGGGGGAACTGGCCGCCGCCTACCAGAAGGTCGTCAACGCCTACGGGCTCAAGGCCATCGACATCGACATCGAGGCCGCGGCGTACGACAGTCCGGCCGTCCAGCAGCGTACGGTCGACGCACTGAAGACCGTCAAGGCCGCGAACCCGGGGATCAAGGTCTACGTCACCTTCGGCACCGGCCAGAACGGGCCCGACAGCAGTCTGATCGGCAAGGCCGCGGCCTCAGGCCTCACCGTGGACAGCTGGACCATCATGCCGTTCAACTTCGGGGGCGCCGGCCAGGACATGGGCCAGCTCACCGTCCGCGCCGCCGAGGGCCTCAAGACCGCGGTCAAGAACGCGTACGGGTACTCGGACGACCAGGCCTACCGGCACACCGGGATCTCCTCGATGAACGGCGTCACCGACAACGGTGAGACGGTGACCGTGGCCGATTTCCGCACCATCCTCGGTTACGCACAGCAGCGTCACCTCGCACGGTTGACCTTCTGGTCGGTCAACCGCGACCGGCCCTGCACGGGAGGTGGAGCCGACACCTGTTCGGGAGTCCCGCAGCAGCCGTGGGACTTCACCCGGGTCCTCGCCTCGTACACGGGATGACCCGCCGCGCGGGGGTGGGCACCGCCCGCCCCCGCGTGCGGTGACCTCGCCGTGCATGCCCACGCGCGGTGCGCGGACGGCACGGTCTGCGGAGTGGCGTCATGAGGCCGGTGCGTCGCCGGCCGCCGCGGCGTAGCGACGCGCCAGACGGGCGAAGGCGTTCCTGAGTTCCGCGGGCCCGACGACCTCGATGCCGGCGTCGAACCTGCCGACGGCGGCGGCCAGTCCGGGCCACGACCAGGCACCCAGGACGAGACGACAGCGGTCCGGGCCGAGTTCCTCGACGACTCCGTCGCGGAGGTAGCCGGACACGAGGGTGGCGGGCAGGTCCAGGATGACCTCGCCACGGCACGGCCAGTCGGCGGAACCGTCGGAACCCCGGAACCTGCCCGCGACGAAGGAAGCCACGTCACCTCCGGGCCGGCGCGCGGGGTGAACCGGGGCCCTGCGGGGGTGCGCGGGGTGATCCGGTCGACGCGGAAGGTGCGCCGGTCCTCGCGGTCGAGGTCCCGGGCGACGAGGTACCAGCGTCCGTCCCAGGTGACGAGGTGGTGCGGCTGGACACGGCGCGGCGGCGCCGGGGTGAGAGACCGGTGCCGACGGGTGCCTCCCGGGATGCGGAGGAGTAGTCGAAGCGCAGCACCTCGCACGCGTGGACGGCGGTGCCGATCGCCAGGAGCACGCCACTGTCGGCCTGCGGGCCCGGCCGGTTCGAGGGCCGCTCGACGGCGGTGACCCGGAGGGTGTCGATCCGGTGGCGCAGTCGGGCGGGCATGACCTGCCGAACGGTGTGCAGGGCGCGTGCCGCGGCCTCCTCGATGCCCACACCGGTGGTGGTGGCGATCTGGAGGGCGACGGCGAGGGCGACGGCCTGCTCGTCGTCGAAGAGCAGCGGGGGCAGCTCCGGGCCGGCTTCGAGCCGGTATCCGCCGTCGGGGCCCTTGGCCGCCACGACGGGGTAGCCGAGTTCGCGCAGGCGTCCGACGTCGCGGCGCACGGTGCGACGGCTGACGCCCAGCCGCTCGGCGAGCAGCGGTCCCGGCCGGTCCCGACGCGCCTGGAGCAACGAGAGCACGCGGAGCAGCCGCGCCGAAGTCTTCCGCATGACCTCCATGGTGCCCCGGGAAGCGGCCACATCCTGTCCGCTTCCCCTGCGACCGTTGTCTTCGAACAGGGCCGGGAACGCCACGCCCGAACCGGCCCGGCCCCCGTACGGGCCGTTGTGCGGAGGACCTCAGGGACGACCCCCAGAGGCAAGGAGCAGATCAGTGGACGTCGTCGGCGGGCACCAGGCGTCCTGACGCCGGAGCCCGGGCGGCCGGCAGGGCTGCCCCGGCGGCAGGCAGGAGGTTCACCGCGGCGCGAACGCCTCGACCTCCAGGATGCGCGAGTAGTCGCCACTGTTCGACGCGTGCACGACCACTCTGACCGCGTCGGCCGTGACCGGATCGAAGGTGGCCACCACCCGTTCGAGCGTGTTGCCGCGGTAGGAGCCCACGCCCAGCCAGTCGCCGCCGCTCCTCACCTGGACATCGAAGTCCTTGATGCCCTGGAGCGCCGCCGGCCGGGCCGGGGTCCCGTAGGTGACGACCTCGATCCGCCCGAGCTCGACCGGCTCGGGCCAGGTGACCGCCAGCCAGTCGGGGAAGGCACCCTTGTCGGCGTCGTTCCACCCGTTCCCGGCCGACCAGTTGCGGTAGTCGCTGTCACCGTCGACCGCCCCACAGGTACGGAAGTTGCCGTGCGTGGACGAGGCGATCACCAACTGCCCGAAGGCCAGGTCGGTCCCGGGCCCGGGCTCGGGGACGGCCTCGACCGTGAGGGGCACGACGACGCGCTGTCTGCCACTGGCCACCGTCAGGTCGTACGTTCCCGGCGCCGTGCCGGGCGGTACCCGGACGCCTACGGAGCGGGTCACGGCCTGGTCCGGGTCGGTGGCCGGCAGGTAGGTGGAGAAGATGTTGTCGGTCAGGGCGATCGGCGCGTCGGAGGAGAGTGTGGCATCGGCGAAGACGGGTTCCTTCCCGGTGTTGGCCATGCTGACGGCGAGCGTGGTGGGCCTGCAGGGGAGTTCGTCGGCGGTCAGGCTCCGCGGTGTCGCCGAGAGGACGACTCCGGGGCCCGGGACCTTGGCGAGGGGCCGGGCCGTGACGGCACGTGCCTCGTCCGACGGGGCACCCGTGGCGACGGTGGCGGCGGCGATGCCCGCGACGACGGTGGTGGTGAGGATCTTCTTCACGCTGGGCTCCTCAAGCCTGCTGAACGGCGGCGACGCCGTTCTCGACGGCGTACACGGCCCGGCTGCTGACGGTGCCGTCCGGGACGGTGACCTTGTCGCACACACGGAAGTCGGACAGCCACAGGTCCGGAGTGATCTCGCAACTGACGTAACCCCGCTGGAAGTTGCCGAACTTCATGTGGGGATTCTCGTCGAGGAGCACCTGGCCCCCGGCGTCGAGGTCCTGCCCGTCCAGCCCCGACGTGATCGACGTCCCGACGAACTCGGTGGCCACCACTCGGGAGTCCGGGTCGTGGAAGTCGAGGGCGAGGTCGCTGACGACGCTGCGGTGCAGGTCGCCGGCGAGGCTGACGACGTTGCGGATCCCGCGCTCGGCGATGCCGCCGAGCAGACGGTCGCGGGAGGCGCTGTAACCGTCCCAGGTGTCCATGGGCACGGCCACGGAAGGCCCCGACACGGTGTCGAGCAGGGTGACGGCGGTCTGGTGGCCCAGGATGTTCCAGCGGGCCGAGGACGCGGAGAGCCCGTCGAGGAGCCACCGCTCCTGAGGGCGACCCAGCAGCGAGCGCGCCGGGTCCGCGGTCGCCTCGTTCGGCGCCTTCGTCCCGTCACCGTTGGCCTGGTCGTCACGGTACTGGCGGGTGTCGAGCATCGAGAACTCGGCGAGTCGCCCGTACCCCAGCCGGCGGTGGAGCTGCATGTCGGGGCCCTGCGGGAGCTGGGGCGCACGCAGCGGCATGTGCTCCCAGTACGCGCGGAAGGCGTTGGCCCTGCGTACCAGGAACTCGGCCGACGGGGTGCTCCCCGCACTGGGACCCGCCCAGTTGTCGACGACCTCGTGGTCGTCGAAGACCACGATCCAGGGCGCGGACGCGTGGGCGGCCTGCAGGTCCGGATCGAGCTTGTAGTAGGCGTAGCGCCGACGGTAGTCGTCCAGCGTGACCGACTGGCGGGTGTGGTGCTCGTCGCCGTCGCCCGGGCGGATGCCCCGGTCGACGCCGAACTCGTAGATGTAGTCGCCGAGGAAGAGCACGACATCGTGCCGGCGTGAGGCGAGGTCCCGGTGAGCGGTGTACCAGCCCTCCCAGATCGCCTGGCACGAGGCGAACGCCAGCGACATCCGGGGCACGAGCTGCTCGGGGGACGGCGCCGTCTTGGTCCTCCCCACCGGACTGATGAAGCCTCCGCTGCGGAACCTGAAGAAGTACTCGTGCCACGGCCGCAGGCCGCGGACGTCGACGTGGGCGGTGTGGCTGAACTCGGGGCCGACATGGGTCGTACCGCGCCTGACGATTCTGCCGAACCGCTGGTCGGTGGCCACTTCCCACTGAACCGGATACGTCCGCCGGTCCATGCCCCCGAACGGGGCGAGGGGGTCGGGCGCCAGACGGGTCCACAGGACGACACCGTCGGGCAGCGGGTCACCGGAGGCGACGCCGAGGGTGAACGGATCGTTCTTGGGATGTGCGGTGACGGCGGCGGAAGCCGAACCGGTTCCGGGCAGGGTCGCGGAGAGGGCGAGGGCGGCGGCAGCGCCGGTGACGGTCATGAACCGTCGGCGTGTGGCTGCCGTGAACGCTGAGGGCGGAGCGGGTCTGGAAGTCACCCGCACAGGAAACCGGAGCGCGATGAACGAGGAGCGTCCCTCAACAATCCGAGGAAGGACGGCCGGAGGGCGGGCGGCTGGACATGGCCGGGCTCGCACCGGTCGGCGTCTTCGTCCGCGGACGCCGGATCTCCCTCGCCCACGTGCCGGAGCCCGGGCCCGGCACGTGGGCATGGAAACGCCCGCCCGCCCGGCCGGAAACGGCAAGCACGGAGACGCCCGCCCGCCCGGCCGGGACGGCAGCCGGCGGTCCCACGCGCGCACGCCCCACTTCCGCCGTCCTCGCAGGACGCGGACTCCGGTGGACCGTCGGCCGGCTGGACGCCCGGAGCCGGCAGTCGTCGCTGCCGGACACACCGTCTGCCGGGCCGCCAGCGGCGCCCGGCAGACGGTCACGCCTCACGCCCGGCCCGCCGCAGCGGAGCCGGGTCAGGCTTCTTCGGGTGTGGCCGGGACCGGTGCCGGACGGGCGGTCGCGGCTGCCGGCCGGCTGCGCCGGGACCGGTGGGACATCCAGGCGGCGACCAGGGAGCCCGAGATGTTGTGCCATACGGAGAACACGGCGGCGGGCAGGGCGGCCAGCGGACTGAAGTGGGCGGTTGCCAGTGAGGCGGCGAGCCCCGAGTTCTGCATGCCGACCTCGAAAGCCATGGCGCGGCTGGCCGGTTGGCCGAGGCCGCTGATCTTGCCCGCGCCGTAGCCGAGAGCGAGCCCGAAGCCGTTGTGCAGCACGACGGCGACCAGCACGCTGAGTGCCGCCGACTTGATCGTACCGGCGCTGCCCGCCACGACGGCGCAGACGATCGCGGCGACGGCCAGCGACGAGAGCCAGGGCATCACACCCAGCACCCGGTCGACGAGCCCGCCCGCGACCAGCCGCACCACCAGGCCGCCGATCACCGGAAGCAGCACGGTCTTGAGGATGTCCGCCATCATCGAACCGGCGTCCACCGGCAGGTACTCGCCGGCCAGCAGGAGGGTGAGCGGCGGGGTCACCAGGGGAGCGAGCACGGTGGAGACGGTGGCGACGGAGACCGACAACGCGACGTCGCCGCGAGCCAGGAAAGTCACCACGTTCGACGCCGTACCGCTCGGCGCACAGCCGACGAGGATCAGCCCGGCCGCCAGCTGCGGCGGCAACCCGAGCGCATGGGCGATGATCCAGCCGAGCCCCGGCATGATCACGTAGTGCGCGACCAGACCGATCGCGACGGCCCACGGCCGCTTCGCGACGCCTTTGAAGTCCAGGGGGGTCATCGTCAGCCCCATGCAGAACATGACGATTCCCAGGAGGTACGGCACCGAGTCCGCCCAGCCCGCGAACGTTCCGGGCGTGGCGAGACCGGCCGCACCCGCCAGGAGCACGAGGACGGGAAACACGGTGACGGCGCGCCTGGCTGCTCTGTCATCGGAAGTCGGCTGATCAGGGACTATCTGTTCGGATTGCACAGGCGCGATGAGACGCCGAGGGCCCTGCCCGTCGCAAACCCGTCTCGGCATGTGGTCGTTGTGTCCACGATGTGTACGATTTGGCAGGCGTCGCACACCGCTTGGCCACCGTGTCCCCTCGCCCGACCTCAGTCCGGCCGCAGACCTGGCCACCGCGCTGAGCGGCCGGCCGACGCGCCGCCCCGCTCTCGCCGGCGCACGGGGCCCGCTTGCGCGACGAGGGCCTCGAACGCCCGGGGGTGGCGAGGGATCAGCTCGACGTGACCGCCGCGTCGGCTCGCTCGTCGGCGCAGGCGAAAGCCCGCACACGCACCGGCACGTGAGCGCCTGTCAGAGCTGGAACTCCGCGGGGGACAGGTTCAGCGCCACGCACGCCTCCCGGATGACCATGTGCTCGGCCTGGGAGAAGTCGCCGTCGGCACCGGCGACGACGATACCGGTCTGGATCACGGCACGCGCCTCCGTCGGCTTCTTGACGGTCTTGGCGATGTCCTGCATCGCCTCGGCCTTCCCTTGCGGGAAGTTGTGCGTGAGGGCGTCCACGTGCTTGTTGAAGCGCTGGCGCAACTGCTCGGGCGGGAAGTTCTGCAGTACGTCGTTGCCGAGGATCATCGACTCCACGTGCTGCCGCTCGGCGGGGTCCACGTGCCCGTCGGCGGCCGCCACCAGCGCACACATCGCCATACTCGCGTCCCGGTACGCCCCGCTCTTGAGCTCGGTCTTGAGGGAGCCGAGCTGTGTCTTGAGCATGCTGACCAGTTGGGCGCGCGAGCCGCCGCCGGATCCCGTGCCTCCACTGCGCCCTCCGGTCCGGCCGCTTGCGCCCTGGGACTGCTGCAGAGTCCTGGCCTGGTCCTTGAGCCGGTCCCACACTGCCATGTGACGTCACCTCGGTATTGATCTGGTACATCGGTCGCGAGTTCGCGCGTGTGCACTGATCCAACGGCCGGAGCTGGGTAAAGGTTCCGCAAAGCCGAATGTCCGCTCCCGCGCACCTCACCCGGACGGCGGGCACCGTCCCTCGCCCGGCCGGGACACGCGAGGGCGGCACGGCCCCACGGCGGCCGCGTGCAGCAGACTGCGTGCATGGGCGATCAACATCCGCCGGGGCCTGCGCCGCGCCGGTTCCCGCCGCGGCCGGAGAGCGTGGCGTCGGCCCGGCGCTTCGTGCGCGCGGCTCTGCGCGGGACCGAGCCGGACGTGGTGGACACCGCACAGCTCCTGGCCGGCGAGCTCGTGACCAATGCGGTGCTGCACGCACGCACGGAGGTCGAGGTGGACGCCCGGCACGTCCACGGCGTGGTCCAGGTGCGGGTCACCGACCGGCAGCCGCGCCGCTCGCCGGTCCCGCTGGAGGACCCGTCCTACTCCTGGACGGGATGGGGGCTGGTTCTCGTCGAACGGCTGGCCTCGCGCTACGGGGTCGACGCAGGCCGTGACCACAAGACGGTGTGGTTCGACCTGCGCACCGGCGGGGGGCCACCACCACCGCCATCCGGCTGGGGAGCTCCGGCGTGCTCCGGTGTCACCGTGACGCTGGTCGACTTCCCGAGGGCGCTGTACGCGGCGTGCCGGCGGCGCCGGAACGCGCTGCTGCGCGAACTGGTGCTCGCCGTGCCCGCCGCCGGCCGGCTCGGGGTACGGCCGGAGGACCTGGTCACCGCCCATGACACGAGCAACGTCATCACCGCCTGCGTGGCGGCCGCGCTGGACAGGCAGCCGTCGCCCGCGGACATCCGTTCCCTGTCCCCGTCGGTGTCCATCTCGGTGCCGGCGGACGCCGCACCGGCGGTGCTCACCCTGCGCCGTGTGCTCGGACTGGCCGAGGAAGCGGCCAGGGAGGAGCGCCTCCTCGCCCGGCCGACCCTCCCCCAGGCGTGCGCCTTCCGGGGATGGCTGTTCGACCAGATCGTCGGCCAGCTCGCCGGCGCGCATCCCACCGCGTGGACCGTCGTCCCGCGCGACCCGAGCGCGAGCCTCTCCGGGCTGGTGCCGTGGGAGCCCGGCCACATCCAGGCCAGCCGGGTCCCGGCCGTCGTGGCCGACGAGGAGCACACGATCATCGCGGTCAACGAACCGGCGGCGGCGATGCTCGGCTGGGAAGCGGACGATCTCCTGGGACGGCGGTTGACCACACTCATCCCGGAACACCTGCGGCAGCGTCACAGGGCGGCGTTCAGCTCCCTGCTGCTCACCGGCCGCCCCCGGATCCTGGGCCGCTCCGTACCGCTTCCCGCGCTGCACCGCGACGGCCGGCTGGTCCCCATCCGGCTGGTCATCCAGACCCAGGAGACGGCCGACGGCCGCACCGTGTTCGTCGCCCAGCTGACCCCCAGGACGGTGGAACCCGCGCTCGCGCCGGCCTCGCCCGGCGGGATCCGGCAGACACCGGCGCAGAAGCCGGACCGGCCGGAACGGCCACCGGGCCGGCCGGACGCCCCGGTACGGGACACCCGGACGGGCGACCGTGCGGACGGCATGGCGGCGCTGGAGCGACTTGCCCTCCTGGCGGACACCGGCACCGCGCTCAGCAGCGCCGCGGATCTGCACGAGGGCCTGCGGCGGGTGTGCCGCATCCTGACGCAGCGGCTGGCCGACTGGTGCGTGGTGGACCTGGTGGACGAGCACGGCCACGTACAGCGGGTCTGCCTGTTCCACCGCCACGCCGGTGAGCTGACCCCCGAAGCCTACGGCGGCAGGTTCCCGCCGGCGTCGGACACCGCGCGGGGCCCACTGGCCCGGGTGCTCCGGGGGGCGGGCCCGCTGCTCCTCACCGATTTCCCCTCGCCGGGGCGGGCGGAGAGCCGGGTCGACCTCCATCACCTGGACCTGTTCGAGCGGCTCGGGGCGAGCAGTGCCGTGGTGGCCCCCCTCCGAGCCCGCCGGGAAGTCTTCGGCGCCCTGACCCTGGTCCGCCTCAGCGGTGAACGGCCGTTCGGCGAAGGGGATCTGCCCTTCGTCGACGACCTGGTCCGCGGCCTCGCCCTCGGAGTGGACAACGCCCGCCTGTTCCAGGAGACGCGGGCCATCGCCGAACACCTCCAGCGCTCCCTGCTGCCCGCGCTGCCGGACATCCGGCATCTGCAGCTGGCCGCCCGCTACGCCCCCTCCTCCACCGCCGCGCAGGTCGGCGGCGACTGGTACGACAGCTTCGTCCTCCCCAACAAGGAAGCGGCACTGGTCATCGGAGACGTGGCCGGACACGACCTCGACGCGGCCGTCACCATGAGCCAGCTGCGCAGCATGCTGCGCGGGATCGCCATGGACCGCCAAGAAC
Organism: Streptomyces sp. B1I3; assembly: GCF_030816615.1. Lineage (NCBI taxonomy): Bacteria > Bacillati > Actinomycetota > Actinomycetes > Kitasatosporales > Streptomycetaceae > Streptomyces > Streptomyces sp. B1I3. The sequence goes on from NZ_JAUSYD010000001.1 coordinate 7,133,594, forward strand.
CTCCCGGAGAGGTCCTGCGCCGCCTGGACAGGGCGAACCACAGCCTGTCCCAGGAGGCCACCGCCACCTGCGTCTACGCCCTCGTGAAGGGCCCCGAACAAGGTCCATGGCTGCTGCACCACTCCTCGGCCGGACACCTGCCACCGCTGCTGACCACCGAGGACGGCGGCACCCGCTACCTGGAGGAGGGCGCGGGCCTGCTGCTCGGCATGGATCCCGAGCTGCCCCGTCCCGCCGCCGAGGACCCCCTCCCGGCCCGCTCCACCCTGCTGCTGTACACCGACGGGCTCATCGAACGCCGCGGCGAAACCCTCGACCAGGGCATGGACGCGCTGCGCCGGCACACCGCCGAGCTGGCGGGCGAACCCCTCGACGTGTTCTGCGACGAACTGCTCATCAAACTGGGTGCCGACAGCGCCGACGACATCGCCGTCCTCGCCGTCCGCCCCACGCCCCCGCCCTGACCGGTTGCGGCAGCCGCCGCCGGCGAACACCCGGGTGCCCACGGACGCCCGGGTGCCCACGGACCGTCAGCGCAACGCTTCGGGCAACGGCTCGCGGTGGACGATCCCGAGGCGCTGCGTGGCACGGGTCAGCGCCACGTACAGATCACTGGTCCCGTACCGGGCCGGCTCCACCACGAGGACGTGGTCGAACTCCAGCCCCTTGGCCCCGCGCGGGTCGAGCAGCACCACCGGAAGGGTGAGGTCTGGAGCGTCACCGGCCGTGACACCCGGGAGCGGGGCGGCGATCTCTTCATGCAGGTCGCGCGGTGCGATCACCGCGAGGCGCCCCTCCTCGGGCGTCAGCTCCCCGACGGCCCGCGCCACCGCGCCGGCCAGGTCCTCACCCGCGTCCAGCGTCCACGGCACCTCACCGGTGGACCGCACCGAGCCGGGCGGTTCGAAGGAGGGGTCCTCGGCCCGGACGACCTTGGCGGCCAGCTCCATGATCTCGGCGGGCGTGCGGTAGTTGACCCCGAGCCTGACGTGCTCGAAGCGGTCACCGACGTACGGCCGCAAAATGCGCTCCCACGAGCCCACACCGGCCTCCTCGGAGGTCTGCGCCGGATCGCCGACCAGGGTCAGTGAGCGGGTCGGTGCCCGTCGCATCAGCAGGCGCCACGCCATCGGGGACAGCTCCTGGGCCTCGTCCACGATGATGTGCCCGAAGGCCCACGTCCGGTCGGCGGCGGCCCGCTCGGCCGCGCTGCGGTGATCGGACTCCTCGTGCCGCTCCGCCATCCGCTCGGCGTCGACGATGTCGTGGGCGGAGAGGACCTCGGACTCCTCGTCCTCGAACTCGTACGTCTCCGATCCCCTCGAAAGCTCCAGCACACCCTGGGCGTAGGCGATCCGCTCCTGGCGCCCGGCCTCGGCGGCGGCCCGCTCGGCGCTGTCGTCGGCGCCGAGCAGTTCGGCCGCCTCGTCGAGCAGCGGGACGTCGGCGGGTGTCCACTGCGCCCCGCCGGGCGTGCGCCGGATCGCCTCGGCGTCCTCGGCCGGCAGGTACACCGGCTCGGACAGGTAGTCGCCGAGGAACTCCTCAGGGGTGAGCGTGGGCCACAGGTCCGCGACGGCGGCATGCACCTCCTCGCTCGCGGCGACGGCCTTGCCGAGCTGGGCGATGTCGTCGGGCCCCAGGAAGTTGGGGCCCCCGTACGGGTCGGCCCCGATGCGCTCCGCGAGCTGCGCGGTGAGGGCGTCGATGATGTGGAAGGCGAAGTACGGACGGGCGAGATTGTGCGGCAGACGGGTGTCGCGGGCCGCCTGCCGTGCCTCGTAGGCGATCTCCCAGTCCAGCACGAGGTCCCCGTCGTCGTGGGGGACGACCACGGGGTCCCCCGGCTCGGGCAGCCGCTGGCGGTCGCGCACGGCGAGGGCGAGGGCCTCCGCCATGTCCTCACCGCCCTTGACGGCGGCGGCGCGGGGCGTGTCGGTGCCACGGGCGTACACCCCGGGGAAGAGCTCGGCCTGCGTGGCCAGCATGACGCCCGTCTCACCGAGCGCCGGCAGCACCTCGCCGATGTAGCGCAGGAAGGCGGGGTTGGGGCCCACGACCAGGACGGCGCGCTTGGCGAGCAGTTCACGGTGTTCGTAGAGCAGGAAGGCCGCCCGGTGCAGCGCGACCGCCGTCTTGCCCGTACCGGGGCCGCCCTCGACGACGAGCACACCGCGGTGCGGGGCGCGGATGATGCGGTCCTGCTCCGCCTGGATGGTGCGCACGATGTCGCCCATGCGGCCGGTGCGGGCGGCGCCGAGCGCGGCGAGCAGTACGGCGTCGCCGCTGGGGTCCTCGAAGCCGCTGCGCTCGCGGTCACCCAGGTCGAGGATCTCGTCGTGCAGCTCGGTCACCCGGCGGCCCTCGGTGGTGATGTGCCTGCGCCGGCGCAGCCCCATGGGCGTGTACCCGGTCGCGAGATAGAAGGGACGGGCGACCGGCGCCCGCCAGTCGATCAGAAGAGGCGTGTGCTCGGCGTCGTCCTCGCGGATTCCGACCCGGCCGATATGGTGCGCGGTGCCGTCCGAAAGGTCGATACGGCCGAAACACAGTGAGCCGTCCACCGCATTGAGCGCTGCCAGCAGACCTGAACGCTCGGCGACCAGCACGTCGCGTTCCAGGCGCGCCTGCAGACCGGTCCCGACCGGCGTCAAGGCGTCCTCGACGTGCTGCGCGGCCGCTCCGCGCAGCACGTCGACACGCTCGTGGACCCGCCGGACGAATTCCTGTTCCGCCTGCAGTTCGGCGTTTTCGCGGGTTGACAAAGTGGCTCCCTGCCCGATACGGTGAATCTTGTTGGGCCCCCTTGCGGGGTCTTTTTCTGTATGCACACAGAAACAACGAATATACGCGACGAAATCCCCGATCCGCAATTGCGGATCGGGGATTTCGCCGTTCCGGACCGGTCGTGGCCCGCCCACGCGGTTCCTCAGGGGCGCGGCCCGACCAGCCGTTCCCCGTCCCTGACGAGGATCGCCGAGGCGGGACAGGAGTCCGCGGCGTCCAGCGCGCGCTCGTCCCGGGGAATGCGGTCGTTCACGGGTCGCGCCCGGTCCGTGTCGTCCAGTCGGTACAGCTCGGGTGCGATGCCGCTGCACATGCCCGACCCCATGCAGAGCCCGCGGTCGACCTCCGTCGTCCAGGTCACGGCCCTCACCACCCCACCGGCATCTCGCGGGGACCCCGCACGAGCATCTGGTCCTTCCATGCCACGTCCCCTGCCAGATGCAGGCCGGGGAAGCGGACGAGCAGGGCTTCCAGTGCCTCCTGCAGTTCCAGCCTGGCGAGCGGCGCACCGAGGCAGTGGTGGACCCCGTGTCCGAAGCCCAGGTGCTGCACACCGCTCCTGGTGACGTCCAGCCGGCCGGCTCCGTCGAACTTCAGGGCGTCGCGGTTGGCGGCGCCCACCGCGACGAGCACGGGTTCGCCGGCCCGGACCAGCGTGCCGCCGACCTCCACGTCCTGGGTCGCGTACCGCGGGAAGCTCGCGCCGCTGCCCAGCGGCACGAACCGCAGGAGCTCCTCGACCGCTCCGCGGATCAGGCCGGGGCGCTGCCGCAGCAGTTCCAGCTGGCCGGGGTGGTCGAGCAGGACGTGCACGAAGTTGGGGATCTGGGTCGCGGTGGTCTCGTGGCCCGCGACGAGGATGCCGACGCAGAGGTCCACCAGTTCCTGCTCGCTGAGCCGGTCCCCGGTGTCGCGGGCCTCGATCAGTCCGGTCATCAGGTCCGCCTCGGGGTGGCGCCGGTGCTCCTCGATCAACCGGCCCATGTAGGCCTGCAGTTCCTCGCGACTACGCTGGAACTCCGCGGCCGTCAGGGAACTCGTGGACAGCGCGGCGTCGCTCCAGACCCGGAATTTGGGCCTGTCCTCCTCCGGTACGCCGAGCATGCGGCAGATCACCGCGACCGGGATCGGCAGCGCGTAGTGCTCCACGAGGTCGGCGGGCTGCCCCTGGGTCTCCATCGCGTCCAGCAGCCCGTGGGCCAGTTCCCGTACGGCGGGCCGCAACTTCTCCACCTGGTGCACGGTGAACGCCTTCGCCACCAGGGTGCGCAGGCGGGTGTGCCCCGGAGGGTCCATGCTCAGGATGCCGCTGTCCCGGCGGCCTTCCGACTGGCGGGGTTCGTCGTGACGCAGAGCCTCGGCCCGGCTGAAGCGCCGGTCGCCGAGGACGAGGCGGGCGTCGGCGTAGCGGGTGGCCAGCCACGCGGGTTCGCCGTACGTCATCCGCACGCGCATCAGCCCGGGCCGTCCCAGGGCCTCCTGGTAGGCGTCTGCCAGCCCCAGCCCGGCCGGTTCGTTGAAGGGGTAGGGAACGGGCGTCTGTTCGGCCGTGGCCGTCATCGTGTGACCTCCCTGTTACTCAGCGGACACTCGAGCATCGGGTTCGGCCGCCGAGACGGTCAACAGCGCCTTGTCGGCCATCGCGAACTCCTCCGGGCGCCGGCGGGAGCGGGGCACGCGGAACGAAACCGCGGGGACGACGGCGGCCCGCCGCCACCGGGTGGCGTGTCACGCGAACGAGTGAAAGGCTCCGTTCCGTGGACCGTGATCAATTGGGAAAGCAACTACTGGACGGCCTGACCGTCGACACGAGCAGGCCGGAGCAGCCGATCCTGCTCGACGAGGCGGGCAGGCCGATCAAGACCTGGCGTGAGAACTATCCGTACGACCGCAAGGTGCGGCGCAAGGAGTACGAGCGGGACAAACGCATCCTGCAGATCGAGATGCTCAAGCTCCAGAGGTGGACGAAGGACACCGGCGCGCGGATCGTCGTCGTGTGCGAGGGACGGGACGCGGCCGGCAAGGGCGGCACCATCCAGCGCTTCACCGAGCGCCTCAATCCTCGCGGCGCCCGCATCGTGGCCCTGGACAAGCCGACGGACCGCGAGCGGGGCCAGTGGTACTTCCAGCGTTACGTCGGCCGTCTGCCGGCGCCGGGCGAGCTCGTCTTCTTCGACCGCTCCTGGTACAACCGGGCCGGCGTCGAACGCGTCATGGGGTTCTGCACGCCGCCCGAATACGAACTGTTCCTCCGGCAGGCGCCGGTGTTCGAGCAGATGCTCGTCGACGACGGCATCCTCCTGGTGAAGTTCTGGTTCTCCGTCTCCCGGGCCGAGCAGCGCACGCGCTTCGCCATCCGCCAGGTCGACCCGGTACGCCAGTGGAAACTCTCACCCACGGACATCGACTCCCTCGACCGCTGGGACGACTACACCACCGCGAAGATCGACATGTTCCGTGCCACCGACACCGCGCACGCGCCGTGGACCGTCGTCAAGAGCAACGACAAGCGCCGCGCCCGTATCGAGGCGATGCGCAGCCTCCTCGCCCGGATCGACTACGCGGCGAAGGACCGCGAGGCGGTCGGCGCGCCGGACCCACTGATCGTCGGGGCGGCGGCCACGCTGCTCGAACCGGGGGAGGAGGACACCGCGCTCTCACCGACCCGCCTCGCGCCGAACACCGAAGGCCCGGGCGAGCATCCCTAGCGGCGAACGGAAGACTCTTGAAGGACGCCACGGCCGCCGGCCGGCGAGCGCCCGGCGGCCGTGGGGCCGCCGGGCGCACGTGTGCGGGAGCAGGGCTCGGACAGCGGACGTCGGCGCCCGGCGGCCTGCCGGCCGCAGTCCCCGTCAGTCGGTGCCGAACTCCATCGCGGCGCGGTCGAGCATCTGGTCGGCGTCGCCCTCGGCCGGGCCGCGGGACGCGATGACCTCGGCGCCGCCCTCCGGCATCTCGCCGATCAGCTTCGTCGAGTCGGCCTGGGCGGCACCGAGCAGCGCCGCGTGGGTGTTGCCGACGATGCCGAGGCCCGCGTACTGCTCCAGCTTGGCGCGGGAGTCGGCGATGTCGAGGTTGCGCATGGTGAGCTGGCCGATCCGGTCCACCGGGCCGAACGCCGAGTTGTCCGTGCGTTCCATGGACAGCTTGTCGGGGTGGTAGCTGAACGCCGGGCCGGAGGTGTTCATGACCGAGTAGTCCTCACCGCGCCGAAGCCGCAGCGTCACCTCTCCGGTGACTGCCGCGCCCACCCACCGCTGCAGCGACTCGCGGACCATCAGGGCCTGCGGGTCGAGCCAGCGGCCCTCGTACATGAGTCGGCCCAGGCGCCGTCCCTCGTTGTGGTACTGCGCGACCGTGTCCTCGTTGTGGATCGCGTTGACCAGACGCTCGTACACGGCGTGCAGCAGCGCCATGCCCGGGGCCTCGTAGATGCCACGGCTCTTGGCCTCGATGATCCGGTTCTCGATCTGGTCGGACATGCCCATGCCATGGCGGCCGCCGATGGCGTTGGCCTCCATCACCAGGTCGACCGGGGAGGCGAACTCCTTGCCGTTGATCGTCACCGGACGGCCCTGGTCGAAGCCGATCGTCACGTCCTCGGCGGCGATCTCGACCGAGGGGTCCCAGAACCGCACCCCCATGATCGGGTCGACGGTCTCGACGCCGGTGTCGAGGTGCTCCAGCGTCTTCGCCTCGTGGGTGGCGCCCCAGATGTTGGCGTCGGTGGAGTAGGCCTTCTCCGTGCTGTCGCGGTAGGGGAGGTCGTGGGCGAGCAGCCACTCCGACATCTCCTTGCGGCCGCCGAGTTCGGAGACGAAGTCCGCGTCGAGCCACGGCTTGTAGATGCGCAGGTGGGGGTTGGCGAGCAGCCCGTAGCGGTAGAACCGCTCGATGTCGTTGCCCTTGAACGTCGAGCCGTCGCCCCAGATCTGCACGTCGTCCTCGAGCATGGCCCGGACCAGCAGGGTGCCCGTGACGGCGCGGCCGAGCGGCGTGGTGTTGAAGTACGCGCGCCCGCCGGAGCGGATGTGGAACGCGCCGCAGGTGAGCGCGGCCAGGCCCTCCTCGACCAGCGCCGCGCGGCAGTCGACCAGACGCGCGATCTCGGCGCCGTACGCCGACGCACGGCCGGGCACCGACGCGATGTCGGGCTCGTCGTACTGGCCGATGTCGGCCGTGTAGGTGCACGGGACGGCACCCTTGTCGCGCATCCACGCGACGGCGACGGAGGTGTCGAGTCCGCCGGAGAAGGCGATGCCGACGCGCTCGCCGGTGGGCAGGGAGGTGAGAACCTTAGACATGGGAAGAGTATGCGCCAGATCGCATGATCATGCAAAGTGGGCTGCGTGACTCCGCTGCCGGCACCTCCACGGGAAGCCGGTGCGCGCACGAATGACCGCCGTCGGTGTGGCGGGTCGCCACGCCACGGCGAAGGAGCCGTACCGCCGGGGCAGGGGACCGCCGCGACGACCGTTCCGGGCCGTTCCTGGCCGGCCGCGTGACCTTCGGGGCGTACGCGGGCATAGGTCCTGTCCGGGACGGGACCCACGGCCCCACGACGCACAGCGGACGGAGACAGGCGATGGCCCCCACCACCGGCGAGGCCCGCGCGGCGAAGGCCCCCCGCAGCATCCGGCTGCCGGGGATCATGCTCGGGATCGGGCTGGGCGGGTTCGTCGACGGCATCCTGCTGCACCAGCTCCTGCAGTGGCACCACATGCTCACCAGCACCGACGACGACCGCATCGGGGTGAAGTACTACAACCCCCACACCGTCTCGGGCCTGGAGATGAACACCGTGTGGGACGGCATCTTCCACGTCGTGTGCTGGTTGGCGGTCCTCGTGGGCCTGGCCGTCCTGTACTCCCGGGTCACCCGCGACCGCCGCCGCGTATGGGCCTCCCGCGTGCTGTGGGGCTGGATTTTGGCCGGCTGGGGTCTGTTCAACATCGTGGAGGGGCTCATCGACCACCAGATCCTGGCCATCCACCACGTCCACGGCGGCCCCCACCGGATCTGGTGGGACATGGGATTCCTCCTCCTGGGCCTGCTCCTGCTCATCGGCGGCCACCTCCTCCGGCGCAGCGGGGAGCCGTTCGACCCCGACGCCCCCGCGCGGGGTGGGCGGCAGGCCGGGAACGACTGATGGACCACGACATGCCCCTGCCCGACCCCGGAGCCTCCGGCGGCGTGCCGGGGGCCGCGGTGCCCGCGTTCGTGCTGCTGTTCGCCGGCGCCTACCTGGTGCTGGCCCACCGGGCCCGCCGCCGCAACCCCGTACAAGGGTGGAGCCGATGGCGGACAGCCGGCTTCGTGGCCGGGATCGCGCTGCTCGCGCTGGCCCTGCTGCCGCCCGTCGCCGCGTACGCCCACCACGACTTCCGCGGGCACATGGTCCAGCACATGCTCATCGGGATGTACGCGCCGCTCGCCCTCGTACTCGGCGCCCCCGTCACCCTGCTGCTGCGCACCCTGCCCGCCCCAGGGGGCCGGGGGCTGACCAGGGTGCTGCACAGCCGCCCGGCCCGCCTGGCGGCGCACCCCGCCGTCGCGCTGCTCCTGTCCACCGGCACCCTCGTGGCGCTCTACGTCACCCCGCTGTACGACGCGACCATGCGCCACCCGGCAGGGCACTGGCTGCTGAACGCGCACTTCCTGCTGTCCGGGTGCCTGTTCGCCCACGCCGTCGCCGGGCCCGACCCGGCGCCATCACGGCCGGGCGTACGTGCCCGGCTGGTCTGCCTGGGTGTCGCGATCGCGGTACACGCCGTGCTCTCGCAGATGATGTACGGGGGCTTCTGGACGGACGTCCACGCGCCCGTCGACCAGGTCCGGGGCGGCGCGGAGATCATGTACTACGGCGGCGACATCGCCGAACTCCTCCTGGCCGCCGCCCTGGTGGCCACCTGGCGCCCCGACCCCCGGCCACGCCCGCGCGCCCGGGGACCTGCCCGGGGCGTGCCTGCGGGAGGAGCCGGGGGCTGAGGCGTTCCCGCCCCCGGCCGCGCCGGGCCGGAACGGGCCCTGCGCAGGGGTAAGAAGGGGGTGTGCAGACTTTTCTCCCTTTTCCCTCCTTCGCGGACTCGGCACTGGTCCTGGACGGGCGGCGGCTCGGCAAACAGCGGGTGGAAGCGCTCCAGGTGCTACGCGGTCTGACCGTCCCGGGCTACGGCTGGCGCAGACACCCGGCCGTCCGCATGTGGGCCGGGTACGAGGAAGCACTCGTACGGTACGGGCTGGACATCTGCGCGGCGTGGACGGCCGAGGGGCGCTCCGACACCTGCGCGGCCACCCTGACGCGGGACTTCGGCGCCTGGCGTCCCGGGGCGGCGGTCCGGAGCCAGGGCGGGCTGGCCTCGGCCGGGGAGCTGCCGCCCTGGCTCGGGATCCCCGAGTTCCACCGCAGCCACCAGTCGGCGCTGCTCCGGAAGGACCCGGACTTCTACCGCGACCGCTTCCCCGGGGTGCCCGGCGACATGCCGTACTTCTGGCCGAAGTCGGATCGCGACCCGGAACCCGGGCCCGCCGGATGACCCGGTGTGCCCTCTCGGTGTCGATGGGGGCCGGCAGCTCGTGCGTCCGGTCGCGCTTCACGGACGGAAGCTGAGGGCCCGTCTGGTGACGCCCCGTCCGTCCGGCAGCCGCACGCCTGTGGAGCGGCCGCCGGGAGGGGCCGCCGCCGTAGGGGGCGATGGGGGGATCCTTCGCCGGGGCGGCGGCCGGCCGGGGACCGCGGTCAGCGGGAAGGGTGAGAAGGGCACCGCTGAGGCTCGCCCCACGGCATCTCCAGTGCGGCCCGCAGGGCGGCGACCATGTCGATGCCGATGCGCGCCTCCAGTTCCTCCTCCAGGCGTTCCAGGACGCCGAGGGCCTTCCGGTGGGTGCGGGCCCCCTCCTGCGTGCGCCGGATCAGGCGCTGCCGGCCGTGAGCCGGGTCCGCCACCTGCTCCAGGTGCCCCGACGCGATCAGGCCGTGCACGGCCTGATGGGTCGTCTGGCGGGCGACCCCCATCCTGCGGGCCAGCTCGGCGACGGTCGTGCCCTCCTCGTCCAGCACGGCGAACAGCTCGAGCTGGGCGGGGGACACCGGCGCGATGCCCGCGGCCTCCAGGGACGCGAGCAGCCCCTCCTCGAACCAGCGGCGGGCGTCGAGCAGCAACTGGGGGAGGTTGGGGCGGGGCGGATACATCGGTTCCTCGTGGTGGAAGGCAGGGCAGGGCGAGTGTACGGCCTGGCTTGTCAACCCAGGCTCCGGCATGTCAGGCTACCTGACATTCGACGTGGGCCTTCCTTCCGCCTGGAGCTTTCATGACCTTCGAGTACGCCACCCGCTACCGCCGCGCCTCGCACATCCCCCCCGACCCGGGCAAGCCGTACTTCATCGAGAAGGGGAACGGCGACCGCGCCCACCTGTTCACCGACCTGTTCACCATCTACGCGGGCGGCGAACAGACCGAGAACACCTTCAACTTCTTCACCTGTGAAGGCCCCAAGGGCGATGTCATCCCCGCCCATTCACACGCCGACACCTATGAGGTCTTCTACATCACGCACGGAGCCGTCCGGCTGTTCGTCGAGGATCTGGAGGGGGAGCAGTACGAGAAGCTGCTGACACCCGGCGACTTCGGATTCGTGCCGAAGAACTGCCCGCACTCCTACCGCATGGAGCGTCATCACAGTCAGATCGTCGGCGTCGCCGCCGGTCCGGGCGGCACCTTCGAGCGGTTCTTCGAGAACCTCGGCGCCCCCGCCGAGGAACTGGGTCTGCCGAGCGCACCGGTCATCCCGGCACGGGAGAAGTTCGCGACGGTTCCCCGGGCGTACGACGTGACGTTCCTGCCCGAGCAGCAGTGGCGCAGCCGGTGAACCCCGAACTGCTGAAGGTGATCGGCGCGCCCGCTCCGGACGTCGCCCCGCTCCCGCCGGCGGTCGTCCACGCGTCCGGGGTACGGACCCTGCGTGCGCTTCCCTATGCCGAAGTGGAGGGCAGCCGGCCCCTGGAGCTGGACCTCTGGCTGCCGCGGGACTCCGGGGCACCGCACCCCCTGGTCCTCTTCGTGCACGGGGGTGCCTGGCGCCGTGGGCGGCGCGACGACATGGGCCTGCGTACGCGGCACTGGGAGCCCGGACCCTTCGCGCGCATGGCCGCGGCCGGTCTGGCCGTCGCGACCGTCGACTACCGGCTCAGTGGTGAAACCACCTTCCCCGGACCCCTGGACGACCTGCGTTCGGCGTTGCGCTGGCTCACCCTGCGCCGCACCGAACTGTGCATCGATCCCACCCGCACGGTGGTGTGGGGCGAGTCCGCGGGTGGGCACCTCGCCTCGTTGCTCGCCCTCACCCGTCCCGGCCCTTCCCTGGCCGGCGCCGTCATCTGGTACGGCCCCAGTGACCTCACCGCCGCCGGGCCGGGCACCCCCGAGGCGCTCCTGCTCGGCGCCGACCCGGCCACCGTCGCGGACCGGGCCCGCCAGGCCAGTCCGCTCACGCATGTGCACGCGGCCGCGCCGCCGTTCCTGCTCGTGCACGGTGAACAGGACAGCATGGTCCCCTGCGCACACAGTGAACGTCTCGCGGCCGGCCTCGGCGAAGCCGGCGCCCGGGCCGAGCTGTGGACCGTGCCCGGCTCGGACCACGTCTGGTACGGGCTCCCCGATGAGCAGGTGGAAGCGGTCTTCGCCCGGTCGCTGAACTTCGCCACGGACCTGCTGCTCGGGCCCGGGCGCCCGTAGCGCCGCGGCGATGCGCCCAGGCGCACCGGAGGAGGTGCGCGCAGTCGCTTCCGGCGCGCGGCGGGGCCGTATCCCGTACTCGCGGCAGGGCCCCGGGCGTGCCCGGGGCCCCGCCGCGGCGGTTCCTCGATCCGTGTGATCCGAGCGGAGGACGGCCTGATCCGAGCGGAGGACAGTCTGATCCGAGCGGAGGACAGGACAGTCTGATCCGAGCGCAGACCTAGGGCCCGCCGGGTCCTTGCCGCCGTGCCTCACCGGCCAGCTGCTGTCCGGATTCGCGGGCCCGGTCGGTGACCTGTTCGGCCTGGCCGCGCCCCTCGTCACGGGTGGTGCGGGCGGCGTCCGTCGCGGTCTCCTTGACCTGCTGCGCCGCCTGTTTCGCCGTCTCGGTGGCGTCCTCCTTCACGCGCCGGGCGGATTCGGCGGCGGCCTCCTTGACCGGCTCGACCGCGCCACTCGCCTGCTCGGAGAGCCGGCCTGCCGCCTGCTCCTCGGCCTGGGACCCGGGGAGAAGAGAGGCCGCCAGCAGGCCTGCGCCGAAGGCGATCAGTCCGGCGGCCAGAGGATTGCCCTCTGTCTGCCGCAGTGCCTGTTCCGGTGCCTGCCTGACCGCCTCGCCCACTTGCCCTGCGCCCTCCGGCACGGCGTGTGCCGCCTGCCGAGTCCGCTCGGCGGCCTGACCGCCCGTGTCCGAGGCGGCGCCCATGACCCTGTGCCGCAGGCCGGTGGCCCTCGAGCGCACCCGGTCGGTGCGCCGTCGCACCACGCGCTTCGGACTGGCGCGGTCGGCCAGCTGGTCCACGTCTTGGGAGAGCCTGTTGCGAGTCGCCTGGATGTCGGCCTTTACCTGGTCGGGTGACGTGCCCACTGTGCGTCCTCCTTCAATGTCTCCATGGTTCGTTCCGGCTGGGGCGAGACGCGCCGCATCCTGGCCCGGCCCATCACGAACAGCACGCCCGCGACGGCCGCCCACACAGCGGTGACGATCAGTGCCGCCCAGCCGGCGTCCATGACGTTGGCCAAGCCGAACACAGCTGCCAGCGACAGGAACAGCGCCACCATGTAACCGGCGAACCCGGCCCCGCCGAACATTCCGGCGGCCTTGGCCGCCTTGGTCGCCTCCTCACGGATTTCGGCCTTGGCGAGTTCCACCTCCTGCCGGAACAGCACCTGCACGTCCGACGTCACCACGGACAGCAGCTCGCCGACCGAGCGGTCCTCGACCGTGCTCTGCGTCGTGGACATCGACTGCCTCGATATGGTCGACATCTCACACCCCCGGACGGCGCGGAAGCTCCGCCCGTGCCGAGCCGGCCGGCTCCAGCGCGTCCCTCTCCCGGGAACCGTCGGCCGATCGGCCACCGTCCGGCGAGTGGGCCGCCTTGCCTGCCTTGCCGAGACGTCCGACGACGAGTCCCGCCAGCACCGCTCCGCCCAGGAACGCGCCCGGCCGCCGACGGCCGAAGTCCCGCAGATCGCCCAGCATGTCGTCGAGGCTGTTCTCGGCGAGATAGTTCGCGGCCCGGTGACCCTGGCCCGCGGTGCGGACCGTGAGGCTGCGGGCCGGGGAATCGCCCGATGCTCCCTGGGCGAGACCCTCGAGATCGTCCGCCCACTGCCGCACCGCGTCGGCCAGGCGGTCCGTCTGTTCCTGCCCCTCGTCCATCAGGCGCCGCTTCAAGTCGTGCATCGCGCTGTCGGCCTGCCGGCGAGCTTCACCGGCCACCTCCTTCGCCTGCTCGGCGGCGGTCCCGGCCACTTCGCCGGCCGCCTGCCCGGCCTGGGAGGTCGTTGCCGAGGCCTGTTCCTTCGCTGTCCGACCCACTTGCTGCGCCCGCTCGGCTTCCCTCATGAGCCATCCCTCCTTCAACGGGGGCACCGGCCCGGCCCTTCGACCCGCCGCATGTGAAGCGGCCTGCCTGCGAGCCCTCCCGCGCTGCCGCGGCGGATCCGGCCGGTACTGTTCCAAGGCCTTCACACCCCGGGTAACCATCAGATAAGTGCGCAAACAACCCATGACGAGACTTTTGCGGGCATATCAATACGGCGCGGCTGTCATGTCTCCATGCCGCGTCGATCCGGCCACTGCGACGTGCCGACTTCGGGGGAGGCCGACCTCGCACCGGGCGCCGCGGAGGTCTGCCCCGGCGGCGCGGCTCAGTGGGCCAGGGTGAAGTCCTGGCCGAGCCGGTCGAGGAGTCCGTCCCGGTGCAGGGCGGATATCGGCTGCAACAGGTCGGGGTGGCGCAGCAGGGCGGCTGCCTCGAGGTCGTGCGCGTCGGGCGAGACGAGGCGCCGGAAGCCGGCGGCTCCGTCACTCATGTGCTCGCCTCCGGCGAGCGCGGCCACGGCGGCCTCGGCCAGTGAGGGGCCGGCCAGCAGGCAGGCGGCCCAGCTGGCGACGACCTCGTCCACCCACGAACACCACGGGTGGGGGTCCTGGGCGCCGAAGCCTCCTGTCACCCGGTCGAGCCGGGCCGAGCCACCCGGCCCGGCCATGGTCACGAGGGCGGCGTCCATCGCGGTCGGGTAACGCAGCCAGGCGGCGACCGTGACGGCCTGCCGCGCCTGCACCTCCGACAGCGCCGACGAGAACGCGCCCCGCGACGGGTAGGCGCGCGTGAGCCACTGTGCGGTCGCGGTAATCAGTTCGGAGAGATCAACGTGCACGCCGGCCACCCGTAGTCGCCACGGAATCAGGGCTGCCGACGCTACGCCGGAGGCCTCCGTGTCCCGCATGACGCAGAACACAGCCCGGCAGTGGCGTCCGCCACTGCCGGGCTGCCGGGGTGCGGCCGGTTCCCGCCGGCTACGGGCCGGGGCCGGCAGGACCGCGAGCGGGGTCAGACCGCCGGCGCCGGGTAGGTGGGGTACTCCACTCCCGAGACGTGCTGGACGACGCGGATGACCTGGCACGAGTAGCCGAACTCGTTGTCGTACCAGAGATAGAGGATCGCGTTGTCGCCCTCGACCTTCGTGGCACCGGCGTCGACGATCGAGGCGTGGCGCGAGCCGATGAAGTCGCTCGAGACGGCGTCAGGGGCGCTGATGAAGTCGATCTGGCGCTTGAGCGGCGAGGTCAGGGACACGTTGCGGAGGTAGCCGAGGACGTCCTCGCGGGTGGTCTCGCGGCCGAGCTGGAGGTTGAGGATCGCGATCGACACGTCCGGTACGGGAACGCGGATCGAGCTGCCGGTGATCGTGGCGTCGAGGTCGGGCAGTGCCTTCGCGACGGCGGACGCGGCACCGGTCTCGGTGATGACCATGTTCAGTGGCGCCGAGCGGCCGCGGCGGTCGGACGCGTGGTAATTGTCCAGCAGGTTCTGGTCGTTGGTGAACGAGTGGACGGTCTCCACGTGGCCGCGCAGCACGCCGTACTCGTCGTTCATCGCCTTCAGCGGCGGAACGATCGCATTGGTCGTGCAGGACGCGCAGGACAGGATCTGCTCGTCCGGCTTGATCGTGTCGTGGTTGACGCCGTGCACGATGTTGGGGACGTCGCCCTTGCCCGGCGCGGTCAGGACGACCTTGGCGATCCCGGGGCGCAGGTGCTGGGACAGGCCTTCACGGTCGCGCCACCTGCCGGTGTTGTCGATGAGGATGGCGTCCTTGATGCCGTACGCCGTGTAGTCCACCTCGGCGGGGTCGTCGGAGTAGATCACCTTGATCTCGTTGCCGTTGGCGATGATCCGGTCGTCGGCCTCGTCGACGGTGATCGTGCCCTGGAACTGGCCGTGGATGGAGTCACGCCGCAGCAGTGAGGCGCGCTTGACCAGGTCCTGGCCGGCGGCCCTGCGGACGACGACGGCACGCAGCCGCAGGCCGTTGCCGGAGCCGGCCTTCTCGATCAGCAGGCGGGCGACGAGACGGCCGATGCGGCCGAATCCGTAGAGGACGACGTCGCGCGGCTCGCGGCGCTCGATCTTGTCGGCGCCCGTCGCGCCGGCGACGGCCTCGGCGGTGAACTCCGCGATCGGCAGACCG
Organism: Streptomyces sp. B1I3; assembly: GCF_030816615.1. Lineage (NCBI taxonomy): Bacteria > Bacillati > Actinomycetota > Actinomycetes > Kitasatosporales > Streptomycetaceae > Streptomyces > Streptomyces sp. B1I3. Next base: position 7,149,100 of record NZ_JAUSYD010000001.1, read on the forward strand.
CGGCCGTCGGTCCGGTACGTGGCGGCCAGCATGCCGATGTCGATCTGGGCGGGGCCGAGGTCGAGCGTGGTGAGGGCCTGCAGGAAGGGCAGCGTCTCCGTGACCGAGAGTTCCTCGCCGGCTATCTGGCGGGCGAACCGGTGGATCTTCAGGAGGCTGACCACCGACCTGTTCACCAGGGACCGGCTGTGGAGGAGGACCGTGACGTCCCGCTCCCGGTGCAGCTTCCCGATGATCGGGATCATCGACTCGGCGATCTCCTCGCGGGTCTTCCAGTTCGTGAACGCGTCTTCGTTGACAGTCACAGGTCCATCTTTCGAGCTAGGCGGTGCTCATATGTTAGACCCTTGGTTTTCCGGTCGTTCGGACGGTCCTGCCGAGTGACTTCCCGCCGGTCCGGAGGCGGCCCGGAGGCGGCCCGGAGACGGCCCGGAGACGGCCCGCGGGCCGTCTCCGGAAGGCGTACCGGCGGCACGTCGGGCCCGGGCCGACGGTCAGGCGTGGGACAGGGCGAAGGACACCAGGAAGCCGCTGACGATGATCAGCCCCATGGCCAGGTGGGTGTCCTCGAAGGCTTCGGGAATCATCGTGTCCGCGATCATGGCGAGGATCGCACCCGCGGCGACCGCTGTGACCGCGGCGATCACGGCCGGTGAGAATCCGCCGATCACGGTGTAGCCGAGGACCGCGGAAACGGTGCACGTCGCGGCGATCGCGCCCCACACGCCGAAGACGTACCTCTTGCTGCGCCCGGCCTTCTTCATGCCTGCCGCGCTCGACAGTCCTTCCGGGACGTTGCTGATGAAGACGGCCGCCACGGTCACCATGCTCACCGCGCCACCGTCGAGAAGACTCACCCCGATGACCGCGGATTCCGGAACACCGTCGAGCAGCGCTCCCAGGGCGAGCGCCGCCCCGGAGCCGCCCTGCTCGGCCTCCGAGGGCTGGCCCTGCCCGTGACCGGACCGTTTGCGGTGGCGGGCTCCGCGGTGGGCCAGCCACATGTTCCCCACCGTGTAGGCGACCGCGCCGCCGAGCGTTCCCACGACGGCCGGCGCCAGGCCCGCCTGCTCGTACGCCTCCCCGACCAGTTCGAAGGAGACGGCGGAGATCAGCACCCCCGCGCCGAAGGCCATGACGGTCGCGATCACCCTCTGCGGTACCCGCACGGCGAAACCGGCCGCGGCGCCGACGAGCAGCGCCGAACCGGCCACCAGCCCCCACAGACCTGCCTGTATCACTTCATCCATGCCGCCCTCCGTACCCCGTACAGCCGCGATCACCGCCTGACCGCGGAACAGACACCTGCCCGGGTCAGCTCCGCGCGGGCCGGTGCAGTGGCAGCTCCGCCCAGATGGTCTTCATGGGGTGGGCGTAACGGGTGCCCCAGCGCGTGGAGAGCTGGGCGGTGATGAAGAGTCCGCGCCCACCCTCGTCGACGGAGCGGGCGTGACGCAGATGCGGAGCGGACGGGCTGCTGTCGCTGACCTCGACGGTGAGCGCGTCGGTCCGGATCAGGCGCACGGTCAGGGGCGGGGAGCCGTGGCGGACGGCATTGGTGACCAGCTCGCTGACGGCGAGTTCCACGGCGTCGCCTGCGTCCGGGGGGACGCCCCACCGCGCCAGGTGCTCACGGACCGCGCGGCGCGCCAGGGACGGGGCCTGATGGGTGTGAGGCAGTTCCCGGGTGATGTGGTCCGCCCCGGGGAGTCCGGCCGCCCGGGCGAGGAGCAGGACGGAACCGTCGTACTGCTCCTGGCCGGAGAAGGAGTAGACGAGCTGGTCACAGAGTTCCCGCAGGGCGGGGAGGTCCTGCGCGGGAGCGGGGCGGCGGGGGCACGCGGCCGAGGCGTCGCCGCTGAGCATGGCGAGTACGGCGCCGCCGCTCAGGTCGACCGTGGTGACGGGGAAGGGGGCGGCTCCGGGCGAACCGAGCGGCGCTCCTTCCTGCAGTGAGGCTGTGACGTCGTCACCGTCGGCCCGCATCAGGAGCGGTGGCCGGTGACCGGCGCACGCCATCGTGCACAGGCCCGTGAAGGGGTCGAAGACGGCGTAGAGGCACGTCGCCGCGAGCGGCTGGGTGTGCAGCGAGTCCCCCGCCGGCAGGGCCGCCCGTTCCGCGGCCAGTTGGGCGGCCGTGTCGGAGAGCCGGGCGAGGAGTTCGTCCGGCGGCAGATCGAGCGCGGCCAGGGCGCGCGTCGCTGTCCGCAGCTGCCCCATGCTGGTGGCGGCGTTGATGCCGTGGCCCAGGACACGGCCGACGATCAGGGCGGTGCGGGCGCCGGACAGCGGGATGGTGTCGTACCAGCTCCCGCTGGAGCGGCCGGGGAGGTAGGCGTGGGCCGTCTCCAGCCCCGGAGCACGGGTGTCCGCCTGGGGGAGCAGCCGGCGCTGGAGGGTCGAGGCGATGGTGTGGTCGCGCTGGTAGCGCCTGGCGTTGTCGAGGGCCAGCGCCGCCTGCCCGGCGAGCAGGACCGCCTGCGTCCTGTCGGGTGTGGTGAACGGGGCGGAGCCTTCGCACCTGTACAGGCTGAGGATGCCCAGGACCGTCCCTCGCAAGGTGAGCGGCACGGCGAGGAGGGAATGGGCGGAAGTTGCCGCGACGATCTCGGCGTGCGCCGGCGCGGTCGTGAGCCAGGGCGTGTCGGGCCCGACCGCGGCCATGCGCGGCTGCAGGTCGGAGAGAGCGCGAGCGTGCGGGGTGGCCGCCGGCAGGAGCAGCATGCGCCCCCACAGGACCGAACCGTCCTCGTCCTCCGTCCGGTGTGACGGGCCGAGCAGGGCCGTCCGCCGCAGGGGCACGGCCGGATCGAGCGGCGCGAGCGGCGGATCGCCACCGCGCAGGACGTCGTCGACGAGCTCCACCACGGCGGCGTCTGCGAACGCCGTGGCGGCGGCGGCGAGGCTCGCGCAGGTCTCCGCGAGGTCCAGGGACTGCCCGATCTGCCGGCGGGCGTCGGCGGTCCCACTGGCCAGGGCGTCGACGCCGTCCACGAGGACCCGGTCGGCCACCAGGGCGAGCAGTCCGAGCAGCTGCCCCGCTTCGTGGCGCAGAGGCTGCAGGAACAGTGAGAGGGGAGGGGCGGGTGCCGCGCTGTGATCGGTGATCTCCCACACGTCCACCCACGGCACGGTGGCCTCGTTCCGCAGCGCTTGTGCCAGGAGGGTTTCGAGCCCTTTCCAGGTGTCCATGCGGTAGACGTCCGTGAACCGCGACGCGGGTACCGGCGCCGTGACCCCGGCCCGCCGGATGACGAGATCCGTGTCCAGTACGTAGACGCGCTGTGCGGTCTGCTGGAAGAGGGCGTCGAGGAGTGACTGCTCCAGGGCGTCCGCCGCAGGGACCGGCCCTTCGTCGTCCGGCACGGTCCCACCGCCTCTCCCTCGGGTGCCCTTGCTCCTGCCTGGCTGTCTACAGAATCGGTCAGCCGGCCCCGCCCTGCCAGCGGACCCGTGTGCCGGTGGACCCGTGAGACGCCGGGCGCGGACGGCGCTGGGCTCCGGCGGGTGCGTCGCGCCGCGACCGAAAGCTCGACCGAGAGGGCGGCGACCGCCCATTTCCAGGGCTCCTGTCGCGCCCCGACCGCTCCGGCTCCGCCCGCCCGTCCTCGATCACGAGCACGCGGTGCTCCGCCCGGTCAGCCCACGCAGGAGTGCGGCTCCCTCTGGCGGCACAGGAACCCCGGGCCGTTCAGCCGGGCTTCGGCCCGCAAGGGCTTGCCCGCTCTGCCGTCCTTCACGGTCTGGCAGGAGTAGTGCGTCCTGACGAAGGCGGGCACCAGGACGGCCTTCGGAATGTCACCGCACCGCACGAGGTCGGGGGCGTAGTAGGTATAGAGCGCGTTGGCGGCTCCATCTCGCGTGATGATCCCCGTACGGGGTTCGGCGGACCACTGCACGTCGTTTCCGAACCGGTCCTTCGAAGCGCCCACCAGGACGTCCCACTCGATCCTCAGGCCTTCGTACGTGCTCACGCACACGGCCTCGGCCCCCTTCCTCAGCGTGAGACCGGCCGGGCACCGGGCCGTGGTCGTCCCGGCGGTGTTGGCCATGGCGAGGGTCTTCTCGCGCAGGCCGAAGGCGACGCGCTCGTGGAAGGCGGCACCGGCCGGCGGCGACGGGTGCGGTCCGCCGGCCGGCAGCGGCACCGGCTTCACGATCTTCTGCGGCAGTTCCGGGAAGGCGGTACTTCGGGCGGCGCTGTGGTCCGCGCCGGTTCCGCAGCCGGTGAGCAGCAGGCCGACGAGCCCGGCGGTCACGATGGTATTCATGCGCATGTAGGCACCAGTAGTGAGGGAGAGGGACCCGGCCGCCCATCGGCGCACGTCCGGCCGGCGCCTATTGCGTGGCCGCCGGTTCGTACGCGTCCGCGTCCAGGATCGAGATCTCCAGCTTGCGCAGCAGCCGCGCCAGCTGGCGGCGTTCCGAGGGGGAGAGCCCACCGAGCATCCGGCGTTCGTTGTCGAGATGCTCGGCGAAGACGGTGTCGACCGTGGCGAGGCCCTTCCCGGTGAGACGCGAGTAGACGACCCGGCGGTCGTCGGCGTCCCGTTCGCGGACGATCAGGCCGTCCTTCTCCAGACGGTCGATCCGCAGTGTCACGCCTGCCGACGAGACCAGCCCGGAGTCGGCGAGCTGACCGGCCGTCAGCCGATAGGGCTCGCCCGACCGGCGCAGCGCGGTCAGCACGTCGAAGCCCGCCACCGACAGCCCATGGCGTTCGATGGACGCGGTGAGCCTGGAGCTGTAGCGCAGGAACGAACGGTGCAGCCGTGCCAGGACCTCCAACGGGCTGGTGTCCAGCTCCGGCCGTTCACGCGCCCAGTCCTCGATCACGCTCGCGACGGCGTCCCGGTCCGCCGGCCTTGATGCAGCCATCCTCACCCCTCGCACGGATCCCGCCGATTTCTCATGGCCTGAGAATCTTACCGCTGAAGGGAAGAGGCCTGGCGACGGAGGGCGTGTCGTCAGGTCCTCTCCCGGGAGAACGCCGCCTCGGTGCCTGGACCACCACGACGGCGCACAGCGCGGCCGCAGCGGGGCGGCGGTATTCCGGCAGAGTACGGGCGAGGCCGCCCCTTTTAGGCCGACCGCCCCCGGCCCGTCACCTGGTGGCGCACCGGCCGCGTCAGGAGTTGAGTTCCTCCAGCGTCCTGCCCTTCGTCTCGACGGCGAACCACGCGATCACGGCCCCCACCGCTGCCACCGCGGCGAGCTGCGCGAAGACCAGGGCCAGGCTGCCGCCCGCTCCGATGATCGCTCCGACCGTCACCGGACCGAGGATGACGCCGATCCGGTTCCACAGGCCGCCGAAGGCGGCGCCCCTGGCCCGGTTGGCCGTGGGGTACAGCTCGGGGGAGTACAGGTAGAGCGCCGCGTTGATCGCGTACAGGAAGAAGGTCGTGCAGGAGGCGAAGAGTGCGACCTGGGCGCCCGACGTCGCGCCGGCCAGGGCGAGCACGCCGAGCGAGAGTACGGTGCCGACGAGCGCGCCGACCAGCGCCGGCCTGCGGCCGAGCCGGTCGATCAGCAGGGCCACGACGAAGGTGCCGAGCAGACCGGTGACATTGCTCAGCAGCGTGTAGACCAGGGCCGTGGTGAGATCCAGGCCGAACTGCTTGGTGTAGAGCGACGGCAGCCAGGTCGATATGCCGTGGTTGACGTAGTACGCGACGAACCACAGGCCCGACAGGACCGCCGTGCGCCGCAGATACCGCCCCCTGAACAGTTCGGACAAGCGGCCCCGGACCGTCTCCTCGGGTGCGTCCGTGCCGGGGGAGGGCGGGGGGAGCTCCTCGGCGGTGGCGCGTGCGACCTCCGCCTCGATGCGGGAGATGGCCGCCTCCGCCTCTGCCGTACGCCCACGGGCCAGCAGCCAGCGCGGGGACTCCGCGACCTGCCGGGGCAGGGCGGCGGCGATCAGTACCGGGAGCGTGCCGACGACGAACATCGCGCGCCAGCCGAAGGTGGGGACCACCCACACTGCGAGCAGGGTGGCGGCCGCGAGGCCGGCCGGGAAGATCATTTCGTAGAGCAGTACGAAGCGGCCCCGCTTGTCGGAGCGGGCGATCTCGTTGATGTACGTCGCGGCCACGGGCACCACGCCGCCGATGCCCAGCCCCTGCACGAACCGGAACAGCGAGAACGTCCCGATGTCGTGGGAGAAGGCCACGGCGAGGCTGGCCAGACCCGTGACGGCCACGCCGAGGGCCACGGTCCGCACACGGCCGATCCGGTCGCCCAGCCAGCCGGCGACCAAGGCCCCGAGCAGCATCCCGACGGAGGCCGAGGTGACCGCGAACGTGGCCTGGCCGGTCGTCAGGTGCCATTCCTTCATCAGGACGGGCAGTGCGGAGGCGGCCAGCAGCTGGTCGAACGCCTCGAAAAAGGTGACGGCGCCGATGAGGAAGCGGACTTTGACGTGCCAGCGTGAATGCGGCAGTCGTTCAAGTCGCGCGGCAATGGAGCCGAGCCCGGGCTTGCCGGCCACAGTCGTCATGGAGGAGGTCCTTCCGCGGACAGATGAGTTGCGGAGACAGTAGGGGCCGTTGTCTAAGCGGTCAATGGTTAAGGGCTTAGGAACGTATGCCCGGCAACCCGACGCCCATCATCTGTGCAGTCGCTGCTGAGCTCAAGGCGGATCAGGCAACGATTTCGCTGCGGGGTCTTGCGGCGAGAAACTTAAGCGCTTAGATTTCTAGCACTTCACCAGTTCCGGAGGGCGGCAGCACGCCGAGCGTGTCCGCATCCGGGGCCCACGCCCTTCCCGCCGCCTCGCCCGGAGGTCCACCCGTGCTCCAGTTCCCCACCGACATCCTGATCGCGGGCCAGTGGCGACGCGGTGCGGGCGAGCCCGTCGACACCGTCGACCCGGCGACGGGCCAGGTCCTCGCCACCGTGCACTCGGCCTCCGCCGCCGAGGTCGCCGAAGCGGCCGAGGCCGCGGCGAAGGCGGTGGCCGACCCGGCCTGGCGCGACCTGCTCGCCCACGAACGCGCCAGGGTGCTGCACCGCATCGCCGAGCTGACCGAGCAGGCGGCCGACGAGCTCTCCGCTCTGCAGACCGCGGACACCGGCAAGACACTGACCGAGACCCGCGCCCTCGCCCTCAGCGCGGCAGGCACCTTCCGCTACATGGCGGCAGCCCTGGAGACGGCGCAGGACTCGGTCACACCGTCCCGCGGCCCCTACGTCACCATGAGCGTGCACGAACCGGTCGGCGTCGTCGGCGCGATCAACCCCTGGAACTCCCCGGTCGCCAGCGACGCACAGAAGATCGCCCCCGCCCTCGCCGCCGGAAACGCGGTGCTGCTCAAGCCCGCCGCCTGGACGCCCCTGGTCTCCCTCGCCCTCGGCCGGCTGATCAGCCGGGCGCTCGAAGAGTTCCGCCTGCCCGCCGCCCTGCTGTCGGTGCTGCCCGGAAGCGGGCGTGTGGTCGGCGACGCCATCGTGCGCCACCCCCTCGTCACCCGCATCGGATTCACCGGCGGCACCGAGACCGGGCGGTCCATCGCAGCGGCGGCCGCCCACAAACTCGTCCCCGCCTCCCTGGAGCTCGGCGGCAAGTCACCGACGATCGTGCGCGCCGACGCCGACGTCGAGCAGGCCCTGGCCGGTGTGCTGTTCGGGATCTTCTCCTCCAGCGGGCAGTCCTGCATCGCCGGCTCCCGGCTCTTCGTGGCCCGCGGGATCTACGACTCCTTCGTCGGTGAACTCGTCGAGCGCGTACGCGCACTGCGCGTCGGCCCCGGCACCGAACAGGGCACCCAGGTCGGCCCGCTGGTGCACCACCGCCACCGCGACTCCGTGGCCGCCTACGTCGACCTCGCCCGCTCGGAGGGCGCGCGGGTCCTGTGCGGCGGCTCGGCACCCACGGGGGAGCGGTACGAGGGCGGGGCGTACTACCTCCCGACCGTCCTGGACGGACTGGCCAACACCTCCCGCACCTGCCAGGAGGAGATCTTCGGCCCCGTCCTGGTGGCCCTGCCCTACGACGACGAGGACGACCTGGTCCGCCAGGCCAACGACTCCGTCTACGGCCTGGCCTGTGGGATCTGGACCCGGGACCTGCGAGCCGCCTGGCGGATCGCACGCCGGATCGAGGCCGGCACCGTCTGGATCAACACGTACAAGCAGTTCAGCGCCTCCACCCCGTTCAGCGGATGGAAGGACAGCGGCCTCGGTACGGAGAAGGGCCGCGACGCGATCCGCGCCTACCAGCGGCAGAAATCCCTGTACTGGGGCACCTCCGACGCCCCGCTGCCCTGGGCCGGCTGACCCGGCACGCACGCACCCCCGTACGTACGCCCGCCCGTCTGGAGAGACTGATGCACCAACCACCCCCCGGCCCGATCGCCCGGCTCCGCTCGCTGCGGTACGTCGAGCTGCACACCCCCGCCTTCGCCGAGGCCGCCGACTTCTACGAAGAGGTCTGGGGTCTGGAGACCGTCGAGTCCGACACCGGCGCGCGCTGGCTGCGCGGCACCGGCGACGAGCACCACGTCCTCCACCTGGCGGAGCGGGAGCGGGTCGGCCTCGGCCGGATCGCCTTCGCCGTCGCGACCCCGGCCGAGGTCGACGAGGCGGTGCGGCGCCTCGAAGCACGTGCCATCGTCCCCGTCGCCGGCCCCGGCCCGCTGGAACAGGCGGGCGGCGGCTACGGACTGCGCTTCACCGACCCCGAGGGGCGTCTCATCGAGATCAGCGCCCAGGTCCAGGCGGTCGTCCCGCGCGGCAGGGACGGCGCCGTGCCCGTCGGGGTGACCCACGCCGTGCTCAACACCACCGACATCGACGCCGCCGTCACCTTCTACAGCGAGGTACTCGGACTGCGCGTCTCCGACTGGTCCGAGCACCAGATGGCCTTCCTGCGCTGCAACACCGACCACCACTGCATCGCGTTCAACCAGGCCGAATGGACCTCGCTGAACCACGTGGCGTACGAGATGACCTCGGTCGACCACTTCATGCGAGGCCTGGGACGACTGCGCCACCACGGGATCACCCCCCAGTGGGGCCCCGGCCGGCACGGGCCGGGCAACAACACCTTCTCCTACTTCACCGACCCGTCCGGACTGGTCTGCGAGTACACCTCCGAGGTCGCCCAGATCGTCGAGGACGCCTGGATCGCCCGCGTGTGGCGACGGGTGCCGGACCTGTCCGACCTGTGGGGGACGGCCGGCCCGCCGTCGAAGGAGATCCGCTGCCACATGGCGGGCACACCGGACCCCGGTCCGCTCGCTCCCCTCGACGCCCAGGAGGCCACCGCATGAGCACCGTACGCAAGGTCGGCATCGTCGGCTGGGGTGCGATCGGCCGGGTCGTCGGCAGCGCACTCGCCCAGGGGCGGGTACAGGGCGCCGAGCTCGAGTGCATCGTCGACAACCGCCCGCTCGGCGAGGCCGCGCCGGCCCGGCAGGTCTCCTTCGAGCATGCCCTGGAGGCCTGCGACCTGATCGTGGAGGCCGCGGGCCAGGGCGTCGTACGGGAGTGGGGCGAGCGGGTGCTGGCCTCCGGCACCGACCTGCTGATCGCCTCCACCGGTGCGCTGACCGACGAGGAGCTCGCGAAGCGGCTGCTCGCGGCGGGCCCCGGCCGGGTGTACTTCACCGGCGGTGCGGTCGGCGGCCTCGACCTGCTCCAGGCCGTTCGCTCCCTCGGCCCGCTGGACGAGGTGCGGCTGACCACCACCAAGCTGCCTTCCACCCTCGAACAGCCGTGGATGGAAGAGGAGTTGCTGACCCGGATGCGGACGGCGACGGGGCCGGTCGAGGTCATGTCCGGCACCGCCCGCGAGGTCCCGGTCAAATTCCCCAAGTCGACGAACGTGGCCGCCTCGGTCGCGCTGGCCGTCGGCGACCTGGACGCTGTGCGGGTCCAGGTCGTCGCCGACCCGGCGGCGCACCACACCCGCCATGTGATCGAGGCCTCCGGCGCCCACGGCTCCTACCGGTTCGAGGTCGCCCACCTGCCCGACCCGGGCAACCCCGCCACCAGCCAGGTGGTTCCGTACGCCGTCCTGCGCAGCCTCGCCGCGCTCGCCGGCCGGACCGGGCAGATCCTGTGAGCGCCCGCACCGAAGCCGGGCCGGCCCTCCACGTCGAGGAGGCCGGCGACCGGGGCCCCCTGCTGCTGTGCCTGCACGGGATCGGCTCGTCCTCGGCCGCGTTCGCCCCGCAGCTCGCCGAACTCTCCTCGTACGTACGGGTCGTGGCCTGGGACGCCCCCGGATACGCGCAGTCCGCCGACCCGGAGACCCCCTACGGCCTCGACGACTTCGCGGACGCGGCCGCCCGGGTCATCCGCGAGCGCGCCGGCACCGCCCACGTGCTCGGAGTCTCCTGGGGCGGAGTGATCGCCCTGCGGCTCGCCGCCCGTCACCCGGAGCTCGTCGCCTCGCTCGTCGTCGCCGACTCCAGCGCCGGCTCGGGCACGGACCCGGCCAAGGCGCAGGGCATGCGGGCCCGGGCCGCCGAGCTCGCCGCGCTCGGCCCGCGCGCCTTCGCCGAGGCCCGCGGCCCGCGCCTGGTGTCGCCCGGCGCGCCGGACGCACTGGTGCGCCGGGTCGTGGACACCATGGCGTCCTCGGTGCGGCTGCCGGGCTACGCGTACGCCGCCGAGTCCATGGCCGCCGCCGACCTGCGCGCGGAACTCCCCTCGATCGCCGCACCCACCCTCGTCCTGTGCGGCGAGCAGGACACGGTCACCGGCATCGAGGCGAGCCAGGCCATCGCCGGGGCCGTCCACAAGACCGCCTACGTGATCGTCAAGGACGCCGGTCACCTGGCCAACCAGGAGCAGCCCGGGCACTTCAACGCCTGGGTCCTCTCCCACCTCCGCATCACCGCCTCCATCCCCGAGTAGGAGCCCTCCCATGCCTCTCAACACCACCGCGTACGACAACGGCGACGACCTGTCGGCGTACACCGACTCCCTCATCGCCACCAAGGAGTCCCGGGTCGCCGACTTCGACACCCTCTCCTTCCAGGAGAAGGCCGGCCCGCAGTTCCGCCGCGGCCAGATCCGCTACGTCGGCTCCGGCGCGACCGGGAACCACGAGAGCGACAGCCGCATCCTCCCGTCCGGCGGATTCACCTTCTCCAACATGCTGCTGCCCCCCGGCGCCGAGGGCCCGGCCCACACCCACCACGACGTGGAGGAGGCCTTCTTCGTCCTGGAGGGCGAGGTCAAGGTCGGTATCCACCGAGGTCCCGACGAGGCCGAGTACCGCACCCTCGGCTACCGGGACATGATCGTCGTCCCGGCCGGTGTGACCCGCTCCCTCAAGAACGAGGGCGACACCGACGCCCTGTTCTGCGTCGTCATCGGCACGCAGAAGCCGCAGGTGCCGACCTACCCCGAGTACTCACCGATGCACGGCGTCACCCGTGGCTGACCAGCCCCCGGCCGACCGGCGCACCGTCGTCGTCACCGGGGCGGGCCGTGGCCTGGGACTGGCCATGGCCCGCCGGGCGGGTGCGGACGGCTTCCGGGTCGTCGTCGCCGAGCTGGAGCGCGAGCGGGGCGAGCGCGCCGTCGCGGAACTGCTCGCCGACGGCCTGGACGCCCACTTCGTCCGCTGCGACGTCGCCGACCCAGCCTCCGTGGACGCCCTCGCCGAGGCGGTGCGCCGGCTGGGCGCCCTGCACGGTCTGGTGAACAACGCGGCCCTCGCCAACGGCGTCGGCGGCAAGGAGTTCCAGGACATCGACGTCGAGGTGTGGGACCGGCTGATGACGGTCAACGCCCGCAGCCCCTGGCTGGTGTCCAAGGCCCTGTACCCGCTCTTCTCCGGCCCCGGCCGCATTGTCAACATCGCCTCGGACGCCGCCCTGTACGGCTCCCCGCGCCTCGCCCACTACATCGCCTCCAAGGGCGCGGTCATCGCACTGACCCGGGCCATGGCACGCGAGCTCGGCGACAAGGGGATCACCGTGAACGCGGTGGCCCCCGGCCTCACCGAGTGCGAGGCGACCGAGACCGTACCCGCCGAGCGGCACGACCTCTACCGCCTGAACCGGGCCGTCTCGCGGCCCCAGCGGCCCGACGACATCACCGGGATCGTCTCCTTCCTGCTCGGCGACGGATCCAGCTATCTGACCGGACAGGTGATCGCCGTCAACGGCGGCTTCACCATGAACTGACCCACAGGAGAAACGCGTTATGGATCTGGGCCTCGCCGACCGCACCATCGTGGTCACCGGCGGCAGCTCGGGCGTCGGCCTGGCCACGGTCCGCGCCCTGCTCGACGAAGGCGCCCGCGTCGCCACCTGCGGCCGCGACGCGGACCGGCTGGCCAGGGCGGCAGCCCGGCTCGGCACCGGACACGACCGCCTGCTCACGGGAGTCTGCGACGTACGGGACGCCGACGCGGTACGCGACTTCGTGCGGCGCACCGCCGAGGAGTTCGGCTCCGTCGACGGACTCGTCAACAACGCCGGCCAGTCCCGGATGAAAGGGCTCGACGACTCCACCGCCGAGGACTGGCGCGACGAGCTGGAGCTCAAGTTCGCCGGGGTGCTGAACCCCGTGCACGCCGCCCGCCCCTATCTCGCCGCCTCCGACGCGGCGAGTGTCGTCAACATCAACGCGGTGCTCGCCAAGCAGCCCGAACCCCGGCTGATCACCACGAGCGCCGCGCGCGCCGGCATCCTCAACCTCTCCAAATCCCTGTCGGCCGCACTGGCCGGCGACGGCATCAGGGTCAACTCCGTCTGCCTCGGACTCATCGACACCGGCCAGTGGACCCGGCGTCACGCCGCCGCCGGCTCCGGCACGACCTACGAAGCCTGGCAGGCGGAACTGGCCGCCGACCGGGGTATCGCACTCGGCCGGCTCGGCCGGGCCGAGGAGGTCGCCTACGCGGTCCTCACCCTGCTCTCACCCCGGGCCTCCTACATCACCGGCACCGGCATCGACGTCTGCGGCGGCGTCGGCCGCTCCATCCTCTGAGGAGACACCCATGCGTCACGACAACGGAGGCGATCTCCTCGTCACCGTCCTGCGCGAACTCGGCGTGGACACCGTCTTCGGCATCGTCAGCGTGCACAACCTGCCGCTCGTCGAGGCCGTCGACCGCGAACTGCGGTTCGTACCCGTCCGGCACGAGGCATCCGCGGTGAACGCCGCCGACGCCTACGGGCGGGCCCGCTCCGGCCTGGGCTGCGCACTGACCTCCACCGGCACCGGCGCGGGCAACGCCGCCGGGTCGCTGATCGAATCGCTCAGCGCCGGCAGCTCCGTGCTGCACATCACCGGCCAGGTGGAGAGCCAGTTCCTCGGCAGCGGAAGGGGCTTCATCCACGAGACCAAGGACCAGCTCGGCATGCTGACCGCCGTCTCCTCCTACGCGGCGAGCGTGCCGGACACGGAGCAGGCGGGCCGCATCCTGCGCGAGGCGGCCCGTTCGGCGCTCACCGCGCCCGGTGGTCCGGCCAGCGTCGAATGGCCCATCGACCTGCAGTACGCGGCACAGACCGACGAGCCCGCCCGGACCTCGGCCACCGGTACGGCCCCCGGCCCCGAAGCCGGTGACCTCTCCGCCGCCGGAGCCCTTCTCGCCTCGGCCCGCCGCCCGCTGGTCTGGGCCGGAGGCGGCGCGACGGCCGCCCGCGACGAGCTGGCCCTGCTCCTGGAGGCGACCGGCGCCGGGCTGCTCACCTCCAACTCCGGGCGCGGCACCGTCCCCGAGGACCACCCGCAGGTCATCGGCAACTTCGCCACCACCCCGGCGGTGCGCGCGCTGCTCGCCGACGCGGACGTCCTGCTCACCGTCGGGACACACTTCCGCTCCAACGAGACGGCCGACTACACCCTGGAACTCCCCGGGGCGCACATCCAGATCGACATCGACGCCGCCGCGCTCAGCCGTGTCTACCCGGCAGCCCACGCACTGCACGGCGAGGCGGCGGGCGTCCTGACCGGTCTGTTGCCGCACGCCGGGACGGCGGAGCCCGGCTGGGCGGGCCGGGTCGCCGCCGTACGGGCCGAGGTGCGGGAAGCACTGCACACCGGCATCGGGCCGCAGGCCGCGATCTGCGACGCGATCCGGGCCGCACTGCCCCGCGAAGCCGTCGTCGCCCGCGATGTCACCATCCCCTCCAGCAGCTGGGGCAACCGGCTTCTGGAGATGTACGACCCCCGGGACAACATCTTCCCCCGGGGCGGGGGCATCGGGCAGGGACTCGGCATGGGTATCGGTGCGGCACTCGCCCGGCCCGGCGCCCCCACCGTCGTGATCGCCGGGGACGGCGGGCTCGCCGTCCACCTCGGCGAGCTCCTCACCCTGGCCCAGGAGCGGCCCCGCCTGACTCTGATCGTCTTCAACGACGGCGGCTACGGCGTCCTGCGCAACATGCAGGACCGCTACAGCGAACGACGCTCGGGGGTCGACCTCGTCACTCCCGACTTCGAGCTCCTCGCCCGCGCCTGCGGCCTGCCCTACGCCCGCATCGCCGCCGAGGAGCACGCCGGCCCGGTGCTCGCACACGCCGTCGCCTCGGACGGGCCGACGCTCGTCGAGGTCGACCTGTCGGCGCTCGGCCCGATGAAGAACCCGTTCACCCCGCCCGTGAGGATCCCGGGCCGGTGACCAGGCCACCCGGACTGCCGGTAAGGAGGCACCAGGCCATGAGTGACCCCACGCTGCACCTGATCGTCCGCCGCATGACATGGGAGGCCGAGGGCGTCCTGTCCGTCGAGCTGGCCCGTCCCGACGGCAAACCGCTCCCCGCGTGGACGCCCGGCGCCCACATCGACGTCCACGTCGGCGGCCAGGTCCGCCAGTACAGCCTGTGCGGCGACCCGCACGACGCGGACGTCTACCGCATAGGCGTGCTCAACGAGCCCGCGTCACGCGGCGGTTCGCGCCACGTCCACACCCGGCTGCGCCCCGGGCAGCCGGTCACGGTCTCCGAGCCGCGCAACCACTTCGCCCTGGAGGACGCCGCCGGCTACGTGTTCGTCGCCGGCGGCATCGGGATCACCCCGCTGCTGGCCATGGCCAGGGAGGCCGCCCGGCGGGGAGCCGCCTGGCGGATGGTGTACGGCGGCCGGAGCCGCGCCTCCATGGCGTTCACCCCGGAACTGGCGGCGCTCGGCGGTGACGTCACCCTCGTCCCCCAGGACGAACGCGGCCACATCGACCTGGACACCGCCCTCGCCGACCTGCCCACCGGCACGCTGGTGTACTCCTGCGGCCCCGAGCCCCTGCTCGCCGCCGTGGAGGAGCGCTGCCCCCAGGACCGGCTGCGCCTCGAACGCTTCAGCGCACCGGCCGTGGAACGCACCGGCGACGACGAGGCGTTCGAGGTCGAGTTCCGTACGTCCGGTGTGACGCTGACCGTCGGCGCCGGCACGTCCGTCATCGACGCGGCGGAGAGCGCCGGACTCACCGTGGAGAGCTCCTGCCGCGAAGGCATCTGCGGCTCCTGCGAGACCAGGGTGCTCGACGGCACCCCCGACCACCGCGACTTCCTGCTCAGCGAGGCCGAGCGCGCGGCCGGCACCACGATGATGATCTGCGTCTCGCGGTGCGCCTCCGGCCGACTCGTCCTCGACCTGTGACACCTTCCTCCGCACCCTCAGGAGACACACCGTGACCGACACCTGGCCCCGCCTGGACGTCCACCAGTCCCGTACGCACGAGCCGACCCCGTACGAGTACAAGCTCGCCGCGACGCTGGAGGAGGTCTTCACGCGCGAGGGACACGAACTGGCCGACGTCGTGCGCGGCCTCAACACCCGCCAGGTCCACGCCGCCGACGGCGCACCGTGGACCGAGGAGTCCTTCCGCGCCGAGATGAACCGACTGGGAGCCTGACCATGACGCTGTCGTCCTCCGCCACCGCGGACCACATCTACGCCACCGGACTGCGCAACCAGTGGCACGCCGTCGTCCCCTCGCACCACGTCGCCCCCGGCGCGATGCGCAAGGTGACGGCACTCGGCGAGCAGTGGCTGCTCTTCCGCCGCTCCGACGGCGTCCTGTCCATGCTCGCCGACCGCTGCCCGCACCGCGGTGCCCCGCTGTCGCTCGGCAAACACCTCGGTGACCGGGTGGCCTGCTGGTACCACGGCGTCGAGGTCGAGCCCGACGGCACGGTCTCCTCGGTCCCCGGGCTGCCAGGCTGCGGCCTGGAGGGCAAGAAGCTGGTGACCTCGCTGCCCGTGCGGGAGGTCGCGGGCGCGATCCTCGCCTACTTCGGAGACGAGGAACACCCGGAGCCCGTCGAGCTCACCCTGCCGGAGCCGCTCACCGACCCCGAGGTGGACGCGTTCCTGTGCTACGCGGAGTGGAACGCCCCCTGGCGCTACGCCGTGGAGAACCTCCTCGACCCGATGCACGGCGCCTTCCTCCACCACGAGTCGCACACGATGTCCGACGGGGACACGACGGCCAAGTTCCGCATCCGCGAGACGGCGCGCGGGTACTTCTTCGAGAAGACCGACCAGCGCGGCGTCAACTTCGACTGGGTGGAGCTCTGCCGCACCGGCGTCGACTGGGTCGACCTCTCCATCCCGTACCCGCCGTCGGCCGGCCCCGGCGGGCCGTTCGGCATCGTCGGCATGGTCTGCCCGGTGGACGAGCGGCGCAGCGGTGTCTTCTTCTGGCGCTACCGCCGGGTCGCGGACTGGCAGCGCGCGTCGTGGCGTTTCCTGTACCGGACGGTGATCGAGCAGCGTCACTGGGACGTCCTGGAGCAGGACCGCGTGATGCTGGAGGCCATGCCGGCCGACGCCGACCAGCGCGAGAACCTCTACCAGCACGACCTCGGGGTGGTACGGCTGCGGAGGCTGTACCGGGCGGCGGCAGAGGCCCAGTCGGCGGCCGGCGCCTGAGCCAGGGGCCCGGCCGCGCCGGGCGGGCCGCGCACGACGGGCCGCGCCGGACGAGCGGGCAGGCGCGGGCGGTTCGGGCGGCCCACCCGTGGGCGGGGCCGTGCCGCACCGGAGCCGTCCCGGCGTCCGGTGCGGCACCGGAACGTGGGCGCCTCAGGGAGTGAGTCTCCAGCGGCTGCCCTTCGACGCCGCCACCAGCTCCGCCACCGTCGCGAACTTGACCCGGGGCCGGCCGTCCTGGCGTCCACGGGCCAGCTCGGCCCGGTCGATCGCCGCCAGGCCACGGGCGTCGACGACCGCGCGGTTACGCCGTCTCACCAGCCGCCGGAAGGCCTTCGCTTCGTACCGCGGCGTGGGCAGCGCGCCCTGGACGGCGTCGGCCAGAAGGGAGCCCACGGTCTCGGCGGCGCAGGTGCGGTTGGCGCCGATGCCACCCGAAGGGCCGCGCTTGATCCATCCCACGACGTACGTCCCCGGCCGCCCCGTCACGCGACCGCTCTCGTGCGGGACGGTTCCCGTGGACTCGTCGAACGGCAGTCCGGCGACCGGTGTCCCGCGGTAGCCGACGGCCCGCAGCAGCATGCCGGCCGGGATCTCCGGCCGGTCCGGGCCGCCCGTGACCCGTACGGCACGGACGCCGGGTCCGCCCAGCGCCTCCACGGCTTCGGAGTGGAAGCGGAAGACGATCCGCCGGCCCGGCGCGGGTGCGAGCGACCAGTCGACCGACTCGCGGGTGACCCCCTGCAGGACCGCGGCCTTGTCACCCTCGCCCGCCGCGTCGATCGACATGCCGACCCTCGGGTCGTGGTCGTCCACGACCAACTCCACGCCCGGCAGGTGCTTGAGCGCCAGCAGTTCCGACCGCGTGTACGCCGCCTCCTGAGGCCCACGCCGGCCCAGCAGCACCACCTCGCGCACGCCGCCGGAGCGCAGGGCGTCGAGTGCGTGAGCGGCGATGTCGCTGCCTGCCAGGGTCTCCGGGTCCGAGACCAGGATGCGGGCCGCGTCGAGTGCGACGTTGCCGTTGCCGACCACGACCACCCGGTCCGTGGACGGATCGACGGTGCCGGGCGGGGTCTCGGGGTGGGCGTTGTACCAGGAGACGAACGTCGTGGCGGTGAGGCTGCCGGTCAGGTCCTCGCCCGGGATGCCGAGACGGCGGCCGGTGGACGCGCCGACGGCGTAGACGACCGCGTCGTGGTGCTCGGCGAGTTCCTCCGGCGTGATGTCCACGCCGACGTCGAGTCCGAGGTGCATACGCACGCGCGGATGCGTGTGGAACCTCGCGAAGGTGTCGCCGGCCTTCTTGGTGGACAGGTGGTCGGGCGCGACGCCGTAGCGTATGAGCCCGCCCGCGACGGGCAGCCGGTCGATCAGCGTCACCTCCGCGTCGGTGTGCAGCAGAAGGTCCTCGGCCGCGTACATGCCGGCCGGGCCCGTACCCACCACCGCCACCCGGATCCGCGCGAAGTCGGAGGGAAGACTGCGTGCGAAGGCCGGTTCGCCCCACACGTGGAAGTTCGGGCCGGGGTCGACGGATTCGGGCTCCCGGTCCGCGAAGTAGGCCGCGTTGATCGGTCCGTACTCCTGCTGCGCCCCGGTCAGGCTATCCACCGGGAAGACCGCGTCCACCGGGCAGGCGTCGGCGCAGGCGCCGCAGTCGATGCAGGATTTCGGGTCGATGTACAGCATCTCCGTCCTCCCGAAGTCCTCCTCCTCCGGCGTCGGATGGATGCAGTTGACGGGGCACACCGCGATGCAGGTGGCGTCGCTGCAGCACGTCTGGGTGATGGCGTAGGTCATGTCGTCCGCTCAGATCAGGTGGGCACGCTTGTAGAAGATCAGCGCCGGCTTGGTGAGCAGGCGGGCCGAGGCCAGGAAGTCCATGAGCCCCGAACAGCTCGAGCGCATCATCGCCTTGTGGTGCTCGTTGGCCTTCGCCTCACCGATGGCACGCTTCCCGTCGAGGCCGGCGTCGGCGTAGACGGCCTTGTTGACCATGCTGGTGACGATGACGTACGAGGCGATCGCGATGACGAAGGCGTGGATGTGACGTCGCACCCGGCCGGCCTTGGCGAGGTGCCGGCGCGTCTCGGCGCGGGCGAACTTCATGTGCCGTGATTCCTCCACGACATGGATGTTGTTGATGGTGCGCACGAACGGCACCACCCGCTCGTCGCGCATCCAGTCGCGCTGCATGACGTCGAGAACCTCTTCGGCCACGAGGATGGCCGCGTACGCCGCCTCCCCGAAGGCGACCGTCTTGAAGGCCCGCCCCAGCTCGACCGCGAGCCGGTGCGGCCGGTAGGCGGGCGCTCCCAGCTTCTGCGCCCCGCGGGCGAACATGATCGAGTGCCGGCACTCCTCGGCTATCTCGGTCAGCGCCCACTGGACATCGGCGCCCGTCGGATCCTTGGCGTAGACGTCACGGAGCACCATCTGCTGGAGGATCATCTCGAACCAGATGCCCGTGCTGGCCACCGACGCGGCTTCGTGGCGGGTCAGTTCCCTGCGCTGGGCCTCGCTCATCTCCTCCCAGTACGCCGTGCCGTACAGCGTGCTCCACTCGGGGCTGGCGCCGTGGAAGTCCTTGTCCAGCGGGGTCTCCCAGTCGACCTCCGTGGCGGGGTCGTACGCCAGCGTCGCCGCCGAGTCGAGCAGACGGCGGGCCACTTCGTGCTCGTCGGGCCGGTCCTGGGCATCCGGTCGAACGGTGCTGCTTGCCATGGTGCGGCTCCTCGGTTCGCGTGGGGTTCCTTCGTCGGGGCGGGCACGTGGGCCGGTGAGGGCGCCGGGGCCCGTGGCGCCTGACACGGGCGTACGGGACGCGAGGCACCCGGGGCGGGTTCGCCGCCCCTGGGCGCCGTGCGCGTGTGTGGCCCGGGGGAGTGGGTGTTCGTGCCTACGCTGTCGGCGGGGCGGAGCAACTCCGTTCGCACACAGCGCTGCTGACACAACGTGCTGCTCGTGTTCGCCTCGCCGCCATGACCGACACCTCCGGTGGATCACTGCGGGGCAGCGCCCCGCCCCGGCTTGTTAGACGCAAGGTATAGCAAGGATGCCGGACGGGCCTACCCCCCGGTAGGGAAGAGGTGCGCTCCTCCGCATTTTCTTTGCTTCTCCGGCCCGTTGACGACTTCGCGGGGGGTCGGGCCGGGCGGCGGGGAGGGGTCCGGAGGCCCGGTGTGGATGCGCCCGGAGGGTGCCCGTGTTCGTGATATCGAACATTGTTCGCAATTTCAGCGCGAGTCATTGACGCCCGGTTGTGCCCCGCCTACGGTCCCGTCCGAAGTGACGAGCGGGCTTCGATATACCGAACACGCGCGTCCGGTCGTGCGCTGCCCACCCTCCCCCTGTCCGCGCGTAGGAGCCCTCCATGAGCCCCCACACCTCCCGGTCCGCGCTCGCGCGCTGACCCCGGCCCAGGGTCGCGAAGACCGTCCCCTCCTCAGAGACGAGCCGCCATGCATCCACCTCACCTCAGCCGGCGCCGAGCCCTCGCGGGCGGTGTCGGCGCCCTGGCCTCCGCAGGAGCCCTCGGCTCCCTGTCCGGCTGCGCCGCGCCCGCAACGGCCGTCGGGGCCGGGCAGACCCGGCTGCGGTACTGGCACCTGTTCGGCGGCGGCGACGGCGTCAACATGCAGTCGATGCTGGCGGACTTCCGCGCCGAACATCCGGCCATCGCCCTGGAGGCCGCGACGCTCCAGTGGGGCGCCCCGTACTACACCAAGCTCGGTATGGCGGGAGCCGGCGGCCGGGCGCCCGAGCTCGCCGTCCTGCACCTGGCCCGGCTCGCGGGCTTCGCTCCCGGCAGGCTCATCGACCCCTTCGACCTCGGACTGCTGGCCGAACACGGCGTGCGCGAGGAGGACTTCCCCCAGGACATCTGGCGTCGGGGTCAGGTGGGCGGCAAGCAGTACGCCGTGCCCCTCGACACCCACCCCTTCGTCCTCTACTACCAGACCGAGGTGTGCGAGAAGGCCGGGCTCATGTCGGGCGGCAGGCTCAAGCCGGTCAGCGGCGCATCCGGGTTCACCGACGCACTGCGAGCCGCGAAGAAGGTGACAGGGCAGCCGGCGCTGGTGACCGAGACGCTCGGCCCCGACTGCATCACCCCCTGGCGGCTCTTCTCCACCTTCTACGCGCAGACCGGGGGCACCGTCCTCTCCGCGGACGGCAAGCGCCTCGCGCTCGACGACGCCAAGGCACTGCGGGTGCTGGAGTACCTTGCCTCCCTCGTCGAGGAAGGGCTGATGGTGCGCCGCGCAGACTACGCCGCCTCCGTCGGCGTCTTCAACGGTGGCAGGACCGCCTTCCACCTCAACGGCGAATGGGAGGTCACCACCTTCCGGACCGCCGGCATCCCGTTCTCCATGACCCGTGTGCCCGCCCTCTTCGGCAGCGCCGCCACACAGGCCGACTGCCACACGTTCGTCCTGCCGCACCAGGACGACCGCGGCGGAGCGACCGACGAGGCCGCGCACGCCCTCGTCGCCTGGATGCTGCGCCACTCGTCCACCTGGGCCGAGGGCGGCCACGTACCGGCCTACCTGCCCGCGCTCGAGGAACCCGCCTACCTGGCCCTGAAGCCGCAGTCCGAGTACCGCGACGTCATCGACGACGTGGCGCTCGACGAGCCCGCCTGGTTCACCGGCTCCGCCTCCCGCATGTGGATCGAGCTGGGAGCCGTGTTCTCCGGCGTCCTCACCGGTTCCCGCACCCCCCGCGGCGCGCTGACCGAGGCCAAGGCCCGCCTGCGCACGCTTCTCGACACCCCGAACCCCCTTCCGGGAGCCGCGTCATGACCTCCACCACCGCGGCGCCGCCCTCCGTGGCGAAGCAGTCCGGGGGAGCGCCCGGCCCCCGGCCCCGCTCCGTGCGCAGGAAGTGGACCGAACACGGGCTGGTGTTCATCGCCCCCTTCCTCCTCGTGTACGCCGTGTTCCTGATCTGGCCGCTGGTCTCGGGCCTCGGCATGAGCCTGACCAGCCAGGACATCACCGGCAGCGGAGGGGAGTTCGTCGGCCTCGACAACTACGCCGAGGCGATGGGCGACCCGGAGGTGTGGTCCTCGCTGTGGAACACCGTCTGGTTCACCGTCCTGTCGACCGTCCCGCTGGTCCTCGTCGGCCTGGGGCTCGCCCTGCTGGCCCACCAGCTGAGCGTGGTGCAGTGGCTCTGGCGGCTCAGCTGGTTCGCCCCCTTCCTGCTGCCGTCCGGTGTCGTCTGCCTGCTCTTCGCGCAGATGATCTTCCCGTCCGGCTTCGGTCTCGCCGACCAGATGCTCGCCTCCGTCGGCCTCGAACCGGGCATCGGATGGCTCAGCGACGAGCGGTACGCCATGCTCTCCGTCGTCGCGACCACCGTCTGGTGGACGGTCGGCTTCAACTTCCTGCTCTACCTCGCCGCGCTGCAGGCCATCCCGACCCACCTGTACGAGGCCGCCGAGCTGGACGGGGCGGGCGCCTGGCACCGCCTGTGGCACATCACCCTGCCGCTGCTCCGCCGCACCACCGGACTGGTCGTGGTCCTCCAGGTACTGGCTTCACTGAAGATCTTCGACCAGGTCTACATCATGACCGGCGGAGGTCCGGACGACTCCACCCGGCCCATCCTGCAGTACGTCTACCAACAGGGCTTCACGGGCTACCGCATCGGCTACGCCTCGGCCGTCTCCTACATCTTCTTCGCCCTGATCCTGACCGTCTCCCTGGTGCAGCCGCTGCTGTCCCGGCGCCGAGCTGAGGAGGCCGCGAAGTGAGCGGATCCGTCACCGTCACCCCCGCGCCCCGCCCCGAGCGCTCCGCCGGCACCGAGGGACGGCGCCGGCGCTGGACCCCCGGCAGGATCGTCCTGCTCGTCATCGCCCTGGTCCTCACGGCGGCCTGGCTCGTCCCCCTGCTCTGGGCCGTCGCCACCTCCCTGAAACCGGAGGGGGAGACGACGAAGACCCCCCTCGCATGGATCGGCTCCCGCCTCACGTTCGACGCGTACGCCAAGGTCTGGGAGTCCGGCGACCTGCTGCGCTGGCTCATGAACTCGGCGTACATCTCCCTCATGACGACCGTGCTGACCGTCGTGACGTGCGCCATGGCGGCGTACGGGTTCACCCGCACCGACTTCCGCGGCCGGCGGCTGCTGTACGGGCTGGTGCTCGCCGGCATCATGGTGCCCCCGCAGGTGCTCATCGCGCCGCTGTTCCACGAGATGGTCCAGCTGGGCCTCGTCGACACCTACTGGGGCGTGATCCTTCCGCAGGTGGCCGTGCCGGCCATGGTGTTCATCCTGGTGAAGTTCTTCGAGGGCGTGCCGAGGGAGCTGGAGGAGGCGGCCTTCGTGGACGGCGCAGGGCGCTGGCGGGTGTTCTGGACGATCGTGATCCCCCTCTCCAGGCCCGTCCTGGCGGCCGTGGCGATCTTCACCTTCATCTCCACCTGGAACAACTTCCTGTGGCCGTTCCTGGTGACCACCGACCCCAACGGCATGACCCTGCCCGTCGGACTCGTCAGCGTCCAGTCGTCCTTCGGTGTGCGCTACGCACAGATCATGGCCTCGCTGGTGATCGCGGGGCTGCCCCTCCTGGTCGTCTTCGCGCTCTTCCAGCGCCAGATCGTCCGCGGCATCGCGCACACCGGACTCGCAGGCCAGTAGCAGCCCGGGGCGCCTGGGTCACGGCCCGCTCCGGGCGGCCGTGACCCACGCCGCCCCGGGGGCCCGCTCCGAGATCCTGGGAGGCGGCGGTCGCCGCCCTGCGCCCCAGGAGATCACGCCGCCCCACCCGGAGCCGCGTCCCCTGATGACCCGGTCCTGGCCGGACCTGGCGTTCCTGCCCCGGCCGGTCGATCCCCGCGCCGTGGCGCCGCTTCTGCCCGCGGGGACGGTGCCGGACACCCTGGACGGCGTCACCCACGTCGGGCTCGTCGTTTCCGTATGCACCGGGTCGGCTGGTTCCGGCTCCCCGGCGTGCCCTATCTCGGCACCTTCCCCGAGACCGACGTCCGCCTGTACTCGCGTGACTCCCACGCCGCGGCGCGCCTGAGGCCCCCCGCGGCGGCCCGTACGGCCGGGACTCGACCCCGGAACATGGGCCGTACCGGCTCGCCCGCCCCTGAAGGAGGGTGTAGAAAGGGGGACATGGCCGGACGCTACGGCCGCCCGCGCTCGTTTCTCCGGATGAGAACCGTCGCTGGTCAGGTCTTTCTCCTGCAGGTGGCGATCGTGGTGCTGCTCGTCGCTGCCGCCATGGCCGCGCTCGTGTTCCAGTCCAGGACCGACAGCGAGCGGGAAGCCCGCAACCGCTCCGTGGCCGTGGCCGAGACCTTCGCCAACGCTCCGGGCATGGAAGCGGCACTGGGGAGCCCCGACCCCAGCGCGGTGCTCCAGCCGAAGGCCGAGGCCGCCCGCAAGGGCTCCGGCGTCGACTTCGTCGTCGTACTGAACCTGGACTCCATCCGCTACACGCACCCGCTGCCCGACCGGATCGGCAAGAAGTTCGTCGGCGACGTGACGCCCGCGCTGGAGGGCCGCGTCGTCACCGAGAAGATCACCGGGACGATCGGCCCCCTCGTCCAGGCGGTGGTGCCCGTCTTCGCCACGAACGGCAAGGTCATCGGCATGGTGTCCGCCGGGATCACCATCGAGAGCGTGAGCGGGGTCGTCGAGGACCAGTTCCCCCTCCTGTTCGGGTCCGCCGCCGGAATCCTGGTCGTCACCACGGCCGGGACGGCGCTCGTCAGCAGACGGCTGCGGCGCCAGACGCACGGCCTGGGGCCGGCCGAGATGACCCGGATGTACGAGCACCACGACGCCGTCCTGCACTCCGTACGCGAGGGCGTGCTCATCGTGGGCGGCGACCGGCGGCTGCTGCTCGTCAACGACGAGGCGCGACGCCTCCTGAACCTGCCTCCCGAGGTCGAGGGACGGGCCGTCACCGAGCTGGGCCTCGATCCCGTCACCACCGCGCTGCTGTCCTCGGGGCGCATCGCCACCGACGAGGTGCTCTCCGTGGGTGACCGGCTGCTGTCCGTCAGCCAGCGCTCCACCGACCGCGACGGCGGACCGCCGGGCACCGTGACGACACTGCGCGACACCACGGAACTGCAGGCCCTCACCGGCAAGGCCGATGTGGCGCGGGGCAGGCTGAAACTGCTCTACGACGCGGGCACCGAGATCGGCACCGTCCTCGACGTCGTACGGACGTGCGAGGAACTCGCCGGCTTCGCCACGGCCAGATTCGCCGACTACGCCACCGTGGACCTGGTCGAGACGGTGCTGCGCGGCGAGGAGCCGACAGCGTCCCGCTCGATCGCCGACATGCGGCGCACGGCCTTCAGCGGCGCCCGGACCGACACCGGGCTGTACCCGCTGGGCTCGGTGATCCGCTTCCTGCCGACCACCGCCATGGGCGACGGCCTGATCAGGGGCCGGGCCGTGCTCGATCCCGCGCTGGACCAGTTCTCCGGGTGGCAGCTGCAGCACCCGGAACGTGCCCGGCGGCTCGTCGAGTGCGGGTTCCACTCGATGATCGCCGTGCCGCTGCGCGCCCGCGGCGTCATCCTGGGCGTGGCCATGTTCTGGCGTGCGCAGACACGCGAACGCTTCGAGGACGAGGACCTCTCCGTGGCCGAGGAGCTCGTCGCCCGCGCCGCGGTGAGTATCGACAACGCCCGCCGCTACTCCCGCGAGCACACCGTGGCCGTCACACTGCAGCGAAGCCTCCTGCCGCGCGGCCTGCCCGAACAGAGCGCCATCGACGCCGCCTACCGCTACCTGCCCGCGCAGGCGGGAAGCGGCGGCCTGGGAGGTGTCGGCGGCGACTGGTTCGACATCATTCCGCTGCCCGGCGCCAGGGTCGCCCTGGTGGTCGGCGACGTCGTGGGGCACGGCCTCCACGCCGCCGCCACCATGGGGCGCCTGCGCACCGCGGTCCACAACTTCTCCACCCTGGACCTGCCGCCCGACGAACTGCTGTGGCACCTGGACGAACTGGTCGCCCGCATCGACCAGGACGAATCGGCCGAGGGCTCGGAAAGCGGCGTCACGGGGGCGACCTGCCTCTACGCGATCTACGACCCCGTGTCCGGGCGCTGCACCATGGCGCGGGCCGGCCACCTCCAGCCGGTGATCATCGGCCCCGGTGGCACCGCCGACTTCGCGGACGTGCCCGGCGGCCCTCCTCTGGGGCTCGGCGGCCTCCCCTTCGAGACCCTGGACGTGCAGCTGCCCGAGGACAGCCGGCTGGTGCTCTACACGGACGGGCTCGTCGAGGACCGGAACCGGGACATCGACGAGGGCCTGGAACTGCTGCGCGGCACCCTCGCCCAATACGCGGACGGGACACCGGAGGAGATCTGCGAGGCCGTTCTGCGCGTCCTCGTCCCGGCGCGCGCACGCGACGACATCGCGCTGCTCGTCGGCCGCACGCGCCTGCTCGCCGCCGAGGACGTGGCCGACTGGGACGTGCCGTCCGACCCCGCCGCGGTCTCCCGGGTGCGGGCCGATGTGTCCCGCAAGCTGGCCGAGTGGGACCTGTTCGAGGAGGCGTTCACGACCGAGTTGATCCTCAGCGAACTGGTCACCAACTCCATCCGCCACGCCACCGGTCCCATCCGCGTACGGCTGATCCGGGAGCGCACCCTGATCTGCGAGGTGTCCGACCGCAGCAGCACCTCGCCCCACCTGCGTCAGGCGGCCACCACCGACGAGGGCGGGCGGGGCCTCTTCCTCGTCGCCCAACTGGCGGAACGCTGGGGCACCCGCTACACCGACGACGGCGGCAAGGTCATCTGGACCGAGCAGCTGCTGCAGACGGGCACGGACCCGGAGCCGCCGGCGCCGCAGCTGTGAGAGCGCGCGCCGCAGAGCCGCAGGCCTGACGTGCCCCTGTGCGGGCCCGGCCGGGGGACGCCCCACGCCGATGGGTATCGGCCGGGCCGCGAGCCTGTTCCGGTGAGCGGCACATGCCTGTGACGGGCACTGGTGGCCACGTCGGCGGAGGCGTCAGGTGCCGGGCGGAACCGCAGGGCGAAGCCGACGGTCCCAGGCGCCCACGGTGCGTGGCGTGCGCCTGCCCGTACGCCACATCTCGATGAGCGGGTCGCGCCACAGCGCCGACGCGCCGAACAGCAGTGTCCCGTCCTCGCCGACGATGATCTGGCCACCGCCGAAGCCGAACTGCCACACATAGACGGCGCGCTCCTGCGCGAGCGCCTCCACCCCGAACTCCATGCCCTGCGTCAGCATGCCGAGGCACTGCCGGCCCTGCTCCGCCAGCTGTTCCTGGAGCGGGGTCAGCTCTCCGGGGCCGCTCATACGCCCGCCTCCCGGTCCTTGCGGCAGTGCAGGAACACATGCGGTTCCGGCACCGCCCCCGGGGCGGCCGGGGTGAACACGGTGTCCTCCCTCGACAGGAGGGAGAGCCCGGCACCGGCCGCGAGCGCCACGAAGGCATCGGGTGCGAAGCTGGTCACCCGGACCTCCTGCCCCATGAAGACGGCGCTCACGTCCTCCACGTCCAGCGGCACCGTCGCCAGGACCATGTGCCCCCCGTGTTTCAGCGCTCCCGCGAGCCGCCCGACGAGAGCGGCCTGCTCCGCCCGGGACATCTGCAGCAGGGAGAAGTAGACGCAGACCGCGTCGAAACCCTCGGTCTCGAGCGGAAGGTCCCGGATGTCGGCGCAGCGGAAGGAGGCCTCCGGAACCTGACGGGACGCCAGCTCCACCATGACGGGCGAGACGTCCACCCCCAGCACCTCGTGCCCCGCGTCGGCCAGCGTGCGGGCCGTCGGCCTGCCCGTACCGCTGCCGACGTCCAGGACCCGGCTGTGCGGCGCGAGCTGCTCCAGCAGCCGGGTCAGCGAAGCCCGGTGGGCCGCCGAGCCGGCGAAGGCCCGCTCGTACTCGGCGCCGATGGCGTCGAACGCCCCGGCTGCCGCGTGGTCGTGGTTCCCGGTCATCGTGGCGTCCCTTCCCTCGGCATCGGCACAGGCGTCACGCGGTCCGGGCCACCCCGACGTACAGGCCGCTCTCCTCCGGCCGGGGAGCGGCCGTCGCGCGGAACCACTCGGGCGCCGTGACGAGGCCCGGCTCGACGACCTCCATGCCCTCGAAGAACCGGGAGAACTCGGCACGGGAGCGCAGCGCCAGCCGGATGCCGCCCTTGCGGTATTCGTCCGCGCCCTGTTCGCCCCGCTCGGGGTTGACGTCCGACGCCCCCTGCGACAGCACCACATAGCTGCCCGGGTGCAGCGCCGCAGCCAGCGTACGCACGATGCCGTACGGGTCCTCGTCGTCCGGCAGGAAGTGCAGGAGGCCCAGGAGCGAGAGCGCGACGGGCCGGTCGAAGTCCAGCACCTTGCGGGCGGCCTCGATGATCGTGCCGGGCTCGCGCACGTCCGCGGGCACGTAGTCCGTCGCCCCTTCCGGCCGGCTGACCAGCAGGGCCTCCGCGTGCCGCAGGACGATCGGGTCGTTGTCGCAGTACACGACGCGCGACGCCGGGTTGATCTCCTGGGCGATCTGATGC
The DNA here is from genome assembly GCF_030816615.1 of Streptomyces sp. B1I3. Taxonomy (NCBI): domain Bacteria; kingdom Bacillati; phylum Actinomycetota; class Actinomycetes; order Kitasatosporales; family Streptomycetaceae; genus Streptomyces; species Streptomyces sp. B1I3. The sequence continues at coordinate 7,177,463 of NZ_JAUSYD010000001.1, forward strand.
AGGTTCGGCGCCGTCGGAATACCCGTGCCGATGTCCAGGAACTGGTCGACACCCTCACCGGCCAGCCACGCCGTCGCGCGGTTCATGAACGCGCGGTTCTGGACGGCCCCGGTCCTGGCCTCGGACGGCAACTGCTCGGCCACCGCCTGGTCCACGGGGTAATTGTCCTTGCCGCCCAGGAGCGCGTCGTAGACGCGGGCCGACTGGGGCCGGCTGGTGTCGATCGGGGGCTGAGGTATACCGGTCGTCATGACGAGCTCCGTTGCAAGGGGGTGCGATACGCGCAGGGGAGGGATGAGCGGCTCCGCCTGCGAAGTCTGCCACAGCAACTCGCTCGTGATCAGCATGTGTTGACACCACCCGACGGCCGGAGCGGACCCCCGGGGCGTCCCGGGAGCCCGCTCGGGCGGGAGGGGTCAGCCGGCGTCGACGAGACCGTGCGCGGGCACGGTCACCGTACGGGCGCCGGGCTTGCCGCCGAGGACGACCTTGCGCAGTGCGCTGTTGTTGCCGAGGTCGGTCTCCTTGAGCCGCTTCTCCGGGTTGGCCAGCACCTGGATGTAGTAGGTGCCGTTCGCCAGTCCGGTGATGTCGAAGGACTGGCCCGGGAGGTCCTGCGTGTAGGTGTCACCCGATCCGACGTCGAGCACCTCGCGTACGGAGATGGAGTTCTCCTGGCCGCAGGCGGTGGACAGATCGGTGTTGTCCGGGTGCCAGTTGGCGTTCTTCACGGTGTAGTCGACCGCGTCGGTGTTGGCGAGGCAGAAGGCCTCCTTGCCACTGCGCACGGTCTCCTTCTTGTCCGCCTTCAGCAGCCGGTAGCTCGCGAAATCGGTGAAGTGCCAGTGCTCGTGACCCGGCCGGGGGTCCCACTCCATCGTGCCGGTCGGGGTGTAGCCGACCTGCTTCCCGGAGGCGTCGTAGAAGTACTGGTAGGCGTCCATCAGTGCCTTGCCGGGGGAACGGAATCCGTCGACCACCAGCTGCGCGGGGCCGGCGTTCCACACGTTGGCGCTGAAGGCCAGGTAGTCCCTGCCCGGGGCCTTCGCGTCGCCGTCACCGATCGTGATCCCGTAGGCGGGCAGTGACCGCAGGTCGGGCTTGGGCACGTCCGGCACGACCGCCTTGCCGCTGGGACGCCTACCGGCGGGCTGGGCCGCGGGCGCCTGCCGGGAGCCGTCCGTCCGTCCGGGACCGTCACCGCCGGTGGCGGCGCGAAGGCCCTGACGCCTGACGGCCCACGGCACAGCGGCCGGTGCGGGGGTGAGGGGGCCGTGGCCCACGTTGTACGAGGGGCCGGCGCCACTGGTCGCGGACGCCGGTGCGGGGGTGCGCGCCGCGGCGTGACCCGCGTGGCCCGCGTGACCCGCGTGACCCGCGTGGCCCGCGTGCGCCGAGGTTGCGGAGGCGTGCCCGGCGGCGGTGTGCTCCGCGTGCCCGGCGGCCGAACGGGTGGCGGGCGACTCCTCCTCCCAGCTCCGTTCGCGCACGGTGACCTTGACCGTCTGCGGCTTGTCGGCGATCTTGAACAGGTCGCGGTAGCGCTTGGTCACCGAAACCTTGGCGGTGTACTTCCCGGCGGGGACGGCCACCGGCGCGGAGTAGTAACCCGCGTAGGTGTTGGACGCCCAGCCGTTCTCCACGCCCCACACCGACCCGAGGGTGAACGGGTTGACGGGGCAGCTCTCGGGATACTTGGACGTCGCGGGGGCGTCCGGGCGGATGCGGCCCGACGCGTTGTTCGGGCAGAACGACTCCGTACGGCTGAGCACCTTCTTGCCCGCCGCGTCCGTGAGCGTGACGGTGACGAAACCGGGCAGCCCCGTGAAGTCCTTCACCAGGCCCTTGGGCAGGGTCCTGGTCCGCGTCCTGCCCCCCTCACGGATGATCTGTGTGGCGACGACCGGATCCGTGTAGGACTTGCGGGTCACCTTCAGTTCGAGCGGGGACCTGTCCGCGGTGAGGTAGGTCCCCAGGTCCAGATAGACGCCCGGCTCCTCCTTCCACGAGTCGAGCGTGACCGAGGTGGAGGCCGCGATCAGGCTGAGCTGCGGCGTGGTCGATGCCGTGCTGCCCTCGGGAGTGGCGGCGGCGACGCCGGCGGTGACGGTGATCGCCGCGGCGGCGGCGACCGCCGGACGCCACAGCCGGGAGCGGGGGGTTCTGATGGCCATCGTTCCTCGATTTCCGAGTGCCCGGTGGGGCGGTGGAGTCGCTTTGCCTCTGAGAGATGAGGACGGCACCGGAGGTTGTCCGGGAGCCTTCGAGTCACGAATCGTTGGCCGAAAACGGTCTTTCGAGGGCGGAATGAGACGTTGTCATGTTGTTTCTCCCCGCGAACCGATGACGTTGTGCTATCGGCGCGTGCCGGGCAGCTGTGTGGTGACCGCCGACGGGCGCGATACGGGCGGCACAATGGGCGAAGCGGGCACCGTTCCTCGCGCTGCGACCCCGGGGGTGCGGGGTCACCAGTGCCGGTGTCTTGCCGAAACGGGCATGAACGGGCGGAGCGCGTTGCGTGAAGAAGCTGGTCGAACGGCCGCTTCTGCTTGTACAAACAGTGCGTGGGCCCGAACGGACGCCGGGCCCACGCACATATCCGCACCAAGGACAGGGATGGTGGCGTGGGCACCGAGGAACGCCGACGGGGAATACTCGAGACGGCCCGGCGGGACGGGGCGGTCGACGTCAACCGGCTGGCCGAACAGTTCCAGGTCGCCAAGGAGACCATCAGGCGCGATCTGCACACCCTGGAGGAACACGGGCTCGTCCGGCGGACGCACGGTGGTGCGTACCCGGTGGAGAGCGCCGGCTTCGAGACCACGCTCGCCATGCGGACCACCCACCACGTGCCGCAGAAGTCGCGGATCGCGGCAGCCGCCGCCGACCTGCTCGGTGACGCCGAGACGGTCTTCGTGGACGAGGGCTTCACCCCCCAGCTCATCGCCGAAGCCCTGCCCCGGGACCGGCCGCTGACCGTGGTCACCGCCTCCCTGGCCGTCGCGACGGTCCTCGCCGACTCGGAGAAGACCGCCGTGCTGCTGCTCGGGGGCCGTATGCGCGGCAGCACCATGGCGACCGTCGACCACTGGGCCACCAGAATGCTCGCCGACTTCGTCATCGACCTCGCCTACATCGGTGCGAACGGCATCTCCCGCCAGTACGGGCTGACCACGCCGGACCCGGCGGTGTGCGAGGTCAAGGCCCAAGCCATGCGCAGCGCCCGCCGCCGCGTCTTCACCGGCGTCCACACGAAGTTCGGGGCGGTGAGCTTCTGCCGCTTCGCCGGAGTCGGCGATTTCGAGGCAGTCGTCACCGACACCGGGCTGCCGTCCGCGGAAGCCCAGCGTTACTCCCTCCTCGGCCCGCACGTCATCCGCGTCTGACCTGCCCGCACCCCTGCCGCAGGGCCCCGCCCCCGCCCTCCCGGAGGCCGCAGGGCGGACCCGTCACGCCCGGAACCGGGGACCGTCCGGTTCCGGCACCCGAGCCGCTACGACCGATCAGGAGAACTCATGCCCCACCAGCAACGACGCCGTGGGATCCGCGCGCGTGCGGTCGCGGGCGCGGCGGCGACGGCGCTCCTCGCCGCCGGGTGCGCCGGAGCCGGCGGCACCTCCTTCGGAGGGGGTGACGCGCTGAACGTACTCATGGTGAACAACCCGCAGATGCTGGAGCTGCAGAAGCTCACGGCGGACCACTTCACCGAGGAGACCGGTATCAAGGTCAACTTCACCGTGCTGCCGGAGAACGACGTCCGCGACAAGATCAGCCAGGACTTCTCCAACCAGGCCGGCCAGTACGACGTCGGCACCATCAGCAACTTCGAGGTGCCGTTCTTCGCGGAGAACGACTGGCTGCACGCGCTCGACAGCTACGCCGCCCAGGACACGGCCTTCGACCAGGACGACATCCTGGAACCCCTGCGGGAATCCCTCACCGTCGACGGCAAGCTCTACGCCGAACCCTTCTACGGCGAATCGTCCTTCCTCATGTACCGCAAGGACGTCTTCGAGGCCGAAGGGCTGACGATGCCCGAGAACCCCACCTGGCAGCAGGTGGCCGGCCTCGCCGCGAAGGCGGACGGTGCCGGCGGCGGGATGAAGGGCATCTGTCTGCGCGGCCTGCCCGGCTGGGGTGAGCTCGTCGCCCCGCTGACCACGGTCGTCAACACCATGGGCGGCACATGGTTCACCGAGGACTGGGAAGCACGGCTCACGTCCCCCGAGTTCAGGAAGGCGACCCGCTTCTACGTCGATCTCGTACGCGAACACGGAGAGCGGGGCGCCTCCCAGGCCGGGTACGCCGAGTGCCTCAACAACATGACGCAGGGAAAGACCGCCATGTGGTACGACGCGACCGCGGGGGCCGGGTCACTGGAAGCGGCCGGCTCCCCGGTCAAGGGGAGGATCGGTTACGTACCCGCCCCCGTCGACCGGACCAGGAGCTCGGGGTGGCTCTACACCTGGGCCTGGGGCGTACAGAAGGCCTCCAAGAAGGCCGACGACGCCTGGAAGTTCGTCTCCTGGGCGTCGAGCAAGGAGTACGAGGAGCTCGTCGGCGAGACCAGCGGCTGGGCCGACGTGCCCGCCGGCAAGCGCGCCTCCACCTACGACAACCCCGACTACCGCGAAGCCGCAGGCGCCTTCGCGGACGTCACGGAGCGGGCCATAGCCGGCGCCGACCCCCTGAACCCGGGCACCCAGCCACGCCCCACGGCCGGCATCCAGTTCGTCGGCATCCCGGAGTTCACCGACCTGGGCACCCGGGTCGCGCAGGAGATCAGCGCCGCCATCGCCGGCCGCCAGTCCGTGGACGAGGCGCTGGACTCCTCCCAGAAGCTGGCCGAGCAGGTCGCCAAGGAGTACCGATGACCACGACAGTCTCCGCCTCACCCCTCTCCCCACCGGAACCACCCGCCACCGCCCGCCCGAGAACCGGCCCGCGGGCCTGGGCCACCAGGGCGCCCCTCCTGCCCGCGCTGATCTTCCTGATCGCCGTGACCCAACTGCCGTTCGTGGCGACGCTCGTCATCTCCCTGTTCGACTGGAACTCCCTCAGCCCCGACAAGCGCAGTTTCAACGGCCTCGACAACTACGCCTCCGTCTTCACCGACGCCGCGCTGCGCGAATCGGTCCTCACCACCGTGCTGCTCACCGCGAGCGTCGTCCTCGCCACGGTTGTCCTGGGACTGGCCCTCGCGCTGCTCCTCGACCGGACGTTCTTCGGCCGTGGCCTGGTCCGCACGCTGCTCATCACACCGTTCCTCATCGTGCCCGTCTCCGCCGCCCTGCTGTGGAAGCACGCCCTCTACAACCCGGAGTACGGGCTGTTCAACGGCGTGCTGGGCTGGATCGGCGACCTCTTCGGCGACACGTCACCGAGCCGGCCGGACTGGATCGCGGACATGCCGCTGCTCGCGGTCGTCGCCGCACTCGTGTGGCAGTGGACACCGTTCATGATGCTGATCCTGCTCGCCGGCCTCCAGAGCCGTCCCCCCGACGTGGTCGAGGCCGCGCGCCTCGACGGGGCGAGCGCCTGGCAGACCTTCCGCTACCTGACGCTGCCGCACCTGCGCCGGTACCTCGAACTCGGTGTGCTGCTCGGCGCCGTCTACATCGTGCAGAACTTCGACGCGGTGTTCACCATCACCGCCGGCGGACTCGGCACGGCCAACCTTCCGTACACGATCTACCAGACCTTCTACCAAGCCCACGAATACGGACTGGCGTCCGCCGCGGGAGTCGTCGTCGTGATCGGCACGATCATCATCGCCACCTTCGCGCTCCGGGTCGTCTCGTCACTCTTCGACGAGGAGGCGAACCGCGCATGACCACCACCACCGCCGTACCCGTACCCGCCCCGTCCGTGCCACCCCCGCCCGTGCCACGCGCGGTGCGCAGGGCCAGGCGCCGCTCGACCGCGCTGGGTCTGCTGGCCTGGATGGCGGGCCTCCTGTTCTGCCTTCCGGCGCTGTGGATGCTCCTCACCTCGCTGCACGCCGAGTCCGACGCCGCGACGAACCCGCCCTCCCTCCTTGCGCCGCTGACCCTCGACGGTTACCGCGCCTTCTTCGGCGCCGACACCGGAGTGACCCCCTGGCCGCCCCTGCTCAACTCCCTGGGGGCCTCGTTCTTCTCCACGCTCCTCGTGCTCCTGCTGGCACTGCCGGCGGCGTACGCGCTCTCCATCCGGCGCGTACGCAAGTGGACGGACGTCATGTTCTTCTTCCTCTCGACGAAGATGCTGCCCGTCGTCGCCGGCCTCCTGCCCGTCTACCTGTTCGCCAAGAACACCGGGATGCTCGACAACATCTGGCTCCTCGTCCTGCTCTACACCTCGATGAACCTGCCGATCGCCGTCTGGATGATGCAGTCCTTCCTCGCGGACGTGCCCGTGTCCGTCATCGAGGCGGCCCAGGTCGACGGCGCCCGGCTGCCGACCGTCCTGGCCCGTGTCGTCGCGCCGATGGCAGCCCCCGGGATCGCGGCCACCGCGCTGATCTGCTTCATCTTCAGCTGGAACGAACTGCTCTTCGCGAGGGTGCTCACCGGCGTCGTCGCGCAGACCGCGCCCGTCTTCCTCACCGGATTCGTCACCAGCCAGGGGTTGTTCCTTGCCCAGCTGTGTGCCGCCTCCGTCGTCGTGTCCCTGCCGGTGCTCGCCGCCGGCTACGCCGCCCAGGACAAACTCGTCCAGGGCCTCTCCCTTGGAGCAGTGAAATAATGCGGGCAGCGATCGTCGAAGCCCCCGGCAAGGTCTCCGTCGCCACCGTCCCCGATCCCACCCCCGGCCCGCGCGACGTCGTCGTGTCCGTGGCCTCGTGCGGTCTGTGCGGGACCGACCTGCACATCCTGCAGGGCGAGTTCGCGCCCACCCTGCCCCTCGTCCCGGGCCACGAGTTCGCGGGGGAGATCGTGGGCGTCGGACGTGACGTCACGGAGCTGGCGGTCGGCGACCGTGTCGCAGTCGACCCCTCCCTGCACTGCCACGAGTGCCGCTACTGCCGCAGCGGACGCGGCAACCTCTGCGAGCGGTGGGCCGCGATCGGAGTCACGGTCTCCGGCGGCGCCGCCGAGTACGCGGTGGCACCCGTCGCCAACTGTGTCAGGCTGCCCGAGCACATCGACGTGAAGGACGCGGCACTGATCGAGCCGCTGTCCTGCGCGGTCCGGGGCTACGACGTGCTGAGCAGCACGCTCGGCGCCGAGGTGCTGATCTACGGCTCGGGAACGATGGGCCTGATGATGCTCGAGCTCGCCAAGCGCACCGGCGCCGCGGGAGTGGACATCCTCGACGTCAACCCCGACCGCCTCGCCACGGCCGGGCTCCTCGGCTGCTCACGGTCCGCGGCCGGGGCCGACGAGCTGGACCGGCCCGGCGGCTGGGACATCGTCATCGACGCGACCGGCAACGCCGGTGCCATCCAGGACGGCCTGGGGCGCGTGGCCAAGGGCGGGACCTTCCTCCAGTTCGGGGTGGCCGACTACGCCACGACGGCGGTCATCGAGCCGTACCGCATCTACAACCAGGAGATCACCATCACCGGGTCGATGGCGGTCCTGCACAGCTACGAACGCGCCGCCGCACTTTTTGCCACCGGGGTGCTCGACCCGTCCGTCTTCATCAGCGACCGGTTGCCGCTCGAGCAGTACCCGCAGGCCATCGACCGCTTCAGGGCAGGACTGGGCCGCAAGATCGTCGTGGAGCCCTGAGGAACCGGCTCGGCCCCGCCGCCGGGTGGGCGCACCGTGTCCGTCATACGGACGGTGACGGGTGCGGGCTCCCCGGGCGACGCGCCCGTGAGGCATCCTCTGCTGGTTGAGTAGGACGGACCCGTGGCGGGGCGTGCGTGTCCGCCACGGTCCGTGACGGCGAAGGATGCGGAACCAGATGGCAGACAACACGGACCTGTTGGCTTTTGTGCGGGCGCGCCTGGCGGAGGAGGAGAGCATCGCGCAGGGAGCGGGCGGGGACGGATGGCGGTGCCCCGCCGAGGCGCCCGGCGAGGTGCACGACCGCACGAGCGGCATCGCGTTCGTCGTGCGCTCCCGCGGTTACGACCGGCACATCGCCTTCCAGGACCCGGCGCGCACCCTGCGCCGCATCGAGACCAACCGGGTGCTGCTGGACGAGTACGAGGAGATCGCCGCCCTGGACACGGACCGTCCGGCGCAGGACTTCGCCTCGGGCCGGGCCGTCGGGCTCGGATTCGTCGTCCGCCAGATGGCCGCCGAGCACGCCGGTCACGCCGACTACCGGGTGAAGTGGCTGCCGCGGTTCTCCCACTGGGGCCCGTCCAGCGCGCCCCGGGACCAGCTGTGACGAGCCGGGCGACCGGTCAGGCCACGCCTGTGAGGGTGCGCGGAGAGCGCCTTTCCCGGCGGGCCTCCGTCCTCGCGCCCGGACGAATGAGTACCGGGAAGCGGCGGGCCTGAGTACGCCGCCCGATTACGGGACTCCGTGCCGCTGGTCGAATGGAGCCATGCTCCCCGACGCGCAGCGGCGCCCCCGCATCCAGCACCTGACCACCGCCGGCACGGCGTTGGCCGTGACCCTGCTTCCGCTGGCCGTCGGTGTCCTGCTGGCCAGAACGATGGCTCTGGATCCGATGGCGCCCATGAACGCCTTCGTCGCAGGTGGAGGGCAGCGTGCCCGGATCGCACCTTCGCGATGGATGGTGACGGCTCGAACGCGCGAACTGCTTTCCCGGCGGTAATGGAACTGCAGTCCAGGAAAGCGCTTTCGCTTCTGTTACACGGCCGGTGCTCTCCGGACGGAGGTGCCGGGGGAGCAGGGGCAGGGCGTGCGGGGGGCGCCGTGACCAGGGGAACGGCCGCCCGAACGGGTCGGTGCAACGGTCAACGGTTGACAGGTATACGACCGTGGATATCGGTGCCAGGTGCAGTCGTGTGTGACAGGAATGTCCGTACTTTGTCACACGAACCAGGGCATCTTCCAGCCACGGTGAAAGCGGGACAAAGTTTGCGTTCCCGGCACGTCGCCGGGGCCGAACAACGCCCGGTACACCGTTCCGGGCCCGTTTGATGAGGGGTTTCCATGTCCCGTTCCGCACGACGGATCACCGCCACCGTTCTCGCCTCCGGTGCCCTGCTCGCCGCAGCCGCACTGCCGGCAACAGCCGATGGCTGGGGGGACCACCACCAGGGTCACAACCGCCCGGCCCAGCGCTCGGCGGTCGTCCTGGGCGAGATCCAGCACGAGGGCCCCGGCCGCGACAACGGCTCCAACCGCAGCCTCAACGCCGAGTGGGTCACCGTCACCAACACCGGCCGGCACGCCGTCGACCTCCGCGACTGGACGCTCACCGACGAGAGCCGCCGTACCTACACCTTCGACCTGCGTCTGGCGGGCCGGTCGTCGGTCCGCGTCCACACCGGCGTGGGCCGGGACACCCGGCACGACGTCTACCAGGACCGCCGCCACTACGTATGGGACGCCAGGGACACCGCGACGCTGCGCGACGACCGCGGGCACAAGGTCGACTCCGAGTCCTGGGGCCGGCACCGCGGCGGCCGGCGCTGACCCGGGGCCGGTGACCGCCGGACGGCACGGCTGAACGAGCCGCCCGGCGTGACCGGCGCAGCGAGCGGCCGATCGAGCGGTCGTACGAACGACCGGCCGATCGAGCGAGCTGAACGACCGGCCGATCGAGCGAGCTGAACGACCGGCCGATCGAGCGGCCTGAGCGACCGGCCGATCGAGTGGCTGAGCGGCCGGCCGCATGACCGGATTGCGGCAATCGCCTGCGCGACGCGGCGCACCGTGGCCTCACCGCCGTGGTGCGCCGCACTCGTGCGGCGGGGCGGGGAGGGCGGTGGGAGCCGCGCCGGGCGGGGGCTGTGCACGCACGGTCGGCCGGTGATGTCAGGATGGCCTCATGACCATCAAGGCGTATTTCGACATCACCATCGACGAGCAGCCCGCAGGGCGGATCGTGTTCAACCTCTTCGACGACGTGACCCCCAAGACCGCGGAGAACTTCCGCGCCCTGGCCACCGGCGAGCACGGCTACGGCTACGCCGGATCGCCGTTCCACCGGGTCATCCCGGACTTCATGCTGCAGGGCGGCGACTTCACCCGCGGCAACGGCACCGGCGGCAAGAGCATCTACGGCGAGAAGTTCGCCGACGAGAACTTCACCCTGAAGCACAACAAGCCGGGTCTGCTCTCGATGGCCAACGCGGGCCCGAACAGCAACGGTTCGCAGTTCTTCATCACCACCGTCGTCACCCCGTGGCTGGACGGCAAGCACGTCGTGTTCGGCGAGGTCGCCGACGAGTCCAGCATGGAGCTCGTCCGCAAGATCGAGTCGTACGGCTCCTCGACCGGCAAGACCAAGGCGGCCATCGCCGTCTCCGCGTCCGGCGTTCTCTGAGGCCCGCGGCGGGGCCCCGGCCGGCCTCTTCGGCCGGCCGGGGCCCCGCACGCGTCCCGCGCGGACCTCGCCGCCGTCGTGCCGGAGCCGCCACCTCCCGTGGAAGCGGAGTGCGACCTGCCAGGATGGAGGCGCTCGGTAAGCGGACGTGTGGCGGAAGGACCGTAGGGTGCGCATCGATCTCGCCGGCAGGACAGCGGTCGTCACCGGCTCCTCGCAGGGCATCGGACTCGCCATCGCCACCGGGCTGGCCGGGGCGGGAGCGGGCGTCGTCCTGACCGGACGGGGCAGGGAACGGCTCGAGACGGCGGCTGACGGCCTCCGCGCCACCGTGCCGGACGCGGCCGTCCGCACGCTCGCCTGCGACCTGGCCACGGAGGAGGGCGCGGCTGAGCTGCAGGAAGCCGTTCCCGCAGCGGACATCCTCGTGAACAACCTGGGCATCTTCGGCTCCCGGCCACCGCTGGAGATCACCGACGACGAGTGGCGCACCTACTTCGACACGAACGTCCTCAGCGCGGTCCGGCTGATCCGCCGCTACCTGCCCGGGATGACCGAGCGGGGGTGGGGCAGGGTGCAGAACATCGCGAGCGACTCCGCGATCGCGATCCCCGCGGAGATGATCCATTACGGCATGTCGAAGACGGCGCTGCTGGCCGTCTCCCGGGGCTTCGCCAAGGAGGCGGCGGGCACCGGAGTCACCGTGAACTCGGTGATCGCCGGACCCACGCACACCGGAGGCGTCGAGGATTTCGTCTACGAGCTCGTGGACCGTGATCTGCCGTGGGACGAGGCCCAGCGCGCTTTCATGCGCCTGCACCGGCCGCAGTCCCTGCTGCAGCGGCTGATCGAGCCGGAGGAGATCGCGAACCTCGTCGTCTATCTCAGCTCCCCCCAGGCCTCGGCCACCACGGGTGCCGCAGTGCGGGTGGACGGGGGTTACGTCGACTCGATCGTGCCCTGATCCCGGGTGCTGGCATGATCGGGGGCATGGACGAGCGCATCATCGCCGCGTGTGACGGGGCATCGAAGGGGAATCCGGGACCTGCTGCCTGGGCGTGGGTCATGGCCGATGCCCAGGGGCGCCCGCAGCGCTGGGAGGCCGGCCCGCTGGGGACCGCCACCAACAACGTCGCCGAGCTCACCGCCCTGCGGGAGCTGCTGGCGACCACGGACCCGGGTGTGCCGGTCGAGGTGCGCATGGATTCGCAGTACGCGATGAACGCGGTGACCAAGTGGCTGCCGGGCTGGAAGCGCAACGGCTGGAAGACGTCGGCGGGGAAGCCGGTCGCCAACCGGGAGCTGGTGGTCGCCATCGACGAGCTGCTGGCCGGGCGGGACGTGAGCTTCCGCTACGTACCGGCGCACCAGGTGAACGGTGATCCGCTCAACGCGCTCGCCGACCAGGCCGCGAGTGAGGCCGCCGTGGCGCAGCGGGCGGCGGGGACCAGACACGGCTCCGCGGAGCTGCCGGTCCCGGCTCCAGCCCGCTCGACCAAGAGCCGGGCTGCCGGCGGGGCGCCCACCGATCCCGGAACGGGCGCGGGCACGGGGAAGACGTCGCGGTCCGGCGGGACGATCCGCGCGAGATTCGCGGGCCGGTGCCACTGCGGCAAGCCCTATGCGGCGAAGGACATGATCGCGAAGAATCCGCAGGGCTGGGGTCATCCGGAGTGCCGGACGGCGCCCGCCGGAGTCTGAGCCGGGCCCGGGCCTTCAGATATCGGCCCAGACGAGCCGGCCGGAGAGGCTCGTGCGGGTGCCCCAGCGCACCGCGAGCGCGTCCACGAGTACGAGGCCACGGCCGTCCTCGGCGAGTGTCGCCAGGCCGAGGTCGTCGAAACCTTCGCCGTCGCCGATCTCTTCGCCGTCGCCCGGGCCTACGCGGTGATCAAGGCCGTCGAGGCCTGGCCGGCCGTCCGGGCCGTCCGCGGTGTCCGGGCCACCCAGGGGATCCGGCCCATCCGCGCCGAGGGCGCGGGGCGGCTCCATGGCGCCCGTGGCGTCGGCGCCGCCGGTTCGGTGCCCGCCGTGGGGGGCGGCGCCCTGTCCGGGGAGATGCGAGGGCTCCGGGCGGCGCGGCTGCGGGGCCCGCGGCCCGCGCGGACCCACGGCGGCGTCGGCCGGGCGTGGCGGGACGGGCACGCGCCCCCGGCCGCGGTTCCACACGCAGATGCGCACCCGGCCCGGGGTCCGCATGACACGGCACCGGATCCGTCGGCCCGCGGTGTGCTGCACCGCGTTCGTGACCAGTTCGGTGATCACCAGAGCCGCGGCCTCGACGCGGTCCGCGGGCTCTCCCCAGTCCCGCAGCGCTTGCTGCACCCGGTGCCGGGCTTCGGGGACGCCCTTGGGGAGACGGGGAATCCACCAGCTCTGTGCACTGCGCCCGCCGGAGTCCTCCTGGCTGGGTCGAGTGCAGGTGTCTATTTCCGACATGTATGTACTCTCGGTGCAAAGTGCATACTTTGCAAGCGACAGAATGTCCGGGCCGCTCTGCATCGGAGCACACGAGGAAGGTACGCGCATGAGGCCCCGATCCGGCCCCACGGTCGAGCACCGTGTCCTGGCGGCACGCCTGCGGATGCTGCGGGAACGCGCGGGCGTCAGTCTGCAGGCCGCAGCGGTGGCCCTGGGCGCGCACCCGGCCACCGTACGGCGCATCGAACGCGCGGAGACCGGCCTCGACGCCCGCCAGGTCCGCGTCCTGCTGGACCGCTACCAGGTGCCGGCCGCGGAGGCGGAGCCGATCATGGCCGGGCTCGGCGCCGCGAACCTGCCCGGATGGTGGCACCGCTGGCGGGACGTCATGGAGCCGTGGCAGCAGGAGGTCATCGGCATCGAGTCCTCGTCCGCGCTCGTGCGGACCTGGCACCCCGCACTGGTCCCCGAACTGCTGAGGACACCGGCCTACGAGGCGGCGCTTCGCCGGACCCTGCACCACGACGACGCACCGGGGCGCCTGGAGCGGCGCGTCGAGCTGCTGGTGGAGCGGCAGCGGCGGCTGAGCGAGCGCGGCACGACGCTCTGGGCCCTCTTCCCGGCCGCCGCCCTGCACACGCGGGTCGGCGGGCCCGAGGTGATGGCAGAGCAGCGGGCGGTGCTGTCCGAGACCGCGCACCGGCCGTTGATCACCGTGCAGGTCGTGCCCCTCGACTTCCCGCCGCACCCCCTGACCGGCGTACCGCCGCTGCACCTGCTGCGGGTTCCGGCTCGGGAGATCGGTGACCGGGCCGTCCTGGAGGTGCCGGGGGCCCGGGTGGACATCGTCGACGAGCCGGATGCGGTGATGAACCACCGCATCCGGCTGGACAGCGCCTGTGCGGCCGCCCCCCACCCGGGCACCCCCTTGCCGGATGTCCCGTAGGCGCCCGGAGCGCACCCGTACCGGAGGCCGGGGAGAAGGCCCTGTTCTCGTACAGCTGCCGCCAGGTGGCGTGGAGCGCTGAGTAACTACCTGGTTGAGCGGTCGCGCTGCTGGAGGGCGGCGAAGTCGGCGTGCGCCGTCTCGATGACCTCCGGGTACGCCTGGCTCTCATCGTGCTCGGCCGGCGCCCGGTAGATGCTGGAGAGGCTGGGGCTGTGTCCCTTGCGGCGGCCGGTGGGGATGGGTCGGCGGCGGAGGTTGGGAGGGCTTGAGCGGCGTGTTGAGTTCCGTTCTCACCGCGCCGGGACGGTCTCTGGTGTTGTGGTGCGGGCTGCGTGGGCGTAGCGGGCGGCGAGGTCCCCGAATGCGGTGGCCAGTTGGGGCGGGCCGATGACCTCGATATCGGTGTCGAAGCGACCGATGGCGGCGGCGAGGCCGGTCCATGACCAGGAGCCGAGGATGAGCCGGCAGTGGTGGGGGCTGAGTTCCACAACGATTCCGTCCTGGGCGAAGGGCGCGACATCGGCGGCCGGGAGGTGGAGGATGACTTCGCCTCGGCAGGGCCAGTCGGTGGTGGTGCCGTCGTTGCCGCGGAATCGGCTGGTGATGAAGGTGGAGACGTTGCCGCCGGGGAGGTCGCGCGGGGCGAAGCGAGGGCCGGTGGGTGTGCGGGGGCGGATGCGGTCGGCGCGGAAGGTACGCCAGTCCTCGCGATGGAGGTCCCAGGCCACCAGGTACCAGCGATGACACCAGCTGACCAGGTGGTGGGGTTGTACGCGGCGGGTGTCATCGGCCGAGGTGCTTGGGCCCGGGGCGTAGTCGAAGCGCAGTTCCTCGCGGGCGTGGATGGCGCGGCTCAGGTCCATCAGGACCTGAGCGTCGACCTGGGGGGTGCCGCCGGCCGCCGCGGGCGGTTGGACGGCGGTGATGTGCAACAGGTCGATGCGGTGGCGCAGGCGGGGCGGCATGACCTGGCGGAGGGTGGCCAGCGCGCGGGAAGCGTCTTCGGCGACGGTGGTGCCGACGGCCGCGGTCCGCAGCGCGACGGCCAGGGCGACGGCCTGCTCGTCGTCGAACAGCATGGGCGGCAGGTGAGTGCCCGCCTCCAGGCGGTAGCCGCCGGCCGGTCCTTTGACGGTTGTGATCGGGTAGTCGAGTTCGCGCAGGCGGTCGATGTCACGGCGCACGGTGCGCGAGGTGATGCCAAGACGCCTGGCGAGATCATCGCCGGACCAGTCCCGGGTCGTTTGAAGGAGCGAGAGCAGCGCGAGCAGCCGGGCGGACGTTTTATGCATGACACCCATCGTTCCTGGAGTAGCGGACACACCCTGTCCTCTACCTCCGCCATCGTGGCATACGAGCCGTTCGGGAGGCATGCCCCCTGGTCACGGCCGCCGCTCGGCATCGGCGGCCGACGGCTCATATGTGTCATATCGATGTCATATCGAGGCAAGGAGCAGGTCATGTCTGTCACGACCACCACTCACCTGAACTTCCGGGGCACCGCGCGTGAGGCGCTGGACTTCTACCAGTCCGTCTTCGGCGGACGTACTGTCGCGGTCACCTACAAGGACGCGGGCGCCGTGCGGAACGAGAGCGAGGCGGACTGGGTGATGTGGGGCGAGGTGGTCGGCGGCAACGGATTCCACGTCATGGCCTACGACGTGCCCTCGCAGCTGCCCTGGAACCAGGGCGACAACTCGTTCTTCGTCTCCGTGCGCGGAGACGACGCCGAGGAGATCAGCGCCCTGTGGGGCAAGCTCGCCGAGGGCTCGACCATCGTGAATCCGCTGGAGCCCGCGCAGTGGGCGCCGCTGTACGGCATGCTCACCGACCGCTTCGGCGTCACCTGGGTCCTGGACGTCACCGCTCCGTACAACGGCTGAACTGAGCGACCGACCTGACACGCCTGCGCCGTCCGGGCCGCCCCAGCCGCCCGGGCGGCCCGGACGGCGCGGGCACCGAACAAGTACAGCAGCGGAAGGGAAACGGGCCACCGTGAGAATGCGGAAGCTGGGGCGGACCGGCATCGAAGTCAGCGCCTACTGCCTGGGCACCATGGTGTTCGGCAAAGTGGGCAATCCGGATCACGACGACTGTGTGCGCATGATCCACCGGGCACTGGAAGAGGGCGTCAATTTCGTCGACACCGCCGACGTCTACGGCTACAGCGAGACCGAGGAGATCGTCGGAAAGGCCCTCAAGGGACGCCGCGACGAGGTCGTGCTGGCGACCAAGTTCAACGGACCGATGGGCGAGGGCCCCAATCGCGGCGGCAGCTCCCGGCGCTGGGTCGTCCAAGCGGTCGAGGGCTCGCTGAAGCGGCTGCGGACCGACTACATCGACGATCCCCATGTTCGTGCCCGGCTCGAACAGGACCAGCAGCAGCCGGCGCCGCAGCACGTCCTTCGACAGCATCTCCCTGGTGGCCACCGAGGTGAACTCCTCAATGAAGCCGGTGTCGAACTCGGCATACTTCAGGATGTCCAGCAGGTCGATGGTGCCCCAGCGCCGCTCGATCTCCCCCTTGATCGTCACCAGGGACGCCGGCTCTTCCTGCTTGCCGCGCGGGAGACACGGATCCACGGCTCGCCGTGCTTCTTGACGATCGCGACCCCGCCCGTCGTGCCCTCCGTCATGGTGCGTTCGAAGCGGTCCAGCGAGGTACGGAGCTTGCCTTGCAGGGAGGTGATGAACTCCCCGGCGTCCTGCGGGTGGCCCAGCGCGGCGTAGTGCACGTCCCGGTTGTCCTCGAAGTCCGCCGGCAGGTCGTCCTCAGGGTTGCGCCACCGGTTCGCCCCCACCACCCAGATCTCCCGGCGCCGCACCGCGTCCCGCAGAGCGACCAGCACACACAGCTCATACGGCATGCGCTCGACCCGGCCCTTGTCGTCCACCACCGCCGCCCGCCACTGCTCGGGCACCACCCCCGCCGGCGGCACGTTCTCCGCGGGTCGAAGAACACCCCCTCCTTCAGCGGCTGGTCCAAATAGCGCTGGAGCAGGTCGATCGCGTCCATCACCGGCCGGTACGAGGTGTTGTTGCACTTCAGCTCCAGCGCACCCAGCAGCGGCGAGAGCATCCGCCGCCAGTGCGCCGAGTACGACGACCGCAACACCGTACGCACTCGGGCCTTGTAGCGGGCCTCGTTCGCCGCGGCCTCCGCGGCGAGGGCCTTGAGCGTCTTCTCCCCGCCGACCACCGGGTAGATCACCCGCCGCACGGTGCCGGACGGCTCGGACAAGGCGTCCTCCGCGACCCGCAGGAGCATGCCCTCCTTGCCTCGAATCTTCTTCAGCTCGGCGTTGAGCTCCTTGTCGACCTTCCGCTCCGCACGGGGTGTGAAAACTGGAGCAACAACGCGAAACCCAACAGGGTCGCCCCAGACTTGTTCCGCACCCTTTTCATGTCGTCTTCAAGCAGCGTCCAGACCTCGATCAGGCCTTATGGCTCCCAGTCCTGCCGCATCCACCCCACCCTTCACCGTCACTCGTTCAGCTCAACGAGGCGGCCGGCCCAGGGGAAACGAGGACTATGGCGGTTACTCGGCGCTACACACCACCTGGCGGTAGCTGTACGAGAACAGGGCCGAGAAGCCCGGGCGCACCCGTACCGCGGGCCGGCAGATGGCTGTGTGCCGTTGCGAGCAGGCCCGTTGGGGTTTCGGACGCTCGATGCCGGTCACCCGCATGAGGACGGACCCAGCCGAACACCGGTATACGAAGGAGTGACAGACATGGACAACTGGCGCACGCACGCGGCCTGCCGCGACGCGGACCCCGACCTTTTCTTCCCCATCGGGAGCACCGGCCCGGCACTCGTGCAGGCCGGGGAGGCCAAGGCGGTCTGCGGGCAGTGCCCCGTGCGGGAGAAGTGCCTGGACTGGGCCTTGGAGAACGGGCAGGACTCCGGCGTCTGGGGAGGCCTGGACGAGAACGAACGGCGTGCCCTCAAGCGGCGCCGCGCCCGGACACAGGCCAGGAGCCACGGATGACACCTGCCGGCTCCGGCGCCCCGCCCGGGAGACGATGAGCCATGGACATCTCGGTCTGGCTGATCATCGGCGCGGTCGTCGCCCTGCTCGCGGCGGGCACCGCGGCCGTCCTCCTGGTGCGGGTGATCCGGGCGAGACGGCTCCTCGCCGACGCGGGGATCCCCTTGCACAACAAGGCGCTGGTATGGGCCGCGGTGATTTACACCGTGTCCCCCGTGGACCTGTTGCCGGATCCCGTCTACCTCGACGACATCGGGGTCCTGCTGCTCGCCCTGCGTTCCCTGCACTCCGCGGCGCACGCGGCGGGGGTTCGCAGGGCGGGAGGCCGGGAAGTCGCGGGAGCAGCCCCCGGGGCCGGGGCGCGGGAAACGGCGGGAAAGGCGGGAGACGGCGGCAACCTTTCGGTGCCCGGGAGCAACTGACGGGGTGTAATCCACCTCCGCCCCCACCCAGAAGGTGCCTCTCGTGGAACCTCTGCACCCCCACCCCCGCCCCGGGCCCCACCGCCGTCGCCGCTCCGGTCGCCGCGCACTGATCGGCTCGTTGACGGCCGGACTGCTCGCCGCCACCGGGCTCATGACCCTCGGACCGGCCTCGCAGGCCGCCACGGCCCGGCAGGCCGAGGCGCTCGACCGCGGCGTCGTCAGCGTGCACACCGACAGCGGGAACCTCGTCAGCTGGCGCTGGCTGGGAACCGACCCCGACGGCGTGTCGTTCAACGTCTACCGGGCCGGCACCAAGGTCAACGCCTCGCCCGTCACCGCCTCGACGAACTACTTCCACTCCGGGGCGCCCGCCACCGCCGACTACACGGTGCGCGCGGTGGTCAACGGTGTGGAGCAGAGCGACTCCGTGCACGCGATCCAGTTCCGTTCCGGGTACAAGGACGTGCCCATCAGCCCGCCCGCCGGTGGCACGACGCCCGACGGCGTCGCCTACACCTACGAGGCGAACGACGCCTCCGTCGGTGACCTGGACGGTGACGGAGCCCTCGACTTCGTACTCAAGTGGCAGCCCACGAACGCCAAGGACAACTCCCAGTCCGGCTACACGGGCAACACCGTCGTCGACGGCATCCGGCTCGACGGCACCCGGCTGTGGCGGATCGACCTCGGCCGCAACATCCGATCCGGTGCGCACTACACGCAGTTCCAGGTGTACGACTACGACGGCGACGGTCAGGCCGAGGTGGCCATGAAGACCGCCGACGGCACCGTCGACGGCACCGGCAGGGCCATCGGCAGCTCGTCCGCCGACCACCGCAACTCCTCCGGCTACATCCTGTCCGGCCCCGAGTACCTGACGATGTTCAACGGCCGTACGGGTACCGCGATGGGCACCGTCGACTACGTCCCTGCGCGCGGCACGGTCTCGTCCTGGGGCGACTCGTACGGCAACCGCGTCGACCGCTTCCTCGCCGGGACGGCCTACCTGGACGGAGCCAGACCCTCACTGATCATGGCACGCGGCTACTACACCCGCAGTGTCATCGCCGCATGGGACTGGCGGGGAGGTGCCTTCACCCGGCGGTGGACGTTCGACACCAGCAGCTCGAGCAACTCCGGCAAGGGGTACGACGGCCAGGGGAACCACCAGCTCTCCGTCGCCGACGTCGACTCCGACGGCAAGGACGAGATCGTGTACGGCGCCATGGCCGTGAACGACGACGGTGCGGGACTGTGGACGACGAAGAACGGGCACGGCGACGCCATGCACGTAGGGGACCTGGATCCCTCCCGGGCGGGCCTCGAGGAGTTCAAGGTCGACGAGGACGGTTCGAAACCCTCCTCGTGGATGGCGGACGCGAGGACCGGCGCGGTCCTGTGGTCCACCCCGGCGAGCGGCGACAACGGCCGCGGAGTGTCCGCGGACATCTGGCCGGGCAGCCCCGGCGCCGAGTCCTGGTCCTCCGCCGTCTCCGGAGTGCGAGGCCCGCAGGGTTCCGTCGTCACCAGCCGCAAGCCCTCCAGTTCCAACTTCCTGGCCTGGTGGGACGGCGACACGACCCGCGAACTCCTCGACGGCACCCACATCGACAAATACGGCACCTCCGGCGACACACGTCAGCTGACCGGCGCCTCGGTCCACTCCAACAACGGCACCAAGGCCACCCCCTCGCTCTCCGGTGACCTCTTCGGCGACTGGCGCGAGGAGGTCGTCTGGCCGACCACGAACAACACCGCGCTGCGGATCTACTCCACGCCGTACGAGACCGGCACGAAGATCACCACGCTGCTCCACGACACCATGTACCGGACGGCGCTGGCATGGCAGAACACCGCCTACAACCAGCCTCCGCATCCCGGGTTCGCCATCGGCAGCGGGATGGCCACCGCGCCCCGGCCGGTCATCACGACGCCGTAGCTGCGAGAACGCAGTCCCCCACACATGCAGATGGCGGCTGCAAGCACTCCATTGCAGCCGCCATCTCCATGACCGGAGGCGCCTGGGGAGAACTACTCGAAGTCGGGGATCTGCACGTCCGCACCGGTTTCGGCCGCCGCGCTCCCGGTGGTCGGCTCGCCGGCTCGCAGGATGCTCAGTCGATACAGAACTCGTTGCCCTCGATGTCCTGCATCGGGATGCACGAGTCGTTGCCGTCGTACAGCGTCTGAACGTGTACCGCCCCGAGCGGGACCAGCCGTGCGCACTCGGCCTCCAGCGCGGCGAGGCGTTCTTTCCCTACGAGTCCGGTGCCGACCCGCACGTCGAGATGCACCCGGTTCTTGGCGGCTTTCCCTTCGGGGACGCGCTGGAAGTACAGCCGAGGGCCGACGCCCGAGGGGTCGACGCAGGCGAACCACGCGTCCTGCTCCTCAGGAGGCTGCGCACCCTTGAACTCGTCCCAAGTGGCGAACCCCTTCGGCGGGGGCGGAACGACATAGCCCAGCACCTCGCACCAGAAGAGGGCCAGCCGCTCGGGTTCCGCGCAGTCGAAGGTGACTTGGAAGCGCTTGATCGATGACATCGGCGCACCCTACCAAGGGGTTCTGCTGCCCACCCCCCGACCTCACAGTCCGGGGCCGCTGTCGTGCGCGGCGTCCCTGAACGTCATCAGTTCGAATGCATCAGACGCACCTGCACCGGTCTCCATCCACGATCCCGATCCCCACGCATCCCTGGGACCAAGACCACCGAAGTGCCGCCGCGACCCGGCGTATCCCCGGCCGGCGCGCCGCCGCTCTTCGCGACCCCACCAGCCGCGCCGAAGGAGCGCATCACGCCGCTCCTCACCGGACTGCTCGGACTCACCGTCGGAGCCGGACTCGTCGGTGGCGCCCGGGCCGTCGCCGCCCGCGAACCGGCCGCACCCGACACCTTCACCCCCACCGGGACGTTCCCCCTCACCGGCGGGGCCCCCGCGCAGACGACAGCTGTCGGTGCACAGAGAGCCCCGGCCGTTCCCGGCCGGGGCTCCGTCACCTTGCTGTGCCCGTTCGTGCCCTTGCGACGCACCCGCACCACTTCGCCGATATCATCCCGATCCACGCACATCCTTGGGGGGACCATGAGCAACTAGTACCCGCAGCAGCCCTACGGCCAGCCGCAACCCGGGCAGTTCGGGGGCCCCGGCTACCAGCCGCCCCCGAAGAAGAAGATGGGCGCCGGGGCCGTCGTCGGCATAGTCCTCGGCAGCATTTTCGGCGTCTTCGCGCTACTGATCGTCCTCGGCCTGGCTGTCGGTGACGACACGAATCAGGCTGACGACGAGGCGTCGATCCTTGAAGTCACCGCGCCCGCAGCCACGGAGTCCGCGAAGCCGGCACCCGCCAAGCCGGCCGCCGAGAAGCCGGCACCTGCCAAGCCCGAGCCCAAGCCGAAGAGGGTCACCGAATACCCGTCAGGCGACTACCTCGTCGGCGAGGACATCCCCGCCGGAACCTACACATCCGCCGGGGCCGAGAAGGGTGTCTTCGAGTTCTGCTCCGTCACCACGGAGCCGACCGGCGACCTGACCATGCCAAAGATCAAGTCCGCCAACGCGGACGAGCGGATCATCATCACGCTCGCCAAGGAAGACGGCGTCGTCACCGTGAGCGGCTGCGAGCCCCTCAAGCCCCGCCGGTAGTCACCGCACGATGTGGCGGCCCTCGACCTCACGGTCGGGGGCCTTGTCGTGGGTACGGCCCGTGCGATCCACCGCGGCCCCGCCAACTGCGCCGGCTGCTGGACGGCAACCCGCCCACTACAGCACACAGCTCGGCAGGCCCCTGCTCACACTCCTGCCGTGTTTCACCTAGCACCGCAGCACCGCATGACACATCCTCACGCCAACAGTCGGACGCGGGGACCACCGAAAACTTCGCGGGCTTGTTCGCGGGTGACGGTGCGGCGCCGATTACCGAAAATCTGCTGCCGGAGCCGGTCGAGGGACACGACGAGCCACGTCTCCAGGGGTGCGGAGGCGGGGCAGGTCCAGCGAAGATCACCGCTGGTGGGACGGCGCCGGCATGGCAGAACACCGCCTGCAACCAGCCTCCGCATCCCGGCTTCGCCATCGGCAGCGGGATGGCCACCGAGCCTCGCCCGGCCATCACGACGCCTTGGCGGGCGGCGGCGGTGCCCCGGCCGTCGCGCCGGGGCACCACCCACCCGGCTACTCGCCCGTGACCGGGTCGCGTCCGGTCAGGCAGTAGAGGCCGCCGGCCGGATCCCGCATCACCGTCCATCCGTCGCCGCGGCGGACGAACGTGGCGCCGCACCGTTCGTGCCAGGCCTGTCCGGCATCGAGGTCGGAACACGCCACATCCGGATGCGCGGACGGCCGGGCGAGGCTCGTCCAGCCGCTGGATGAGCAGGTGGACAGGCAGGTCCTGGAGCGGACGCAGGACGTGGAACTCCGCGTGATCGGCCGGTCGTGAGTCCCAGCCGGTCAAAGCCGTCCAGAACGCGACCTCCGCCTCGAACGCGGCCGGGGCCACATCGACGCAGAGTTGGTCCAGCCGGCTGGTGACGCCCGCAGGACCGGTGAGGACCGGCGGCCGGGTCTGCCGGCCGCGCCAGGGCACGAGGCAGAACGGCTGGCCGCCGGGGGAGCGCAGCACGGTGAGTTCCGGTTTCCGGGTCTCGAGCACGGCGCCCAGCCCGCCCGCCCGCGCGGTGAAGGCCGCCATGTCCTCCACGGCCAGGTCCGGGTGGGCGCCGCCCGGCCCGCCCACGGCCTGGGTCGCCAGGCAGGCGTCGGCCCCGTCCGCGAGCAGCGTGGTGAACTCGCCGCGCTCGCCCCACGGGGCGGAGGCGTGTGTGCCCGTGACCTCCGCCCAGAAGGCTGTCGCGCGGGCGGCGACGGCGGCGGGCCGGTCGATGAAGGCGTACGTCCAGCGGATCACGTGTCTCCTCTTCGGATTGCCGGATTGCCGGATTGCCGGATGGCCGGGTCGCCGGGTTGCCGGATGGCGGGGTAGCAGTCTCCATGGTGTCAGCAGCGCCTCCCGGGGCGTCCGTTCACCACTCGTTCACCGTCGGCCTCCGTCCGCGGCATTCCCTCGCACGCTGCGGGGATCTACGCTCGGGCCCGCATCGATCGAAGCCCTTCGGCGCGGTCCGGAGGGATTGACAACGTTGTCCGACCTGTCGGAGGTACCCGAGACATGCCGTCCAAACCGTCCCGCGCGGCCCGGCGCCTCGCCGCGCGAGCCGCCGCGCTCGCGCTCACCGGCGCGCTCGCCGGCGCCGTCGTGTCGCCGGCCGCCCAGGCCGACGCGCCCGTCGCGCACCCCACCGCCTACGTCGATCCGCTGATCGGCACGGCGAGCGGTGGCAACACCTTCCCCGGTGCGACCCTCCCGTACGGCATGATCGCCTGGTCGCCGACCAGCACCACGGGCGACCAGACCAGCACCGGAGCGGCCAACGGCTACGAGTACGGGGTGACCCGGATGCGGGGACTGAGCCTCACCCACGTCAATGGCGCCGGGTGCAATCCGGGTGCCGCCGGTGATGTGCCGATCATGCCGTTCGTCGGCGACGTGACCTCCTCGCCGTCCGCCGACACCAAGGACGCCGTCTACGCGTCCGGCTTCTCGCACGCCGACGAACGCGCCGTACCGGGCCGTTACACCGTCGGGCTGGAATCCGGAGCCACCGCCGACCTGGCGGTCAGCGAGCGAGCCGGTGTGGCCGACTTCGGCTTCCCGGCCGGCAAGCCCGCCAATCTCCTCTTCCGGGTGTCCAACTCCCTCAACGGCAGCGAGGACGCCGACATCGAGATCGACGCCGCGCACCGCAAGGTGACGGGGTCGGTGCTCACCGGGGCGTTCTGCGGCCGGCGGGCCAACGGCGGCACCAACAACCGCAAGAGCTACTACCGGCTGCACTTCAGCGCGACCTTCGACCGTGACTTCGCCTCGACCGGCACCTGGCGCGACGGCGCCCTCGCCCCGGGTGCGACCTCGGGAAGCGGTGGCGAGGGATACGCCACCGGAGCCGACCGCGCCGGGAAGGGGTCCGGCGGGTGGGTCGGCTTCGACACCACCACGGACGCCGACGTCCACATGCGCATCGGGATCTCGTACGTGAGCCGGGCGGGGGCCGAGGCCAACCTCCGCGAGGAGATCGCACCCCGGGCGGGCGTGGACGACGTGGCCCGGGCCGGGTCCCGCGCCTGGGACCGGGAGCTCGGCTCCGTACGGATCGGCGGGGGCAGCGAGGACCGGCGGACCACCTTCTACACCGCGCTGTACCACTCACTGATGCAGCCGAACCTCATCAGCGACACCGACGGCCGTTACCCGGGCATGGACGGCGTGCCGCACCGCGTGACGCGCGACCAGGGGGCGCAGTACAGCAACTTCTCCGGCTGGGACCAGTACCGCGCCCAGATCCAGCTCCTCGCCCTGCTCAAGCCGAGGATCGCGGGGGACTTCGCCCAGTCGCTGTACAACTTCGCCCGGCAGAACGGCGGCGTGTGGGACCGGTGGGTGCACGTCAACGGCGCCACCCACGTGATGACGGGCGATCCCTCGGCGGCCACCCTCGCCACGTTCTACGCGATGGGCGTACGCAACTTCGACCACGAGGGCGCCTTCGGCTCCCTGGCCCGCCAGGCCACGGTGCCCCACCCGGACGGCCTCTCCGACGCGGGATGCCCCGGCCAGTGCGCCGGCCAGCGGCCCAACCTCGCCCAGTACCTCGAATCCCACTACGCGGCCCAGGACGTCTGCCACTGCTGGGGCGGCGCCGCCGAGACCCTGGAGGACGCGGTCGCCGACGACGCGCTCGGCCGCTGGGCCCGCCTGCTCGGGCGGGACGAGGAGGCCAAGGCCTTCGAGGAACGCGGCCGTTGGTGGCGCAACGTCTTCAACCCGGCGGCGGGCGACGGTGCGGGAACGACCGGCTACGCCCAGGCGCGCAACGTCGACGGCTCCTGGCTGACACCGTTCGCCCCCGGCAGCGACCGGGGTTTCGCCCAGGGCAGCAGTGCGACCTACACCTGGATGGTTCCGCAGGACGTACAGGGGCTCGCCGGGGCCATGGGCGGCCGTGACGTCGCGGCGAAGCGGCTCGACGCCTTCTTCCACAAGGCGGACGGCTCCTGGTCGGTCAAGGGCGGCGACGCGCTGCGCTACGACCCGACCAACGAACCGGGCATCCACGCCCCGTGGCTCTACAACGCGCTGGGACAGCCGTGGAAGACCCAGGAGACGGTACGTGAGATCGTCGACACGGTGTACGGAACCGGCCCGCGCGGCCTGCCGGGCAATGACGACCTCGGCACGATGTCGGCCTGGTACGTCTTCTCGGCCCTGGGGATCTACCCCCGGACGCCGGGCAGCGCCACCCTGCTGCTCGGGGCGCCGCTCTTCCCGTCCGCCGTGCTGGACCGGCCGCAGGGTACGGACATCACGATCAGCGCTCCGCAGGCTGATGCGACACATCCGTACATCGACGCGGTGAAGATCGACGGACGGACGAGCGACAGCTCCTGGACGCCTGCCCGGCTGGTCACCCGGGGAGGGTCGCTGACCTACCGCCTCGCGGACCGTCCGAACACGTCCTGGGCCACGGGGCCTGCGGCTATGCCGCAGTAGCCCATCGCCGGACCCCGGCCCGGCTCCCGGTGGGCGGCGCGACGCCGCTCGCCGGGCCAGGCGTGCCCGGCGTGGGGGACAGGGACGGTCTCAATTTTCTATCGTTGAAAATTCTGCGTGCACGACCGTTGTCAGGTGTTTGAGGCTGTGGCTCAATGTTCGACTATGTGCAGTGCTCCGCGGTCCGGGGCACTCCGGCTTCTTCGACGAGGACGACGCCTTGATACGACAACTTGCCCGCCCCCGCACGCTCTTCAGATCACTCGCCTGTACGGCGGCGCTGCTGCTCCCCCTGGGGGCCACTTTGGTCCCGGCCGCCGCCGCAGCCCCCGCCGCGGGCGCCGCCTCCGCATCGGCGTTCACGGCGGAGGACCCCTCCACCGAGCCGCACGGACTCAAGGGCGAGTACTTCGCCATGTCCGCCCCGGGCGCCCGTGACTTCGCGAAGCTCGGCGCCGTCGCACTCGACCCGGAGATCAACTTCCCCGGCCTGACCGGTGCCTTCGAGTCGGCCACCGGGAAGACCGAGCACACGACCGCCCGCTGGACGGGGCAGATCCAGGCCCCGGAGACCGGCGACTACACCTTCGCCGCGATCGGTGACAACGGCTTCCGGCTCTTCATCGACGACAAGGCCGTCATCGACCACTGGCAGCCGGACTGGGACAAGGAGCAGACCAGTGCGCCGGTCGCCCTGAAGGCCGGTGAACCGCACTCGTTCCGGTTGGAGATGTTCCAGGACACCGGCGGGGCGAACATGTTCCTGCGCTGGTCGAGCGCGAAGCTGGCCAAGCAGATCGTGCCCGAGTCGGCCTTCACCCCGCCGTCCGACTTCGAGGTCTACCCGGTCGGGCTGAGCGTCGCCGGGAACGGCCTCGAGGTGCAGGCGACCTTCGAGAACGAGCTCAGCGGCGTCGAGGACGTGAAGAACCACCTCGCCATCGAGGCGGACACCACGCCGATGCCCGTGAAGTCGGTGGTCAGGGCGTCCGGCAACCCCAAGGCGCTCGTCGTCACCCTGGGCGCAGCCGTCCAGAAGGGCCAGCAGGTCAGGTTCGCGTACGACGGTGAGGGCGGTCTGAAGAACGGCGACGAGACCGTCCCGGAGATCAGCCGCAGGGCGAAGAACCTCTCCACGCACCGGCTGACCACGCCGTGGGGCGACAAGGTCGACCGCAACAACCCGCTGCCGGAGTACCCCCGCCCGCAGCAGGTGCGCGACGACTGGAAGAACCTCAACGGACCCTGGGAGTTCGCGGGAGCCACCGCCGGTGAGCAGCCGGTCTTCGGCAAGGCGCTCGACGAGCGCATCACCGTGCCCTACCCCGTCGAGTCCCAGCTCTCCGGACTCGAGCGCCACGAAGACCACATGTTCTACCGCAAGCTCGTCACGGTGCCCAAGAGCTGGTCGGTCGGCAAGCGGGGCGGCGACGACCGCCTGAAGCTCAACTTCGGCGCCGTCGACTACCAGGCGCGGGTCTGGGTGAACGGCAAGCAGGTCGCCGAGCACACCGGCGGCTACACCGCCTTCAGCGCCGACGTCACCGACGCGCTCAAGGGCAGCGGCCCCCAGGAGATCGTG